>NZ_JBHXRW010000042.1:0-71968 GCF_042716635.1 Streptomyces sp. NPDC058664 | reverse complement strand
GAGCGGGGTATGCCCCGGCAAGCCGGGTCATAGTGAATGAATTGCGCAAGCGCAATTCGAATTCCGGCGCAAGCGCCGGAATGGAATTCCGTAAACGGAATTCCGGAGGGGAATGCAATTCGCGCAAGCGCTCATTGCGGGCACCCGCGCAAGCGCGGTCGCCTGGGCTGGCAGCAGGGGGAGGTGTATCACGCGCGGCCCTGTGTAGGGCTTGGGGTTCCTGGCCACCACCCCCGCAACGGATGTGACGGCCTGTCGGCTCGATCGGGTGCCGGCCTCACCGCAGTGAAGGGTTCCGCTGCGCTCCACCCTGGCCACTCCCCCACCCTCGAACCCGCCCGGTCAAGCTCACCAATACCCCATCAGCATACAGGACAACCGGCCGCTTCGGGGTAAGATTCGGCCATGTATCACCCTGGGGGTGAAAGTTGGCGCGCGGGTGATGCATCACGGGTCGTGCCTGTGTAGTGTTTGGGACCAGACACCACAACCCCGGGCCACACCATCGCGCCGGGACCTTCCATTCTGATTACGCGCGACATTCCGCGAAAAGGAGAACACGGGAAATGGCCGTGAAGTTGCGTGACCACCAGATCGAGGCAGTTGCCGCCATCGTGCGGGGCTTCGATATCCCGCCGGGCGGTATCCCCGTGAATGGCCTTCGCGGGCAGGTGCACGCCGCGTGTGGCACGGGAAAGACCATCATTGCGGCGACGTCGGCGAAGCGCATTGTGCCCAAGGGCCGCATTCTCGTCCTGGTGCCGACGCTGGACCTTCTGACCCAGACGGTGCAGGCGTGGCGCGGCGCTGGGCACACGGGGCCGGCGGTTGCGGTGTGCAGCCTCACCGACGACCCGGAGCTGTGGAACCTCAAGGTGCGCTCCACCACGAATCCCGTGCAGCTGGCTCTGTGGCACAGCTCGGGGCCGGTCACCATCTTCGGAACGTACGCCAGCCTCGGTGTTCTGGCGGAGGCTTTCGAGGGCGCCTACGGGCAGCAGCTGGCCCCGATGGACCTCACGGTGGTCGATGAGGCCCACCGGACGTCGGGCTCGATGGGTAAGGCGTGGGCCGACGTCCACAACCAAGGCGTCATCCCGTCGCACCGCCGGCTGTACCTGACGGCCACGCCGCGGATCTGGGAGGAGCGGCTGAACCGCGAGGTCGCGGAGGGGGTGCGTGACCCGCTGCCGCGTGAGATGGCGGCCTCCATGGACGACGAGAGGGTCTTCGGGCCGGTCCTCTACAAGCTCTCGTTGGCGTCGGCCGTGTCGCGAAAGTTGCTGGCGCGGTACCAGATCATCGTCCTGGAGCTCCAGGACCCGGTCGTCACCCCGGAGCGGCTGATGGGCGAGGAGCGGCACAGCGAGAAGGTCCGTGGTGAGCGCCTCGGGGCGCTCCAGGCCGCGCTGCTGCACACGATGGAGCAGCACGACCTGTCGACGTGCATCACCTTCCACCACCGGACGATAGAGGCGCAGGCGTACGCGGAGGGCCTGGAGCGCGTGGCGGCGAAGCTGCACGCTGACCAGCCCGAGAAGTACCCCGCCCGGATCTGGGCGGACTGGCTGTGTGGTGAGCATGTGCCCGAGCGCCGGCGGGGCGTCCTGGGCGGCTTCGGGTCCACCGCGCAGCGGGCAGTGCTCTCGAACTGCCGGGTCCTGGGCGAGGGCGTGGACATCCGGGCGGTGGACTCGGTGGCCCTTCTGGACCCCAAGGGCGCTCCGCACGACATCGTCCAGGCAATTGGCCGGGCGCTCCGTCAGAAGCCCGGACAGGGCAAGGTGGCCTCTTTGATCGTGCCGGTATTTCTCCAGCCTGGAGAAAAGCCGGAAGACATGTTCACCTCCGGATCGTATCGGCCTTTGGTGAAGGTGTTGGAGGGTCTGCGGGCTCACGACGAAGAGGCAATCGAATTGCTCGCGATTCCGCAGGAGCCTCAGAAGGACGTCGCGCAGCCGTCCGAGTACATCGGTCCGCCGCCCGAGGAAGGCGAGGACGAATCCCGTCTGCTGCTCCGTTTTGCCGCTCCCCGTGACCCTGTGATGGTCGCGGACTGGATTTCCTTCAACGTGATCGACACGGAGCGCCAGGACTGGGGGCGCGGCTGGGCGTCGCTCAAGAAGTTCGCGGATCGTGAGCTTCACGCCCGGGTCCCGTACGGGCACAAGGAGGGCGCGTACCCCCTTGGGCAGTGGGTCGCGGAGCAGCGACGGGCGTACGGGGCGGGGCAGATGACCGGCCTGCGCGCCCAGCGGCTGGAGAAGCTCGGCATGGTCTGGTCGCTGGCCGACGAGCGGTTCCAGGAGAACCTGGAGGCCGCCAAGGCGTACTACGACCAGCACTGGACGCTGTGCGCGCCCCGGTCCGCGACGGCGCTGGACCGGCCGGTGGGGCAGTGGCTGTCCAACCTCCGGCGCCCCGGTGCCCTGGAGGGCCACCCCGAGTGGGAGACGGCGCTCAAGGAGATCGACGAGGACTGGAACCCGAAGTGGCCGGCGGAGTGGCAGCGGCACTACGCCGCGCTGCGCGAGCTGGTGGCCGACGAGGAAGGCCAGGCCGACGTCCTGCCCGGCTTCACGGTCCACGGCATGGACATCGGGAAGTGGCTGGCCAGGCAGCGCACGCCGGAGGTGTGGGAGTCCCTGCACGACGGGCAGCGCGAGCGCCTGGAGCAGCTCGGCATCACGCCGTTCGCCCCGGCCCCGGAGCCGGAGGCGTCCGCGAAGCCGTCCACGACGCCGCTGGGCGCCTTCGAGAAGGGCGTGGCGGCCCTGGCGCAGTACAAGGCCCGGGAAGGCTCTGTGAAGGTCCCCAGGGCCCACGTAGAGCGGCTGGAGGACGGGACGGAGGTGAAGCTCGGGGTGTTCCTGTCGAACAGCAAGAGCCGCCGGGCCAAGCTGACCGTCGACAAGCTCGCCGCGCTGGCCGGCCTCGGGCTGGAGTGGGCGGCCACGGAAGGAGCGGCGTGATGAGCGCAGCGGAGGAACAGCGGGTGCAGGACGCCGTGCGGCGGCACGCCCGCACCAGGGCCTTCGCGGAGGCGGAGGACGTCATCTCGGCCGTGCTGTCCGACCCCGGGGTGCAGGAAGCTCGGGACCGGGTGGAGGCGGCGGAGACGGAGCTCGGCATGGAGCTGTCGGCCCGTCTCCAGCTGTTCCAGGACCGCTACGACCAGGCCGTGGCGGAGGGCGATGCGGACGGGTCGGCGGTCTGCGGGGCCGCGGCGGCGGGGGCGGCCCTCGCCGGGCTCTGCGGGGGCAAGCACGGCCGTTGGGGGCGGATCTGCGTCCTGCCCGACGGGCACGAGACCTCGATGGAGGAACCGCACTGGGGCCGCACCAGCGAGGGCCGGCCGATCGCGTGGGTAGGCAGCGCACCTGACGACTGGTGAGCGGCGGTGAGACCGGCGACAGGACCCCGGGGCGCACCAGCGGCCCGGGGTCCTTCGCTGTCCGGGGCCAGGAGCGCCGCTCCCAGGCTCTACACGCACTGGGGTGCGATGCCGGGGCTTCTGGGCCGCGAGCATCGCACTGGTGTGCGTGTAGGCCCTGGGATCTTCGGGGTGCTCCCCCGGCGAACTACGGGGGCTGGTCGGGGAGTCGGGGGTAGGTCATGGTGCCCGGCGGGAGCTGAACCATCTGACTTGGCCTTCGTGGCGTACTTTGAAGACTTCCAGCGGGAACGAGCGCCGCGTGGGCGGGAACCATCTGACTTGGCTTGGTGACGGACCTTGAAGATGCGGCCATCGTGGAGTCCGTCCGTAACGGCTACCGGGTGCAGCAGGCTGAGATGCCCCAACCATCTGACTTGGTTCGTGACGGACTTTGAAGTTCGCGGCGTGTCCGGCTCTCTCGGGTCCGCCGGATCGGGATGATCAGCGCATGAACGTCGAGTTGCCCGGAGTGCAGTGGGATGAGTTGTGGCTGCCGTTGCGGCCGTACGCGACGAACTGGCTGCAGGAGGGGATCCGGCGTGAGCGGCGGCCGGTGGCGATGACGCGTCGGTACGTGGAGGCGAACCCGTCGGCGATGAGCAATCTCCTCGTCGTGGATGTGGACCACTCGGATGCGGTGCTGCGGGCGGTGTCGTCGGTGGGGTCGCATCCGCTGCCCAACGCGGTCGTGGAGAACCCGGTGAATGGTCACGCTCATGCGGTGTGGGCCCTGGCGGAGGCGGTGACGCGGACCGAGTACGCCCGGCGCAAGCCACTGGCCTACGCCGCCGCCGTCACCGAGGGCCTGCGCCGCGCGCTGGACGGCGATGCGGCGTACTCGGGGCTGATGACGAAGAATCCGCTGCACGCGGACTGGAGCACCGAATGGCTCCACGGCGGACTCCACACGCTCGGCGGCCTGGAGGAGGCGCTGAGCGGCCACATGCCGCCCACGCGCTGGCGGGAGACCAAGCGGTTCCGCACCAACATCACAGGGCTGGGGCGCAACTGCTCGATCTTCGAGACGGCCCGGACCTGGGCGTACCGCGAGGTACGCCACCACTTCGGCAGCCCCGACACCCTCCACACCGCCATCCACACGGAAGTGCACACCCGGAACGCCGAGTTCACGGAGCCGCTGCCGACATCTGAGGCCCGTGCGATCGCCAACAGCATCCACCGGTGGATCACGACGCGCTCCAGGATGTGGAAGGACGGTGCGGCGGTCTACGAGGCCACCTTCGTCGCCATCCAGTCCGCCCGTGGCAAGAAGAGCGGTCAGGCGCGCACCGCAGGCCGGGACGAGCGCACCGAAGCCATGCTCGAGTACATGAGGGGGAAGCCGTGACGCAGGAGCCCAGGCGTGAACGTCGCACCGCGACCGCCCGTGAGCTCGCGGACCGGTTCGGAGTGTCCGAGCGGACGGTGCAGCGCATGATCGCCGAGGAACGCACGGCGTACGAGGGCCGATCCCGGCAACGACGGGACCAGATCGTCGAACTGCACCGGCAGGGACTGAAGGGCTACGAGATCGCGCGCGAGCTGAACGTTTCCGCCGGCCTGGTGTCCGTCCGGCTCAAGGAAGCCCGCTCAGCCGGTGTCGACCTCACCCGCTACGCCGCTGCCGGTGAAACCCAGGAGCAGGGCCGGGCGTAGCGGGCCGGCCGGGTCAACCCTCGGTGCGCTCCTTCTGGATCTTCTGCATCTTGCGGGCCGTGTCGATCTGCGCGCGGATCATCGTGTCGAGCAGGGCTTCCGGGTCGCCGTCGGGGCCGGCGCTCGCGGCCAGCAGCGAGGCGATTTGGCTGGCGAGGACAGTGACCACGTCGGCCGTCCCCACCGGGCCGCGGACCTCGATCAGTTTGCGCACGGCGTCGTCGATGCGGTCCATGGCCTCCTCGCCCTGGAGGAGCAACCCGAGCCGGTCGGCGAGGAACATGCGGACGACCGCCACACCGTCGGCCAGGGCGGTGTCCACGTTGAAGTCGGCGCGGGCCTTCTCCGATTCCTTGAGCACGGCCGGGATGGTGTACGTCCGCTGCTCCGGGATGATGCCCTCCTTTCGCCACTTCGCGTACGGGATGGGGCCGACGGCGTCACGGCGTGCACGGTGTTCGCTGGTCGGGCGGCCCCCCACGGTGCGGCAGGCCCGCCCTGCGGCTGTCTTGCAGGTCGGGCATTCGAGGCGGCGCATCCAAGAGCGCACGAGATCCATCTCGGCGTCGGAGCGGAGGTGCCGTCGCCACTCGCCGCCCCACGGGATGCTCTGCGGTCCGCTCTCCACGTCCATTGGCCCCCCTGGGTCCTGGTGGTGTGTGCCGTCTTGCGTGCCGTGAAGCTGACCGTACCGGCGGTGACGCCCCTCAGCGGCCGATCGGGGGAATGCCGTCCAGGCCCTGCGCCTGCACTGGCTCAGATGCCGTCGGTCTCCAGCGCGTACAGCTCGTAGGGGACGGTTCCGGTCTCGGTGTCCCGGTCGGCCGTGCCGACGCGAGTGAACCCGGCTTTGACCAGGACGCGGCCGGAGGCGGGGTTGTCAGGGTGGTGCATGGCCTCCAGCCGGTTGAGGCCGGCGGCGGTGAAGGCGACGGAGACGACCTGGTGGGCGGCGTGGGTGGCGTAGCCGTTGCCCCAGCTGTCTTCCCGGAGGATGTAGCTGAGGGTGCCCATGACCGGGGTGCGTCGGCGCAGGGAGATCAGGCCGATCAGGTCGTCCTCGTGGAGGATGCCCCAGCTCCACTGTGCGCGCGGGGTTTCGGCGGCTCGGGCGAGGGCCGCGCGGATCTTCTCGTGGGCCTGGTCCAGGGTGAGGGGCTTGCCGGTGGTGTGCCGGATCGAGGCGCCGCTGTAGATGCGGGTGAGGGCGGGGGCGTCGTCCACGGCCAGGGGGCGCAGGGTCACCATGCGGCGGTCAGCTCCTTCGCGGTGGGCCGGGCGGCGGGGTCGGGGGCCAGGCACGCGGTGATGGCGTCCTCGAACTCGGGGAAGGGCCACGGCCGGACGTCGCGCAGCGTGGTGGTGGTGCCCCGGGCGATGGCGGCCAGTTTCTCCAGCCGGTCGTGGTCGTCGTCGTAGGCGACGGGGCGCTGTCCGGTCCAGCACCAGAACAGGGAGGCGCCCAGGCTCCAGATGTCGGCGGAGGGCTGTGCCTGGATGTGGGTGTCGGAGGGGGTGTCGAGGATCTGTGCGGCGAGCTCGGGGGCGGTGGTGTGGGTGAGCGCGCCCCGGTAGGGGACGCGGCGGTGGCCGTCGTCGGGGCCGCAGGCGAGGGCGTAGTCGATGACGGCGGCGCGGCCGTCGTTCGTGACGAGGGTGTTGGTCGGCTGGACGTCGGCGTGGGCCCACCCGGCGGCGTGCATGAGGGCGAGGTGCTCCGTCCAGGTGCGGGCGATGCCCGCGAGCCAGGGTCGGACCGAGGCGCGGTCTCCTTCCGGGCCGCGGGCGAGGGCGAGGGCCCGCCACAGGGGCGCACCGTCGATCCAGTTGACGGCCAGCCACCGGCCGCCGTCCCACGTCCCGGCGCCCATCCGGTAGTCGGGGCTGACGGCGCCGGCGGCGGTGAGGCGAAGGAGGTGGTCGTCCTCCTGGGCCATCTCGGCGGCCTTGTCGCGGGCGTTGTCGCCGTCGGGGCTGTTGGCCTTCAGCGCGACGGCGCCCTTGGGGCCCTGGACCTTCCAGGCCCGGGAGCCGCGCCGGTCGCTCAGGACGTGGATGGCGGTGGGCTCGCCGGTCTGGCCGGTGAGGAGGGCGACGGCTTCGCCGGGGGGAGCAGGTGTCGGGCCCATGTGCGGATCTCCGTCCACTCGGTGGGGATGTGCTCGAACACGTCGCGGCCGTCGTCGTCGGCCGCGGCGAGCGCGGCGGCCAGGTCGGGGGTCGCGCTCAGGAAGCGTGGGTCGCGGCGACGGACGGCGGCCCTCACGGGGAGGAACGAGGCGGGGGCGGCCGGGATCCGGTGGCCGGCCGCGGTGACTTCCTCTACTCCCGCGTAGAACTTGCCGAACATCACCCCGACCGGGCCGTAGAGGTTCTTCAGTACCCAGTGCGGCCAGGCGAGCAGGTCACGGTGCCGGGTGTGGGGCACGTCGCCCAGCAGGACGATGTTCTCGCACCGCAGCAGGCCGTGCGGCCGGTTCAGCAAAGGGCGCAGCCACTCCGCGGCCTGGGCGCCCGCGTGGAAGAGCTCGGCCTGGACGGCTTCGGCGTCGCCGTCGGCGCGGTAGACCGTCCAGGACGTCAGACCCCGCTGGAGGGAAGGGGCGAGGTAGGGGCAGTGGGCGGTCATCTGCCGCGTGTAGCCGCTGATGTCCACGGACCTGGGCCGGGTGGTGCTGGCTTCAACGAGGCGCAGCGCCCCGGCGGTGGGCCGGGGCGCTGCGCTGGTGTGGCTGGTGGTCACCGGCGGGCGGTCTCCGGCTGGTCCGGGGCGACGTCGCCGTCGCCCCCGGCGGGGCCGCAGTCCCACTCCGCGACCACGGTGCCGGTCTCCCGGTAGCGGGCGACGGCGTCCTGGTCGACGGTGCCGTCGGCGTCGGTGAACCAGATCTCCGGCAGCGGCCCGTACGCCTCCTCGTAGGCGGTGACCCAGGCGATCAGGCTGTGGCCGTTGTTCGCGACGTGACGGATCGGCTGGCCGGCGGTCTCCAGGCACAGGGCCTCGTAGCCGGGGGTGCCGAGCAGGTCGTGCCAGGCCACGTCGACGGCCGGGGAGAACATCTCGGGTGCGGACTGGCCGGTCTTGAAGCGCTGCCCGGTGATGGTCAGGAACCGGCGCAGCTCGGTGGTTGCGGTGCTCACGGTGGTGCCCCTCTCGGTGTCGAGTGGTGCTCACCCGGCCCGGGTCAGGCCGGGGGTGTGGTGCCGTGCACCGCGCACCCGGAGGGATCTGGTCCCGGCCGGGTGCGCGGGGGTCTCAGGGGGCCGTGACGGCCTGGGGTGCGACGCTCGCGAGACGGTCCAGGCGCTCGTACAGAGCGCGTACGAGCCGGGCGCGGCCCTGGGCGCAGCGGACGGTGCCCTCCGCCGGGACGGACAGGCGCCGCTCGGCTTCCTCGAGGACGACGTCGGCCAGGGCGCGGGCGGCGTGGTCTTCGGGCAGCAGGTCCGCGGCGCGACGGACGTCGGCGGCGACGGTCCGGGCGGCGCCGGCGAGCAGCAGGGCGATCTGCTGGAGGTCTCCTGGCGGCAGGCCGGGATTGCCGGTCCACCCGAGCACGGCTTTGACCAGAGCCTTGTGGAGCTCCCGGTCGAGGGGAAGCTCCGCGTCGAGGCGCCCCTCGGGGTCGTGGAGGACCAGGTGTGTGCTGCTCATCGGGGCCTCGCCGGGTCGTGGATCGCGGGTGGCACGGTCTCGTTCGTCGGACATCGACCGCATCCCGACCGTACGAGTGGACCCGATGCGGTAGGACTGACCGTGAGTACGGGTTTCGGCGCGCAGGGCGACCGGGGAGCAGGCCGGTATGGGCAGGCCCAGGCGAACATCAGCAGGCGTGGTGAGCGGGTTCGTGCTGCGCCTGGTCCGCGAGTCGATCCCGTGCACGCAGACCACCCTGGCGGAGGCCCTGGGCGTGGATGTGGAGACGCTCCAGGGCTGGGAATCGGGGCGGCGTCCGCTGGCGAACATGCGGGCCGGGGCGCTGCTGGAGCTCCGCAGGCGGCTTCCTGCGCTCGGAGGCGACGTGGCGCTGGTGCCGTGGCTGGACGCGGCGATGGACGCGGACCGGATCATCGCCGCCGGACTGGAAGCTGAGGCCGGCGGGGCCCACCCGCTCGCCGGGTGGGTGCACACCCGCGACACCGCGCACATGCTGGCCTGGGCGTTGAACGGAACCGTCCCGCCTGCGCTCGCCGGACGGTTACCCCGGCCCCGGCGCGGGCCGGTCGCCGCCGCGCCGCAGCTGGCGGCCGCGGACCGGGCGGTGTTCTTCGACCACCTGCGGGGCACGACCGAGGCGGCGGCCCGGCTGGGCGAGGGCGGGGTGCTGCTGCACCGCCAGGCGCTCTACCTCGCCTCGTACGACCGGGGGCCCGACGCGGCCGCGTGGACCGCGCACACCCTTCACCGGCGCCGTGACGTCCTGGCACGGCGGGGCTGGTCCCCGCACTGGGCGGAGGCCCGCTCCACCGCGACCGCGCTCGCCCGGCTGGGAGATCCGCAGCCGCTGCTGGACTTCATCGACCGCGCCCTGGCCGACGACGACACGGCGGAGGCCGCGAACCTGAACTACTGGGCGCTGTGGCTCGGGGCGCTGCCCGTGCCGCAGCCCAACGACGCGTTCATGCAGAACCGGGACCTGACCGGCTGGGATCCGGTGACCCTGCTGCGGGGACTTGCCCGCGGCCTGCACCTCGCGCCCGGCTACGTCGACCTGTACGCGCACTCGCTGTGGGCGCTGCTGACTGCCTTCCCCTGGCTGCCACAGGCCGCCGGGACGCTCGCGGGGCCGCTGCGCGAGCAGGCCGGCCAACTCCTGGACGGGGCGGCGCTGTCGGCGAGATCGCGGCGCGAACTCGCCCACGTCCACTACGTTTTCGATCACAACCGCTGATATCCGGAGGACCGTATGGCCGACGACACCACCAGGGGCACCGCGAGCTTCATCTCCGAGATGGGCGTACTCAAGCGCGTCGCACGGACCGGCTGGTGGTTCACCGGCAACAAGGCCCCCGAATCCGTGGCGGAGCACTCCTTCCGCGTCGGAGTGATCGGCTCGGTGCTCGCCATGATGGAGGGCGTCGACCCGGCCCGGGTCGCCCTGATGTGCCTGTTCCACGACAGCCAGGAGACCCGGATCGGGGACATCCCGCACATCGGCCGCAAGTACATCCGGGCCGCCCCGAACCAGGAGGTGACCGCCGACCAGGTCGCCAACGCCCACCCCGCCGTGCGCACCGGTGTGCAGAGCGCGGTCGACGAGTACGAGGCCGGCGAGACCCCGGAGGCCATCGTCGCCCGCGACGCCGACAAGCTCGAATGCCTGGTCCAGGCAGTCGAATACCGGGAGCAGGGCTACAGCCTCACCCAGAACTGGATCGACACCAGCCTCGCCTCGCTCAAGACGCCGTCCGCGAAGGCCCTGGCCGATGCCGCGCTGAGCATGGACTCGCTTCAGTGGCAGAAGAACTTCCTGCCCTGACCGGTACGCCCCCGGCGCTGCCGGGGGCCTCTTGCCGTTGGGCCCGGATGTGGCGTGAGGCGGTCCTGTGACGCCGTTCGCGCGGATCCTGACGCTGCGCTGCTGCGTCTGGGTGAGCGAGAGGCCACGACGGCAGATTCCGGGCGCGCGGCCCTCTAGCGTGCGGTCATGGAACACACCCCGATGCCCGAGCCGCTGCGGCGGGCGATCCACCAGCTGGTCTCCGAGGGCGTGCAGAACTGTCAGGAGGTGCTGCGGTACACCGAGCCCGACCAGGCGCACACCTGGAAGCGGATGACGCTGTACCGGGCCACGGACGCAGCGGACACGATGAACATGGTGGCCATGCTGATCGCCGCGTACTGCCGGCGCACGGGCATGGGCCGGGAGTCCCTGGAGTCGTATCTGCAGCTGGAACAGCAGCATGACCGGTCCAAGGGGCCGGAAGACGGGGAGTGGGCGCACCTGGCGGGCCTGCTAGGCGAAGACGCTCCCGCCAGCGCGAGCGACCCGGGGACCTGGGCCAGCATGCAGTTCCGTACCGGGCAGAGGCACGCCAAGAACGCGCAGGAGGTGGAGGGCGACCCGCAGAGGCTGTTCACCGAGGCCGTTCTGCACGGCTTGAAGGCCCGGCTGTGCGACGACGTCGCCTCCCTGGACAGCTACCTGCCGCCGCAGGTGGCGCAGTTGGCCCGCAAGGTGGCCGAAGCTCTCGAAGTGCCGGAGCTGGCCGCGACGTAACGCCGGGGGCGCGCGGTCGTTGGACCGCGTGAACCCAACCGGGCCCCGGGGATGTCATGGCTGATTCCCCCCGGGGCCCGTGGTGTGTCCGGCTCGGGGTCAGCTCTCGTTGTCGTCCGGGTGGGTGAGCCAGTTGACGACGTCGGCGTCGGTCATCAGGACCGCCTGCGTTTCGTGGGTGGTGTCCTGCTGGACGACGTGGAAGCGGCCCGGGTGCGGGCTCTGCTTCGGGGCGGGGCCGGCCGTCGGGGCGAGGCGCTGCCAGGTGTCGGCCGTGAACCGCGCCAGGATCACCGTGGCGAACAGCTCGCGAGCGGCCCCTTCGAGGACGGTGGCCTGGGGACGTCCGTCGAAGATGACGTGGATGCGGGCCGCGCGTCCCACCCAGAGGGCTTCCTCGAGGGCGGCGATGGCGGGGGACGTCTTCGGGTCGTCCTTCTGCCGGAAGGTCTCCCAGTAGCGGGCGAGCTGGCGCAGCGTGGTGTTGGCCTCGTCGACCGCGACGATCAGGCGCGGCACGTCGTCCAGGTTGCCTTCGAGGTCGAGGCGGCGCTCCAGCTCGGTGGCGAGGTGGACCAGGGCGTCGTGGATGCCGGCGATGTTGCCGCGGTGGGTCACCGTGGGCAGGGACTTCGCCCACAGGTGGGAGATCCGCTTGGGGTCGAGGACCAGGGCGTGGGCGCCCTGGTGCAGGAACTGGGCGGTCAGGGAGCGCAGCATCGTGGTGCTGCCTCCGCCGGTGGCGGTGCAGACCAGGACGTGCGGGGATTCGGCGTCCAGGTCGACGGCGATGGCCCGCCCGGTGGTGCTGATGCCGATGAGTGCGGTCCCCTCGGGCAGCACCTCTATCTGCTCGCGCAGGCCGGGGTCGGTGAAGTGCAGCATCTGCGGGAGCGCGGTCGTGTTCGTCATAGTGCGGTGTTCCTTTTCTGTGCTGTGCCTGGTGAACGGGGCGTTCTCCAGGACGAGGGGGATCGTGTCGGCGAAACCGGACAGGGCCGGGTCCGGCTGATTCGGCATCAGCCCTCTTCGGTCTTCGTGGCGGCCCACGCGGCGGCTTCGGTCTCGCTCATGAGCAGGACCTGCGTGGGGTGGGCGGCGGAGCCCTGCACGGTGTGGAAGCGGCCGGGGTGGGTGCTGGCCTTGGGGACGGTGGTGACCTGCGGGGCGGCCTGGCTCCAGGTGCGGGTGGTGACCCGGCCCAGGAGCACGGTGGAGAACTGCTCGCGTCCCAGCGCGGCGCTGTAGCTCTGGGCGCCGGCGAGGATGTGGATGCGGGCTTCGCGCCCGGCGAAGAGGAGCTCCTCGTACGCGTCGACGGCCGGGGACCTCTTCGGGTCGCCTGCCTGGCGGATCTTGTCCCAGTGGCGGGCCAGCTGCCGCAGGGTGTGGTCGGCGGTCTCGAACACCACCGTCAGGCGCGTCAGATCGGCGGTGTCGCCGTGCTGGTCGACGTGGTCGATACGGCGCTGCATCTCATCGCCGAGCCCGACCAGGGCGTCGTGGATGTCGGCGATGTCGCGGCGGTACGTCACCGCCGGCAGGCTGCGCGCCCACTCCTGGGAGATCCGCTTGGTGTCGAGGACCAGGGCGTGGCCGCCGTGGTGCAGGAGCTGGGCGGTCAGGGTGCGCAGGATGGTCGAGGTGCCGCCGCCGGTGGCGGAGCAGACCAGGACGTGCGGCGACTCGGTGTCCAGGTCGACGCTGACCGGCTGACCGTCGGTGCCGAGGCCGATGAGGACCTGGGAGGCGGGCAGCGCTTCCAGCTGCTCGCGGACGCCGGGGTCGGTGAGACGCAGCAGGTCCGGGAGGGTGCTCTTCGTAGCGGTCTTCCACATGGTGCGGGGTTCCTTTTCTGTGCTGTGCCTGGTGAACCGGGTGTTCTCCAGGACGAGGGGGATCGTGTCGGCTGAACCGGACAGGGCCGTGCCGGGCGGCCCGGGATGGTCAGTCGAGGTCGGTGGTGCCGGTGGCGGCGCGGGGCCGGTTGCGGGCCCAGCGCTTGAGGTCGCCGACGCGGTAGAGGAGTTCGGCGCCGCGCTTGTCGGCCGGGTCGGGGAAGGTGCGGTCGTTGGCGCGGGCGTAGCGCAGGGCGGCGATGGTGATGTCCGGCAGGTGGTGTTCGTGGGCCTCGCGCAGCCCCACCACCTGGTCGTCGTTGTCGGCCGGGGCCGGGTTCGCTGGCGCTGTGCTGCTGTCGCCCGGGTCGGTGGCCGGGCTCGGGGTGAGGCTCCAGGCGTCGGCGAGCAGGTCACGGCTCGCGGGCGGCTCGGTGGTGGGCGCGAGTTCGGGGTTGCTGCTGGACAAGGAGTCGGCGGGCGGCTTCTGCAGCTGCACCGGCCCGGACTGGGTGGCGGCGGGCGCGGCATCCTTGCCGGTGGTGGCCCACTGGCGGGCTTCGGCTTCGGTGAAGAAGAGGATCTGGGTCTCCCGCGCGGATCCGCCGCTGACGACCTGGGCGCGCCCGGGGTGCTTGGTGGACTTCGGCGCCGGGTGGACCTCGGGGGCGAGCATCTTCCACGCGTTGACGCTGTAGCGGGCGAGGATGCGGGTGGAGAACTGCTCGCGGACCTCCGGGCCTCCGAGGGCGCGGGCGGTCGCGGACTGGGCAACCAGGAGCACGTGCATGCGCAGCTGGCGGCCCATGTAGAGGATCTCGTTGAGCGCGTCGACGGCCGGGGAGACCTTCGGGTCGCCGGCCTCGCGGGTCTTCTCCCAGTAGCGGGCCAGCTGCTTCATCGTGGCGTTGATCTCTTCGAGGAGGATCAACAGCCGCGGGCCGATGGCTTTCGGGTCGGCGTCGATGCCGAGTTCGTCGGCAACCCGGGTGCGGCGTCGGCCTTCCATGCCGAGTGCGATGAGCTGGTCGTGGATGTCGGCGATGTCGGCGCAGTAGGTGACGCCGTCGATGCCGCGCGCCCACGGGTGGGAGATCCGCTTGGTGTCGAGGACGAACACGAGCGAGCCGTGATGGAGCATCTGGCAGGCGATGCCCCGCAAGGTCACCGACTTGCCGCCACCCGTGGAGGCGTTGACCAGGATGTGCGGGGATTCGGCGTCCAGGTCGACGGAGACGATCCGCCCGCCGGCTCCGAACCCGATGATCGGCGCGGACTCCTTGGCGGCGGCCACCAGCTCCCGCGTCTTGGGGTCCTTGAAGAGGGCCTTCGCCGGGGGCTTGCGGGTCTTCTTCACCAGCAGGTGGGTGTCACGCGCAGCAACGTTCCAGGAGAACGTCACGCCCTCCAGGGCGAGCTTCTGGGTGATGAGGCTGGCGACCTGGTCCCGCGAGAACCTCAGGTTCCTGGGCAGGTCGACGCGTATCTCCGCGTCGTCGTCGGAGAAGTTCTTCGGGATGTGGAGGTAGCGGCGCGGGTCGGTCTGCTCCGCCACCCCCAGCGGCTGGGCAAGCGCCTCGTGCAGCGGGACGACCCACTCGCGCATCAGCTCCCGGCGCTCGCGGGTCAGCGCCATGTACGCCGCGGTGCCCACGGTCAGCACGGAGGCCGCGCCGATCCCGCCGGTCTCCAGTACCGCGATCGCCTGGTCCCGGTTCTCCCACAGTTCCTGGACGCTCTGCACCGTGGCTTCCAGGTCCTGGGTGGCCAGGTATCCGGTCTCCCAGACACCGGCCCCCAGCGCGACCCGGAAGGACAGGCGCCGCCACCCGGGCTTGTAGGAGCGGCGCGGTACGCGGCCCTCCACCTTCGGCAGGACCCAGGTACCCGAACGCCAGAACGTGGCATCCGTGCGCTTCACACCGTCCAGGTCCCGGCCGGCCAACACCCTGCCGATCCCGAACACAAGGGACTCGGTGTTCTCCTCCACCTGCTTGTCGAACTTGGTCTGTGCCATGGCTGTGCCCCTTCGGTGTGCGTCCGGGCACTTCACACCCGGAAGCGGACACCGCCATTGAAGGAGCTTGAGCCTGTGGATACGGGACGACAAAAACCGGCTCTGAGCTGCGGATCTGTGGATAACTTTTCGGCTTGGAGGACCCTCGCGCCTGCCTATCCGCGCGGGCGCGCGCCCTGCCCCTACTGCAGCCCCAAGAACGCACTCGGTATGACCGGCTGACGGCGGCCTCCAGGTGGCGGGTACGTTCGGAGGTAAGGGGTGCGGCCTTGGCCACCAGAAGGCCGCGACGGGGGGCCGCGCCCCGACCTTCGGGCAACCGACACCTTTGATCGCCCGCCGGCCCTCGAACCTGGATCCTCTTTCCCCCGGCTATCGCGTGGGAAAGAGGTGTCGTCGTCGCGGGGAGGCTTGCCCACCGGGACTGACCAGGGACAACAAGGGGTGTTCGATTTGCCAGGCTCCTACTCCCGGTCGCACCTCCGGGCCCCCGCTGAAAGCAACCGTCCAGGCAATCGTTCAGCCCCCTTCCGGTGCAACCCGGACCGCGGCTCCTACCGGCTGCCGCGGTGCTCGTAGACCGTGACCCGCAGATCGCTCATCGCCTCTGCCGCCCGCGCTTCGTCCTTCCCCTGGTCTATGGCTTCCAGGACCGCGGCCGCCGACACCTGGATCTGGCGCGGCAGGCCCTCATACGCGGAAAGCCGGTAGGCCACCGTCCGGCGGGCGGTTCGCTCAGCGGCACTCACTCCGCCTCGCGCCAAGGGGAACATCGCGGCCTGGTACATGCACAGGCCCGCCACCACGTTGTCGGCGAGAGCTTCCGCGTCCCCGTCGACGGGGCGGGGGATCTCCCAGGCGGGCCGGAGCAGCTCCTTGAAGAAGCCGACGACCTGGCGGCGTGAGAGCAGCGCCCAGGTCCCCGCGCCAAGTCCGCCGGCCCCGGCACAGATCAAGGACAGCAGGCGGCCGGACAGCGCCAGACCGAGCATGGCCCCGGCCAGTGTCCCGGCCACCGACACCACGAAACTGATCATGAGGTGCAGACGGACAGGCAGCGGCGGCGTCATGGCCAGCAGTATGCCCAAGGCCCCCGACACAGCGAGAGCAGCGGACCGTCCCCGGGAGAACGGGTGGGCAAGCCTGCTCGGCGGTGGGCTTGCCCAGGGAAGCCTTAGGCTTGCCCGCTCCCGTGACCGGTCATCGGTCACGGTCACCGGTCACGGGGCCGACGTGACCGATCCGGAGCCCGTCATCGGTCAAACCGCATGTCAGGGGCGTGACCGACCCGTGCAACTCACCGTGGCAGAGAGCCGTGCCCGGTCGTGAGCAGCGGTCAGGGCGTGTCGCCGGAGTAGTGGAAGCGGCACACCACACCCGGGCCACCCGGTGGGCGTGGTTCGCCGGGGCGCGGGTCGTACAGCGCCCGGCCGCCGGGCCACCGCCCCAGCTCGGTCATCAGGGCGACGCCGTCCTCGATCTCCTCCGGCCGCCAGCCGGTGATGTCGAGCAGCAGTCCGTCCAGCGGCCCGCCGACCAGGACGGCGTACGTCTGGTGCGGCAGCGGGCCCGGGTTGGGGTCGTCGTGGTCGTGGCCGTACACCCGGCCGCGCAGCAGCTGCTCGTCACCGTCGTTCATCCGGCCAGCCTCCCAGCCGCCACCGACAGCGCGCGCCCGGCGCCGGCCGCCGATGCGGGGACCTCCGGGCCGTGTTCGAGGCGAGGGGTTCCGGCGGGCTGGGGCGCGAAGAATCGGTACGGCCTCGTGAGGACGCCACCCGTCGCCCGCTGGGCACGGACTGGACACCGCCAGGGTCGCACCGCCGGAGCGAGAAGGCTCTGTGCCTCAGGCGGCACGCCAGTAGTGGGAGGGGTCTCCCCGCCACTCCACCAGCTGGGGGTCATCGAGCACGTTGGCCGGCTCGATGACTCCTGCGGCTTCCAGGAAGACAATCAAGTCGTGGTCCGAGTGGGCCAGGCCCAGGACCTCCTCACGCCCGTCACGGTGCATGGTGACCTGCCGGCCGCCGCTGGGATTGCACCGGTGCACGACGATGGGCGCGCTCCGCATGCCTCCAGGGTGCGCCGCGGGGAACCTCAACGCACCCTCCGAGCCGTGTCAGAGGAGAACCTGGTTCCCTGCCCCACGGGGCAGACCTCGCCGCATCGGGAGCTACAGGGTTCGGGATCATGGGCGGCGAGTCGTTGGTCTCAAGGGTGGGACGGCTGGCAGTCTGTCGCGTCTACCCAGCATCCCGAGGCGCGGGTGAGGTGAGTGCGGTCCCGGGCGGTCCTGCCCGGGGCCCCGCGCCCGGCCCGCCGGTGCACGATGCCCGGGGTCGGACGGCCGCCCCCGCCGATGAGGTCAGAGAAGTCCAGCGGGGACGCTCCCGACCGTGCCAGTTCCTGTTGTGGCGTGCTGCACTTGCGCTGACCAGGGAGCCGTTCCTTGCTCCGGAGGGCCAGCCGGTCGCGTAGGTATGTGAGGATCAGTGGGAGGGCAGCCTGTGACTGCTCCGATTCGGGGCTGACCGTAGCCACAGGCGTGAAGGGGTACATGGGCATGGACAGCGACGGCGTGCTGGTGCTGCCCGATGAAGGCGACACACGGATCATCGTGTGCCGGGGCGATTTCGACATGGACACCCTTGCCCCCTTCACCGCCGCCACTCAAGAGGCTGTGGCCGATGAGGGCGTCAGGCGGATCATCATCGACGTGGCGCAGGTGACCTTCGCCGACTCCTCCATGCTCAACGCCCTGCTGACCACTCAGCGCCGTGGATGCCTGATCCTCGTCGGCCCCCTGCAGGACCAGCTCGCCCGCCTGCTGGAGCTGACCGGCGCGGACACGGTCTTCACCGTCACGGGCAGCCTCGAGGCCGCCCGCGCCCAGCCCCTACGCTGACCGCGAACCGCTGGGGGACGTGCGGGATGGGTCCCGCCGCCGGGGCGTTCGGGGCGGGTCCTAGCCGGGCCAGATCTTCCCGGGCCTCCGTGGCGGTGAGCCACCACTTCGTGCAGTGGTAGGGCGCCAGCCCCCGAGGCGGGGGAGCTACCAGGGGAGTGCCGCGCAGATGGTCTTGCCGCCTTCCGGCATCGGCTTGATGTGGATGCGGGTGGCGAGTCGCTTGATCACGAACCATCCCCACCCGCCGGTCCCGTCCGTACGAGGGGTGCTGAGCTGGGGAAGACGGGGGCTCTGGTCGGTGACGCAGACGTCGACAGAGTCGTCCATAAGTTCCAGGTGCAGCACAGACGGACCGTCGGTGTGCCGGACCGCGTTGGCGACGAGCTCGGCCACCACCAGGAGCACGTCGTCCATACTCCCAGCCTTGGCAGGGGCCCGCAGGCGGGATGCGCCGGCCAGGAAGGCACGGGTGGCGTCCCGTGCTGACGCGGCAGGCCGGCTCATACGGGACAGGGGATGATCCAGGACGGCGGTACTCACCTATTCCTCCTTCCACCCGGCGGGCTTATATGTCGCGCATGCCCCGCTGTGCGCACGGAAACCGAGATTTGGCCTGTCGCCTGAGGCCCGGGAGGAGGGAGCGGCCGGCCGCGGTACGGGTACCTGCGGTGTTCACGGCGTCGTCCGGGCCCGGCAGCTGAGCGGGCGGCGCGGCGGAGCAAAGCGTCCCCCAGCTCTCGGTCGCCGCACCGACCCTCGGATCTGGACCCTCTTCCCCACGGCTATCGCGTGGGAAAGAGGTGTCGTCGTCGCGGACAGGCTTGCCCAGTAGGGCTGACCAGGGACAACGGGCGGTGTCCGATTTGCCGGGCTCCCACTCCCGGTCACACCTGCGGTCCCCCGCCGCGAGCAACCCTCCGGGCAACCGTCCAGCCCCCTTCCGGTGCAACCCCCTGCGCGGCCGCCACAGCCAGGGGCAGGCACGGCGTGGGCCAGGCCGGCTCCCACCGCCAGGACGCCCACCGCTCCGCCTGCGCGAAGACGCCGGAGCGTTCGGTGAGCATCGCCAGGACCTCGCCGCGGGCGGCGTCGACGGCCCGGTGCTCGGTGTCGGAGACGATGCCGAGCCGCCGCACGTGGGCGTACTCGTCTTCGTCCTTCCACTCCCAGCCGGTGAGGTCGGGCGCGACGACCAGGTCCACGGTGAGGTCGAGGGTGTCGAACCCGGCCTCGGTGCGGCGGGTGGGGTGCTCGAAGTTGACGTACCAGTTCCGCAGCCTGCGCCCGTCCCCGTCGGGGACGAAGAAGGCGTTGACGCTGAACCAGGACGTGGGCGGCTTCCACAGCAGCAGATCGGTCTCCTGCCACATCCCGGCCGCGAGCTCCCACTCCCCCGTCGCCATCGCGTCGAACGCCTCCGTGCGCACCGAGCGGTCCCCCTCCGCGCGGGCCTGCGCGTACAGGGCCGGCCACCGGGCCTGCGCGCCGGGTGCGCAGGCGGTCACCAGCGCCTCGCCGGTGTCGGCGACGACCCGTAGGGCCAACTCGCTCCACACCCGGCCCGACCGGTGCACGTCACGCCGTACGACCGTCTGGCCCGTCTCGAATCCGCGCACCGCGTCCCCTTCTCCGGTCCGAGGCCGTGGTGCCCGGCCCGGCTTGCCCACCTCAGCCCATCCCGGCCGGGGTGGGCAAGCCGCCATCCGAGGGTGGCTTGCCCACACCCCAGGGCTTGCCCAGGCTGCCCTGGGGCTTGCCCGCGCCTACCGGCGACGCCCGAACAGGCCGCGGCCCTTCTTCGCGTCGGCTTCGGCCGCCTCCCGCACCGCGGCCTCCTCCGCCTCACGGTTCGCGACGCGCTCAGCCTCCGCTCGGTCGACGTCCTCCTTCCGGCACGACCCGCACAGGTCGTCCCCGGGGCTCCGCCATGAGGTCTGCACGACCGACTGCCAGCGTTCGTCGGTGAACTTCGTCCCGCAGCGGGCACACACCGGCCGCTGCGCCTCCCGCTCCGCGGCCTTGCGTTCCGCCTGCCGTCGGCGGGACTGCTCCTCCTCCACCCGGTACAACCGCTCACCGTCCGGGTTGTCCAGGGCCTCGCCCAGCGTCTGCCACTCCTCGCGCCCGAGCCGCCGCCACACCCTGCCCGCTGCCCCGGCCGGGTCGGCGGTGATCCGCTCCAGCTCGGTGACGACTACGGGCACCGCCTGGTGGTAGTCGACGGCCGTGAACCCAGCCCACGGGTACCGGGTGCCGGCGAAGTATCGGCGCGCGGCCTGCTCCAGGCGCCGCATCCGGCTCTCGCGCTGCGCCTCCGTCTTGCCCGTGAACACGAACGCCACCGGCACGTAGCCCTCCCGGCCGGTCGCCGGGTAGATCCGCGACCACAGCCGGAAGTCGTGCACCGCCGCGCCCCGCCGCCGCGCCGCCTTCTCCCCGTCCGCGTCGGCCTTCGGCGCCAGGAGCTCGAACCAGTCGCTGTAGCGGCGCAGCTTCGCCGTGAGGTCGTCGACGGGCTCGCTGACGCGGTCGACCTCCAGGAGCATCGCGGGCACCCCGGCGTCCGGGGCACGCATCGTCAGGTCGGCGTACTGGGTGTACCCGTACGGCAGGCGGTGCGCGATCTCCGTCTGCCAGGACAGCGGGGTGCCGAACCCGGCCCCGGTGAGGACCGAGGCGGTCATCGTCACGGCGGCGGCGTGTTCGTCGAAGCCGTCACCGTCGACCGGCTCTCCGTCGTCGTCGTACGCGAGCTTGCGCAGCGCGGACATCCGCACGCTCTTCGGGAGCAGCTGCTTGGCTTCCTTGTGTCCTCGCTCGGTGAGCACCCACAGCTGCTGGTTCGACTCCAGTCGTGTCTCCACCCGGACCTTCCCCTCGCCCTTGAGGGCGTTGAGGGTGTCCCTCGTGCACCGGTCGTGCCGGTCGCCGGGTCGCAGCATCCGCCACAGGTGTTCAGCGGTAGCCCTCTGGAAGATCCCCAGAGCCTTCAGCACTTCCTTCTTCCTGGCGTGGGTCGGCTTCCATGTCCGCTTGGACTCAGAAGGGTTGTCGAACGTGCTGGGGACCCCTGGTTTCCGGGTCTGACCTGCACCGACGCGTCCGGCGGCCGAAGAGGCCGTGGAGGGGGCGATGGAGGGGCCCATGGAGGGGGCGTACGGGACCTGGTCGACGTCGTCGCCGGGTCCACGGTCGACCGGCTCGTGCGGTCCGGAGGCGGGGTCGGGGGTGAAGTCGGCGGGCACGGTGTCCTCGGTTTCTCCGGCCTACGGGCCGGGTCGGCGGTCGTCCGGCCCGCACGCGGATGTGCGTACGGGTCGGGGCCACCGTCGGAAGCACCCCCTTGTCTTCCGTCTAGCCGTCAGCGACACCAGGTGTCCGATTCCTCCTTGACTAGGCCCCTGTCGTGCGGGTTTGTCCGTGACCAGCGCCACAGGCAGCGGCGCCGCCTCCGCGTGCGCGTCCTCTGTCCACAGGGCCCGGCTCCGAGGGTGTGACCGACAGGCCGGGCGCAGCGGGTGCCCGGCCGGCGCACAGAGGGAGCCGTCATGACGACGTCGCCGAAGACCCAGCTCGCCCCGGAGCAGATCCTGCGGGCCGCCGACTATGTGGAGCTGGTCTGGCAGGAGCAGGGCAGCGAGGAGAACAGGGCCGCGCTGGCGGAGTTCCACGCCGACGGGCCCGAGCTGGCACGGCTGATCGGTGAGTTCGGTGCACTGCTGCTGGCCGAGTACCTCACCGTCGTGCCCGACGAGCACGCCGACTGCGAGTCCGCATACGTCGCCGGGCAGCTGGTGACAGTGGCGAGCCGGTACCTCAAGCGGTGGTGCCTCGCGAGCGGCGCCGGGGCGCATACCGCGTGGATCGCAGCCGGGTTCCTGATCGAAATCATGCAGGAGGTCGATCAGGTGAGCCAATTCCTCGCCGACGTCCGCGGCGACGCCCACGCCGGGCAGCCGGCGGCCGCGGCCTGAGCCGAACCAGCCGGGACGGTGCCCGGGGGAGGAGAAGTCTCCGTCCCCGGGCACCGTCCTGTTCGGACGCAATGCCGCAGGTAGCGAACGTGGTCAAGGAACGATGCGTGCCGCCCGGAGCCGCTATCCAACCCTGTCAAGGAGCGATGCACCCTCCCGGACTGGCCCGGCATCCGGTGCACAGCATCGGATGCTGTGCACTCCCCCCTCGCAATGTCGTGCACTCCCGAGGCGATGCAGGGCACTCCCACCGCGATGTCGCGCATCGGATGCGGTGCATCGTCCGGACATCGGATGCGGTGGCGGCCATCGGATGCGCTCCACTCCGCACGATGCCATCCACTCCCGGGCCGGTGGTGCGCATCGTCGCGCGCGGTGAAGACCGCTCACCACCGGTGCGGTGGTGCGCATCGGGTCCGCGCGGTGCGCGCACCGCCGACACAGGGATTCGGCGTCATCCGGCGCCGAACCTCATGGCGCGCGCGACGCGGTCCGGGCGGTGTGCGAGCCCGCCCTGAGAGGGGCCCGGGTCGAACCGCGCCCCTTTATCACACACCCCCTTGACTGCCGCCTGGCGGAGCCGCCCGCTTTCTCCTTGCACAGACAGTAAATGACTACTTGTCCGTGACCGACGCCACAGATAGCTGGTCCGCCCCAATCCCGTGCGCTGCCCCGAGGGTCCAGATCCTGGCGCCGCCAACGGGCGCGCGGGCTGGACGGGTGCGCACCGGCTCGGTCGGCCGGTGCGCCGCACGCGGAATCGGTGCGGTGATCGGGGAGCTCGGCGCACCACCGAAGCGCGGGTGCGGCGGCCGGGAGTGCACGACATCGTCGGCGCGCGCACGGTGCGCACGATGCCGTGCGTCGTACCCACCCGGTGCGCACCACCGAAGCCCGGATGCGCACCGGATGCCGGGATGTAGTGCACTCCCCCGCCGGCCGATGTTCACCGGAGTGAGCCTCCGCCAACTTGAAGTCGCAGGTCAAAGGGCTGGTGTGATCGGTCCCCCGGGTACTCGTGCTGGTCGTGGGCGTGAGTCCACGGAGAAGATCATTGGTCAGCACGGTTGGGTCGAGGAGAAACACGATGCAGCGACGTCGGCGGATGTGCGAGCCTTCCTTTCCCAGACGCCGACCGAGATGACTCTGATGACCCGCGACGAAGCCCTCAAGCAGCTCAGCCACATCGCGCGCGAGCGGGCATTCGGTAGGCACGTCGGGTCGGACCGGCTCATCCAGGCAGGGCTTGACGCACTGATGGCCCAGGTTGAGAGTCCCTCCCTCGCAATGTTTGGCCGGCCTCCTCCGCAGTGAGGAACCCGAAGCGCCAGCGCTCTTCGACCAGGTACTGGAGGAGCTGGGATTGCTCTTCATTCCGCCCGCTGACCCTCGGGCCGCGAAGTGGGCGATGGCCCACTGGATCGCCGGTCAGATAGCCGACGGGACCCTGGACCCCGCCACCGGTACCTACCTCATCTGGGCAGACATCGCCTACGACCTCGGCTACCCCGAAGAACTGCAATCCCTCGTCTCGTGCCATTTCAACCTGGACGAATGGGAGGAGAGCTGGGGAGTCTCCGTCGAGGAGCTCAACAAGGAAGCAGTCGAGGCGGCGCAGCAGTTCTTGATCAAGCAGTCGTCAGCAGAGGCCGGGAGCTGACCGCCGGTTCATGCCCGCCGTGGCCGGGCGGTCTTCTACGATCCGGTGCATGTTGGATCCCGAACTGCTGGAACGGATCACCGCGCGGCGCGCGGAACTGGACGAACTCGAAGAACATCTGGCCAATCAGCTGGCGGAAGTGCGGGCTGAGCGGGACGAACTCGCCGTCGCCGAACGTGTCCTCGAGCGGATAGCTGGGCAGCTCGCTGAGGAACGTGCCTCGACCGCGCCCATGCCCGGACAGGTGGCCGGACGAGCGGTGATGCTGATCCCGCACCGCGAACCAGGTGTCGAGGAGGGCTCGCTTCCGTGGGACTACCAGCGCATCATCAACGCTGTCCGGCAAGCCGCCGGACCCGTCATGGCCCGCGAGGTCGGCGAGGTAGTGGGGGTGGACATCAGCGTGAAGGCCAAGCTGGAACCGCTACGCAGCAAGCTGATCAGACTCGTCGATCGCGGCTGGCTGCGGAAACAGCCCGACGGCCGGTTCACCACCCGCCTGTGACCAGGAACACCGCCACTCGGAGCGGCTCGGAACGGGCGTAACCGGGATGCCCCCGGCGCCCGTTGGAATTGTGTGACGAATACCAAAGAGCTCACCGAGGACACCTGCTCGCTTGTCTATCGGTGTCGTCTGCCGCTGTCCACGCGCACCGTCAACCACCTCGCCGATCTGCTCAGGCGCCATCTGAAGGCGATCCGGTCCAGGTGGCGGATCCTGCCGCCGGGGAAGATCGCGGTGATCGTCCTGGCCGTACTGCGCCACGACCAGCGCCTGGCCGACATGGCCGGCGGCAACGACGTGTCCGAGTCCAGTGTCCGACGCTGGCGCGACGAGCTGATCGGACTGCTCGCCGCCCAGGCGCCGCGCCTGGACCGCGCCCTGAAGAAGGTCTCCAAGCAGGGCAGCGAGCTGGTCCTGATCGACGGCACCCTCATCCGCACCCGGCGCCGCACCGGCAAGGCCGACCGACGGAACTACTCCGGCAAGCACCGCAGCCACGGCCTGCACTTTCTCGCTCTGACCGATGAGAACGGGCGCCTGATCTGGATATCCGCCGCCCGGCCCGGCCGCACCCACGACAACACCGCCGCTCGCCACGACCACATCCTGGCCCACCTGCGTGCCGCCGGCCTCGGGGCACTGGCCGACCTCGGCTTCCGCGGCCTGGACAACAACATCCACGACCCGGTGATCGTCACCGGCTATGCCGCCACCCGCACCCACAAGCTCACCCCCGGGCAAAAGGAAGCCAACCGCGTCCTCGCCGTCGGACGCGCACCGGTCGAACACGGCTTCGCTCACCTCAAGAACTGGCGGATCCTCACCAAACTCCGGGCTGATCCCGCACACGCCACCCAACTCCTGCGCGCGTTGCTCGTCCTGACGAACCTCGAAGTCAACCGCTGACGGGTGTTCTACTCTGCGGGCTTTCCCTCAAGACCAGTAGGAGTACCTGTCGAACCGTCGTTGATCACGCGGGCCAGCGCGAGGGCCCAGGGATTGATTTCTCCCTCGTCGTCGCCGTCGGCAAGATCGTCCAACAGGTCGGCGAGTGCGCCTCCCGCAGCGGGGTCCATGGCAGAGATGTAGTGGGCCACATCGGGGCCGTCAGAGATGGTGTAGCCGGTGACGTAGTCGCAGCCGCCGTCCCGGCGGCTGATAACGCTTCCGGCAGCGCCAGGGCTCCACGGTGCGGGGCGACGCTCGTGGGCAGCGATGGCCAGCACGCGCAACATTTCGGCGGCAGCACGGACTTCGCTCGCGGGCATGGTCACCAGCGTCTCCAAGGCGGTAGGGCGTGGGCGACGAGCACCAAATACGGTGATCCGTTTCAGCAGCTCGGGATCCAGCATGCATCGGATCGTAGAGGCGTCCCGGCCACAGCGGGCAGGAACCCGAGTTCCGACCATGCTGACGGACGATCTACTGCTCAGACAGCCGCCCACGACCAGGACGCGCACCCCGAGAACCGAGCACACCAGCCCTTTGACCTGCGACTTCAAGTTGGCGGAGGCTCAGTGGAGTCCACTCCCACCCGGTGGACATCGCGGTGGAGTCCACCCCCACCCGGTGGACTCCACTCCCACCGGGGAGCTCGCCACGGTGGGCTCCACTCTCCACTCGGTGCATCGGCCCGCCCGGACACACAGGATGCGGTGGAGTCCACCGTGCCCGCTCATCCCCGGCGACGGCGCAGCCGCGCGGGACCCTACGCGGAAGGCCGGCCACCGGGGTACTGCCGTGTGCGGGAGCGGCGCCGGACGGGCGGCGGCTTCGGCGGCGCGTACAGCGCCGCGCGCAGCCGGCTCGCGTCGGCGAGCTCCTCCAAGCGCTCCAGCCGCTCCGGCGAGATGTACGTCGGGATCGGGTTGACCATCGGGGCCTCCGTGCTTGGGCGGGTCACTCCCCCGCACCCTCGCCGGTCTCCGCCGCGTCCAGGGCGTGTGCTGCGGCCGCGTCCCGACAGATGGCGCGGCGACTTCGCCGTCCGTCCCGCAAGGCGGAGCGCCCCTGGTCCCGCCTTCGGAAGGCACACACGCGGACGCCCCACGAACGACTGGCCCGTGGGGCGTCTGGAGGCGGCACCGGTCAGCTCCGCTGCATGGCCTTGAGGTCGCCCAGGCTCAGCTCGTTCGTGCCGCGATCGGCCGCGCCGCTCTGGGTCCAGGCGAGGATCGCGGGGTGAGCCTTCTCGTACGAGGCACCGGCGGCCGTGTTCTGGCCGTCGCTGTCGGCCAGCTGGGTGAGGTAGGCCGCCAAGGCAGCCGGGCCCCCGCCGTTGTAACCGACGCTGTACCCGCGCCCCTCGCGCTGCGGGAGGAGCGACAACACCCCTTTCTCCGTTCGGGCCCAGAACAGGCTGCGGCCCATGTAAAAGCGGCTGAAGACGTCGTCAGGGCGCAGGGCGAGCGGAGCGAACGTCTGGTAGCTCCACTGCTCGGTGCCGCCCTCGCCTCGGTGCTTGAAGTGCTCGCCGACGACGGGCAGCCCGAACTCGGGGTCGTAGAAGGTGCGGCGACACAGGCAGCCCGAACCGTTCATGGCCGAAGGGCTGCTGGGGTCCTCGGTGACGCACGGGTGGAACAGGGCCGGAATCTTCGCGCGCTCCACGAGCATGCAGTGCATCGCGTTCGGCTCGCACCGCACCAGTCTGCTCAGCCACTCCTGGAAGTGCGGTGTCACGGTCTGCTGCGCCTCGATCTTCACCTCCGCGTTCAGCGACGACGTAGCAACACTGAAGCGCGGCTCGGCGTAGAGGACGAAGTGCATGAAGCCCTTCGTCGGGTCGGTCAGGTTCAGGTCGCGGGCCTCATAGGTCACGTGGCGCTCCAAGGTGGGGGTGGCCCGGGTACTCCAGGCGTCCCGATTCTCGATCTGGGCTGCCGGGGCTCGCGGGTGAAGTCGCAGATCGGCCATGCGCTGGCCGGTTGGCGTCGCTCAGCCCACGCGGCCCGGCCCCTGCCCTGTCCGTGGGACGTTCCCTCAGCGGGGACTCGCTCCCCTGCCCTGGTCCGGCTGCGCCGTGGGGTGCCGCTGCTGCTGGCCGCCCGCGTCGGCGGCCGGGGCCTGCTTGGCCTGAGTCGCCTGCTTCGTCTGGTCGGCCTGCTCTTCGACCGTTCGGCTGCGGGCTTCGGACGCGTGGGTGATCGCGGCGATCCGGGCGAGGTTCTGCGGTGAGGTCATCCACGTCGCGGGATCCGTCGTGCGGCCCTCGAGGTACTCCTGCGGCATCGCGGCCTGCTGGTGGGCGTGGATGGCGGCTGCTCGCTGCGCCGGAGTCAGGGCGGCGTCCCGGCCTGGGTGGTCGACGGCGTGCGGCGCGGCCTGGTCGTGGTCGGGCGGTACGGCCGACGCGGTCGCGGCCGACGCGGCCGGCGCTTCGTCGCGTACGGCGGGCGGCGCGGTGAGGGCAGCGCGGATCGCGTTCTGCAGGGCGAGGCTGGCCACCCGGGCCCGCTCGTACCGGCTCGACTCCCGGGGCGGCTTCCCATCGGCGCCCGCGATCCACCAGCGGGTGGGCCAGGCGAAGTCGGCGGTATAGGTGAGCTGATCCGGGGCCGGGGCCCGCTGGCCCTTCTGGGGCACGGTGAGCTGACGGCCGTAGCGCTCCAGGGCCCGATCGGCGATGTAGCTGTCGATTCGGGGCGGGAGCGCGCGGCCGCGCAGGGTCTCCAGCAGGTGCCGGCGCGCCTCGGCCAGGACGTGCCGGCGGGCGAAGACGTTGCGCACGGTGAAGACGACCGCGGCGATGTCGACGGCGGCGAGCGCAGTGTCCACCCGTGGCCCCACCCGGGCCCGGATCGCCGCCCCGGCTGCCTGGCACCGCTCCAGCAGCCCATCGACCATCCGCTGCCCGAACTTCAGGAGCGCGGAGACGCGCCACCACGCGAGCAGCTGATCCAGCGGGCGCGGGGTCTTCTTGTCTGGGCGGGTCTCCTGCGCCGCCCACCACGCCAGACCGTGGCGGGCGCGCTCGCTGGGCAGCCGGCCGTGCTTCTGGATGTAGTCGTCGGTGATTCCTTCCAGGACGTCCTCGATGCGTCGGCGGCGGGTGGAGGACCAGTCGATGAGCTCCTGGCCGACTCCGGCAATCTCCATCACGGGGCGCAGGCCCGGCGTCACTTCCCGGGGCACGGTTGCCAACCCGAGCTTCTCGCACACCTCGGTGGTCATCTCCAGGGTGTAGAGCGTCCCGGCCGCCACGACGTGCTGGTACAGCCGGACCGTGTCCAGCGCGTACCAGGAGCCGTCCGGGCGCTGCGCCCGGTTGGCGATCAAACAGTGCGAATGCAGTAGGGGAAATCCGTTCCTGTTGTCGAAGTGCCGGAACGCCGCGACGACCAGGGCCGGGGCCTTCGCACGCTCCCGGCCGGACGCCCACCGGATCTCCGCGACCTCGTCCTCCAGCCACTCCAGGGTCGCGGCGACGGCCCGCTCGTGTGCCTGCTCAATGACCCGGCGCGTCCTCTCATCCCCCAGCGCCCACAGCACAACCAGGGACGCCTGCGGCCGGAACACGAAGTCCAGGGCGAGCAGCGGCGTCTGCTTGCGCTGCTCGATCTCCTCGGTCGGCTGACCGAGGACGGTGGCCAGCCTCGCCGCCTCCGGATCGACGCCGTCGTCCAGGAGCTCGCGCTCCATGCGGTCGGCGTCCGGATGCCGGCCTTCCCCGAACAGCAGCTTCATCTGCCGCTCGGTCACCGTTTGCCCGGCGGTGAGCCCGAGCGCGGCCAGGCCGCGGCCCCTCCACACCCCGGGCGGGAGGCCGGCCTGCTCCTGGGCGTCCTTCAACGTCTGGCCGACGGGACGGCGGCCGTCCCCGAACGCGACCCCGCGCACGTAGTACCGCCACGCATTACGCCTCTGGACCTTCGCGACACTCAGCATCCCCACAGGGGACACTGGCTCTGACCTGGGCAAAAGCGTGATCCCGTAGGGCGGGAGAGTTCACCGGAACTTCACGGCCGATCCCGTACGGCGGGAGCTTTCGGCGACGCGGTGCCCGCCCGGCGGACACCGCCACGGCCATGCAAATGCTGCGCGGCAACTGGGCGGAAAGTTGAAGGACAGAGACACGACGACGACGTGACAGGGGACCTCCCTAGTTGGGGAAGTCCCGCTCAATCACAGGAACAGCCCGCCGCTCACCCCTTGAGCGGCGGGCTGTTGTTGCCCTCACATACGGTGCGTTCGATTCATTCGAACAGTTCCTTCCAAATTTGGAAGGCTCGCTGTGACCTACTACTGGCCCGTTGGCCGGTCGCGGTCCTTCGCCCAGCGGACCAGAGCCTGGTAGACCCGGGTGTCGTTCGGGTCCGCGAAGGCTTCGGCCAGGGTGCGGTTCAGCTCTCGCCGAGGAATGCGACCTCGCTTGAGGTCATCGGCCAGCTGTCGGGCCCTTCGACTGACGGCCTGGCGGAGCTCCGCGTCGGCCGGATCCTCGGAACCGTCTTTGTCCTGGTCCTGGTCCTGGTCCTGATCCTGGTCTTGGTCAGGTTCGGTGAGCGCCTTCTCGGCTTGTTCCCGGATCTGTTCGGTGGGGTCGCCGCCGTTCTGCGGGCCGGGCAGCTCGCGGACAACCTCGGTGATGGCCTTCGCGGTGACCTTGGGAAGGGCCTCACGGAGCAGACCGTGCAGGGTGGCTGCCGCTTCGACGCCGTACTGCTCAACGATGGGGAGTAGGGCTTCCACGTGGGAGCGGGTGAGCTTGGGGACGTCGGGCAGGAGGCGGGCCGCGAGTCGCCAGCCGCGCCGCATCCTGCTGGAATCGGCCAGAGTGACGTCCCAGTCATCCAGCAGGGCCTCGAAGGTGGAGTACTCCGCCCGGTACAGGTGCCGGTTCGCCACGGCATCCAGCGCCTTGCCGGTCATCCAGTAGGACGCGTGGTGAGAGCGGATCACACTCTCGCAGACCGCGAGGTCCTTGCGCTCCGCGTCAGTGAGCGGCTGGTCGGAGCTGGCAGCGATGGACGGATCCGGGAGGGTGTCCAGCGTGAGGGCGGCAGGATCGACGGCGGCCGTGGTCTTGCGAGCCAGTCCAGCGAGCCCTTGGGAGCGTCGGGGGCGCTCGTTGAGGCCGAAGCGTTCAGCGGTGGTCTCGGAGTCGGTCGTTGTCATGCTGCGTCACCTTCGGCGGCCCGGGTCAAGATTTCTCGGGCGAGGGTAGCGAAGTCTTCCGCGACGGAGGCGGAGGTGGCGGACACGACGGTGCCGGCGGCGGCGCGGCCTGCACGGAGGTCCCAGAACTTGGGGTTACTTGCGGCTGCTTCTTCCAGCTCGTGGATCAGGCGACCGTGGCTTCGGGCGTCCTGGCCGACCGCTTCGGCGTAGCGGACGATCGTGTCGAAGAGGTAGGCGTCGGCACCGAGTTCTTCGGCGATCCAGCCGCGGGCGTTGCGGTGGATCTGCTTGGAGGCGCTGCCGGTGGCGTAGAGGACGACCCCGAGCAGTTCGAGGTCGGGGTTCACGCTGCGGCGTACGAGCTGCACCTGTCGGGAGATGCTGCCAAGGCCGTCGTTGATGCTCGCTTTGTCGGAGCGGGTCGGCGCGACCATCCAGCGGGCGGCCGACAGGGCCAGCTGCTGCAACGGCGGGTTCTCGGGGGCGCTGTCGAGGACGACCAGGTCGTAGGAGCGCGCGATGGGGGACAGGCACACGGCCAGGGCCAGGGCCTGTCGGTGCTGCTGCATGCGGAAGGTCGCCGCGAGCATGTCGGGAGCGGCGCCGATGTGCTGGCCGCCAACGATGACGTCCAGGCCGGTGCGCACGTCACGGACCGGCTCCAGTGCCTTGCCGGTGCGCAGAGCCTCGTAGAAGGCGGCGCCTTCGTCGTCGGCTGCGGTTCCCCGGTATCCCAGGTCCCGGCCGACGTTGCCCTGCCCGTTGACGTCGACCAGGAGGACGTTGCCTCCGTCGGCGGCGACCAGGCCGGCGAGGTTGGATGCGAGCGTGGTCTTGCCGACGCCGCCCTTGCCGTTGGCGATGACGTAGGTGTTGCTCAACGCTTCCCGGTCGATCGGCGGGGTCTCGTCGTCATCGAGCATGGACGTCTACTCCTGTCGGATACGGGGTGATGCTGCCCCGCATCGTGCCACGGCCGCGCTGTATCACCGCTGTCCGCCCTGAAAACACGAAAGGCCCGCACCCCTCGGGAGAGGGGATGCGGGCCTGGACGGATCACTCGTGCGCGTCAGGCTGCCCAGCTGGCGGGCGCGCCTTCGTCGGGGTTGGGGATGTCGGCGGCGGTCACCAGGGCGGCGGGGTGGCGCATGGCGGTTACGGGGACGGCGCCGGGTTCATCGGCTGGCACCCACACCATCCGCCAGGTGTCGTCCCACTCGCATCCGCAGCCGTGGTCCGGGTGCGGGTGCCGTAAGAAGACGCCGTGGGTGTGGACCGCGCGCGGGATGCGGGGGATGAGCCGCGCCGGGTCGTCGCCTGGGTAGAGGTGCAGGTTTCGCCAGCCGTGGATCCGAGCCATGTACGCGGCGGCGGCCTCGATGATGTCGGCCCACCGCTGGTGTCCGAGGACGATGAACCCCACCGGGTAGAGGTGATCCTCGGCGGCGTCGTCGATCCCGGTGACATAGAGGCCGCGGTGGACGACGAAGCCGCTGTCCGCCGCATCGTCGGCGCACGGCGTCCAGAGCTGTTCGACGGGGTGCGGGGTGCCGTCGTCGCCCTCGCTGGTCTCGATCTCGTACGGGGCCGTGGTGGTCATGCGCTCGCTCCGGTGCTGGTGTCGGCCGCCTTGAGGACCCGCGGCAGATGGACGTGGAGGTGTTCGACGTCGACCTGGCGGCCGCGGTCGCGGAGTTCGCGGGCAAGCAGTTCGGTGAGACCAGATGCCCTGTGCCTACCTCCTGCACAGCCGATCGCGATCCGGCGGGGGCCGGCGGGCAAGTCGGCGTAGTCGGCGAGGTTGGCGAGGAGCTCACGGGCGCCGGGGGTGTTGAGGACGACGTCCTGGACGCGGGGGTGGAAGCCGTCGAGGTCGAGGATGTCGCGGGCGGCGGCCGGGTCGCGAAGCCGGGCGCGGACGTCCTCGATGCGGTCGGCAGCGGGCGGGACGGGGGAGCCGTCCGGGCCGGTGGGCAGGTGCAGGTAGCCGAACGAGATCAGGCGGATCGGGTGCAAGGGGTTCTCCTGCTTCGGTTGGACGGGCTATCGGGTGGTGGTGCCGGTGACCACGAGGAACTGGTCGGTGGTCAGGTCCATCACGACGTGGGCGTCGTGGCCCTGGGTGCGCTGGGCTGCGGCGTACTCGTCGGCGGGCCAGGAGCCGCGGGGGTGGCCGGCGGGGAAGCGTTCCAGGACGGTGCGGGGCGCGGCGGTGGTCATCGGTCGTCACCGCCGTGCACGCGCTCGTGGATGTCGATCAGGGTCGTGATGGCGTCGGGGTTGTCGGCGAGGCCGACCCACGTGCCGCGCACGGTGAAGACGGGCACGGCGTCGGTGTCACCGTCAAAGATCACGCAGTAGTCGCCGTACCGGTCGATGACCATGTCGCTCAGGACCAGCATCGGAGCGGTGTCCAGGACCTCCAGGACCTCCACGGCGAGCCGGGCGGACCCGCCGGGCGTCTGGGGCTGGACCAGGGCGCCGGTGACGCGCAGCAGGTCGCCGGGCTGTATGCCGGTCAGCAGCTCGTGGACGATCCCGGCGGCCGCGCTGGTGCAGGAGACGACCGTGTCGGGGGCGTCCTCGGGGAGGGTGTCCGCGTCGACCGGACACACGGTCAGGTCGAACATCGCGGTGCCGTGCGGGCCGGGGGCGGGGATGGCGTCGACCCAGCCGTCGACGGCGCAGTGCGTGGTGTCCATCAGCTGGCCTCCGCCAGGGTCTTGGTGGTGCGCGGCGAGCGGGGTCGGGGGGTGTACTGCGCGCGGAGCAGGAGCTCGCAGTTACGGCGCTGCTGCTCCGGGGTGATCGGCCGGGGCTTCGGGCCCTGGCGGTGCCAGAGCGGGGAAGCGGGCGGCTCGGGATAGGCGAGGGTGGGGTCGACGTCGTGCTGCGGTGTGCTGCCCACGGGGGCCTCCAGGTGGAGGAGTTCAGGCGTGGTTGTCGTCGCGCCGGCGCTTGGGCTGGACGTCGGAGGCGAACCTCCCGAGGCGGGCCTCGGTGGGGTGCTCGGAGATCCAGTTCTCAGCGCACGCCTTGTGGGAGGGCTCCCCGGAGTGGGAGCGCATCGGCGTGGGCTGCTCGCACAGCGCGCAGGGGCGCATTTGCCAGTGGTCGTAGTGCTGGCTGTCGCGCCATTCGAGAAGGCCGCCGGGAGGCGGGACGCAGCCCGGCTCGAACGGCGGCTTCTTACGGGTCACGGTCGCAGGTCGGGCAACTGCTGGAAAACCTGGGAGAGCAGGTCCGGTGTCGGCTTCCAGGGACCGAGCTGCCCGCCGACGGGGACGGGCAGGGCGAGCTCTTGGACGTCGGTGAGCACCAGGTGCCACGCATCGGTCTGCGCCCACTCGGTACAGAGCGGGGAGCCGTCGGGGTCCTGGTGGCAGTCGGTGAGGCGGGCGACGCCGATGACCGCACCGAGGTGCAGTTCGCGGCCGCGGATCGTGCGGGCGACCAGCGGGTCGCGCAGCACGGCGGGCTCCGGCTTCGCCATCCCGGCATGGAGCAGGACCCAGCCTCGCCAGCTCCAGGGCTTGGGCCTGTTCTCCGTGCTCTTGCCCGCGAGGATGCAGGTCGCCCAGGGCTGGCGGATGGTGATGCCCCGGATCCAGTCGCCGCCGCCCTCGAGTTCGGCGGCGCTCACGCGGCACCCGCCAGAAGGTGCGTGCCACGGCGGCCGGCGCGGCGGCCGTTGACCGTCTTCACGTAGGCGTCGGCCCGCGTCGCGAAGTACGGGAACGCCGCCTCGCCCTTCTTGACCCTGTACATCGCGGTGTCCGCGCCGCGCAGGATCCGGCTCATGCTCTCGCCGGGCAGGTCTGCCGCGCGGGAGATGCCGATCGAGACGTCCAGGCGCAGCGTGTGCCCCTCGTACTGGAGGGGCTGTTGCAGCTGCTCGCGCAACGCGGTGATCTCCGCGAGGGCGGCCGACGTCGGGAACACGGCGCAGACGGCGAACTCGTCGCCGCCCAGCCGGGCCGCGAGCGCCGTACGGCTGGAGCTCCAGCGGGCGAGGCGGTGGCCCATGGTCTGGATGACGGTGTCGCCCGCGGCGTGGCCGTAGGTGTCGTTGACGGCCTTGAAGTCGACCCCGTCCAGCATCAGGACGTGCACGGCGTCCCGGCGGCGGGTGCGCAGGAGCCGCTCGCCGTACGCGACGAACTCGGGCCGGCACGGCAGGCCGGTGAGCTGGTCCTTGCGGGCGTCGGCCAGGCGCCGGTGGAGCGTCAGGGCGTGGACGGTCCAGCCGGTGAGCGGGACCGCGAGGGTGGTGATGAGGAGCGCGCGTTGCCCGGATCGGGCCTGTACGCGCAGGGCGGAGTCCATACTGGTGTCTCCCTCTCGTCTCGTACGGGATGGGGAACCCGGGGCAGGCGACGGTTTCGACGCCTGTGACGCCTGCCTCGGGGCGAATTCACATCAGGCTGTTGGGGTTGACCCACGCCTTCGTGGTGGCCTTGTGCCAGTCCAGGACCCAGTCGGCGCGCAGGCCGCGCGCGGCCCATCCGTCGCTGGAGTCGTCGGGGGCCGGTCGGCCGGCGGACACGTACTGCACGGCCCGGTCGTAGGCGCTGTGCGCGGCGGCCAGGGCCTCGCCCGGTCCGGCGGCGCAGCCGGTGAAGACGTGCAGTCCTCGCCGGTCCTCGTCCGTCGCGTGGTGTATCGGGACGTCCACCTCGTATCGGCGCATGACGTCCAACTCCTCTCTGTGTTGAGGGACCACCGCGACCGCCCCGGCCTCCGTCGTACGGGGAGGCCGGGGCGGCACGGAGCGTCCGTCAGGCAGCAGCCGAAACGGAGGGCGGGGCGGTCAGGCGCGGTAGACGGGCGGGCGGACTCCGGCACGGAGCTCGCGGATGATCGAGCAGGGGCCCTTGGTGGCGCAGTACGCGTCGTCGGTGTCCGGGAGCGCGTTGCCCGTGGTGCCCCACATGTCGCGGGCGACCGCGTTCACGACGCGCAGCATCTCCCCGTTGTTGGGGCGGCAGGCGCTGTTCTGGTCGCCGACGCCGTGCCGGGCGGCGCTGATGAGGTGCTGGCGGGCCTGGCGGGCGGCCCAGCGTCGGCTGCTGGGGCCGGTGTTCTCGTGCACGTGCCCGCTGTCGTGGAAGGTGTCCAGGTGGCAGGCGGTGCAGTGGTAGGTGACCAGCTGCTGAGGCTCGCTGTCGGGAAGCCACTTGCCTTCGAACTCGAAGACGATGACCTCCGCACCCGGGATCTCGGTGTGCGCGAAGGCGGTGACGAGGCCGACGCCGTCCGCGATCCCGCCACGTGCAGCCACGTTCCAGAAGACGCGGGGGAGGAAGTCGTCCCAGCCCTTGCCGTGGGGCCACTGGGCGTACATGACGCCCTGGGAAGCGTCGAAGGTCGCCGTGCCGTCGACGTTGTCGCGCTGGTACTGCTCGATCTGGGCGATCGACCCGAAGTAGGTCGCGGAGAACTCCTCGGACTCCAGGAAGATCAGCCCGTACCCCTCGGGGCGGGTGTCGTGGCCGTTGTCCTTCAGCATCTCCACCATGTCCCCGTAGCCGGGGTTCCCAGGGGCGATGGTGGCGACGAGGGGCAGCCGGTACCGGTCGCAGCTGGTGACGTGGGCCGGGTTGGTCTCGCTGACGTTGTGCGCGGTGCCGTACGTGTTCGTGATCGTGATGCTCATGGCTGGGTGTCCTTCCCGGGGTAACAGCGGGCGCCCGGCGTGGCCGGGTCGTGGCGGGTTCGGGCTGTTCGGTGAAGCGCCGGCGGCGCGGCTCACGCGCGGACCGCGTCCGCGTACTGCGCCTCCAGGTCCGCGCGGCCCTCGGAGTCGTCGTCCTGGAGGGCGTGGTCGTCGGCCTCCTGGTCGACGTCGTCGGGCCCGCCGTGGACGGTGCAGCGCACGTCCGGGTCGGTCATCAGCTCGCCGGTCAGCGCGCGCAGAAGGTCGGTGACGTTGTAGGCCGGCGCCCACGCCTGGCCCTCGCATTCGGCGTCGGCCGCGCACCCGACCAGGATGTCGAAGCCGACGTCGCCCTCGCCGTCGATGTCGTTGCGCTGGGCGAGGACGATGCGGTCGGCCCCGAGCCGGATCTCCGCGACGCGGTCGCCGCCGGCGAGCGGCGAATTGTCGCGCCAGCGCCACATCGGCAGGATCTCGGGGCCGAAGGTGCGGCGGACCAGGAGCAGGTCGCCCAGGCCCTCGTTGTCGTCCCAGCCGAGGTCCGCGCGCCGGGCATCGCTGAGCGGCTGGAGCAGCGCCTGGAGGCGGTAGACGTTCTCCGCGACGACGACGTGGTCGAACCCTTCGGCGGGCAGGCCGGGGAACGCGTCGACCATCGCGGCGTGCTGCGCCCGTACGACGTGCTCGGGCACCCGCCGGTTCGCGGGCCGGCCTTCCTGACGCTCCACGCACACGGAGAGCGGGGTCGGGACGACCAGGGCGACCGTGGGTACGCCGTGTCGGCGGGCGGTGGCGATCAGGTCGGCGCGCACGGATTTCTCGCAATTCGTCGCATCGAGGACGGTCATCTTGTGGCGGGCGAGGCGGGCCTCGAGGACGGCCTGGAGCGCGAACACCGCGTCCTCGGTCGATTCCTGGCACCCGGCGTCGTCGCTGACCATCGCCCTGAACCTGTCGAGCTCCAGGACCTGCGTGGCGGGCCAGGTGGAGGCCCACGTCGACTTGCCCGAACCGGCCGCGCCGATCAGGCAGACCAACGAGGGCTCCGGGATCGTCGTGTCGACGGGCAGTGCGTTGTCCAGGCGGAAGGTGGTCATTCGGCTTCTCCCTGCGGGTCAAGAGCACGGGTGGCGTAGTAGGTCTGCAGGCCGGCGTTCTCGGTGATGAGGGCTGCGGCCTCGTGCAGCGGGCACGACATCTCGCCGTCGCGGTCCGGCTCGATCCGTCCGGCGGCCTGTCCGGCGACGGTGAGCAGCTGCGCGAGGGAGCCGAAGACGCCGTCCTGGCGGTGGTCTTCGTGGTGGAGCTCGCGCAGGATCTGCGCGAGCTCCTGGGCGCCGATCTCGCCGCGCAGTTCGTCCTCGATCTGCTGGAGGGCGAGCTGGGCGATCCCGGCGGAGGCGCGGACTCGGTCCAGGCGGGTGCGGGTCACCGGCGGGCGCCGGGACGGGTGGTGAGCCAGACGGTGACGGCGGCCGCACCGACCCCGATCGCGTGGTGCAGAGCGGCATCCAGCTCCATCCACGCGCTGCCAGGTCCGGTGAGCTCCTTGGTGACCGTGCCTTCGTCGTCGAGGCGGACCGCCTGGCAGTGGTCGATGTACCCGGTCTTCCTGGTCTTCTTCGCCAGCCACAGCAGAGCGGCCCCGCGGTCGATCGCCGCGTGCGTCCCGGCGTTGATGGCCGCACCGGCGAGCAGCGCGGTCGGCGTGACGCGGTAGCCGAACGCGCGGGTGATCGCGATGGTCGCCCCGAGCTGCACAGCGGTGTACGAGGCGACATGGCAGGCCACGGCACGCCTGCCGAGCGCGCTGGTGGTCATCGTCGGGCGGCTGGAGTCCTCGGTGGCGGGGGAGCCGTCGGCGTGGACCAGGTCCTTGCCGTACAGCCGCTTCCGCGAGGCCGTCATACTGCCCTGGACCCAGTGGTCGCAGGCAGGATGCAGCTCGCCGAAGGTCGCCAGCAGGGTGCCGAAGAGGGCCAGGCGCTCGGTGGTGAGGGTCAATCGGGGCATGCTGGGGTTCTCCTGATCTCGATACGGGTGAAGGGAGCGGGCGGCCGGCCTTTTGCCGGTGCTGCGGCCGCCCGGGTGTGGCCCCCGTCCCGGCCTGTGTGGCCGGGACGGGGGCCGCGTCACGCGGCCAGCCGGTGTCCGGCGGCCGCCGTGGGCGCGAAGTAGCTGCTGGGGTCTACCGGGGTGCCGTCGAAGCACTCGATGCAACAGCCGAGCTTCTTGGAGAGGCAGAAGTAGAAGCGCCTGCGGCAGTCGCCGCAGGTCTGGCGAGCTGCCATCGCCTTGTCCAGGGCCCACTCCTGAGCGAGCGTCGGAACGCGCTTGGGCACGGCCAGGTCGACGCGGAGCAGATAGCCACGGGTCGGATGGATGCACGCCCACTGCGGCCGGTATCCGCACCACTTGCAGCGCAGGATCGCGACCGGGCCGTCGTTGGCACCCGGGCTGAGGCCCATGTCCCTGAGCTGACGCCTGGTGACCAGGCCCTCGGGGACAGCGCCACGATCGAACTCGGGCAGGGTCGTGTCGCTGCGCGGCACCCGATGGACTTCGCGGCGGCGCTTCTTGCGACGGCGGGGCATCACTGGTTCCAGGTGCCGGGCAGCCGGTGGGGGCGGTACGGGTAGCGGGGGCCGGGACGCTGCGGGCGGGGCCGGCCGATACGGCGGCGCGGGCGGGGGATGAGCACGGGCAGTTCCTCCAGAGGTCGGTGCACAGCGCCGCACCCCCGCCCACGTCGGATGCGGCGGCGAGGGTGCGGCGGGTGACGGATCAGGCGGGCGTGTGCGTGCGGTGCGCGCCGGGCGTGGTCGGTGCCGGCGTGGTGTGGCTCGGGCGCGGGTGCTGCGGCTGCTGGTCGGGGGCGCCTTGCAGGTGGGTGCCGATCAGGTAGCCGATCAGCAGTCCGCCGGTGCCGTAGACCTTGTGCCGGTTCGCCTTCCACCAGGTGGGCGGGGTCGGCTTTGTCAGCACGCCTATGACGGCCACGTCTTTCTCCATTCGGTCGGGGACAGGGCGGGTGGTGCGGGAGGCCGGTCGGCCTGTCCGGCCCTCGCCCGGCCCGCGGCTGCGGGGAGGGCGAGGACCAGGCGGAGCGACCGGGGTCAGCGCTGGAGCGGGTGGACGTTGTCGGGGGTGTCGTCGTCGGGCGCGGGGGCCGGGGCGGGGATGTGGATCTCGGGCCGGATCTCGATCTGGGGCTGGAAGGCCGGGGCGGGCGGGGGGAAGTTGTTGATGTTGATGAAGGGGCGCAGGCTCAGGCCGCGCAGGGCGAGGGTGGAGGCGATGGTCCAGGCGAAGACGGCGATGGCGGTGGCGACGGTGCGCCCGTCGGCGGGGGTCGTGGTCCACACGACCGCGACCGTTGCGCCGCCCCAGCAGGTCCATGTGAGGCGGGCGCCGGTGGCGCCGATGAAGCCGCCGATCAGGCCGAACAGGCCCGTGAGCTGCCAGAAGATGTAGATGGCGGCGCCGCTGACCGGGAGGCCGGCGGTGTGCTGGGCGATGTAGGTGCGGATCGGGTTGTCGACCAAGCCCCAGAACTCGCCGGTGGCGCTGGTGCCGACCTGGGTGGCGGGCACCGCGTCGGCCAGGCGGTTGAGGGCGGCGTCGAAGATGTCCCCGGCGGTGTCGAGCAGGATGATGACCGCGCACATTCCGGTGAGGATCAGGACGGCCTTGATCCAGTTGGCCATGCCGTGCCATCCGGCCTGCGGGACCTGGCGCAGTTCCTCCCACCGTCCGTGCAGGAAGCCGCCCTGCTCCCAGGAGGCGTTCCACGCGGCGCGCAGCTGGGCGAGGTTGGTGCCGGGCTCCTTGTCCGGGCCGGTGGCCGGCGGGGGCATCTGGTCGAGCAGGTCGAGGAAGCTCGGGTTGTTCTGGCCGTTGATGGGCTTGTCGTCGGACTGCATGGCGGGGCGCTCCCTTGATTGGGTTCGTGTGACGGGGGGGGTGTGCAGGCCGGAGGGCCTGGCCCGCACCCGACCGCGTGGGTTCGGGTGCGAAGCAGGTGGTCCGGAGCAGGGGTCAGAGGAGGCGGGCGTCGGCGAGGCCGGCGGCCTGGTCGAGCATCCGCATCGGGATGCGGCCGCTGGCGAAGGCGTCGTTGAAGGACGGCACGGAGTCGACGTCGCCGAACTTGCGGCGGATCGCGTCCATCAGGACCTCCAGACCGCGCGACTCCAGGCTCTGGTCGCCGCGGGCTTCGACGTGGATCGCGCCGTACAGGCAGCGGGCGCCTTCCGCGTCGACCAGGGCCCCGGAGCACCACCCGCCGGTGAGCAGCCGATGGTGCGCGCGTTGCAGGAGCGCTGCCACCGGCGTCGGGTACGGGGTCGGGGGCTGGAGGGTCGGGGTGAGCGGGAGCGTGACGACGTCGCCCAGGTCGACCGGCTCGGTCGGGATGTGCGCGGTGTTGACCTCGTAGGCGACGGCTGCTTCCTCCAGCCGGACGGTCATCGCGGCGTTGATGAACGCCATGCGTTCCTCGAGGGACAGTTCCGTCGGCGCGGCGGCCGGGGTGGGGTGGGCTATGGCGGGGGCTGGTGTGGTGGGCATCGGGGCTCCAGGCGGGGTACGCCGAAGGGCGCCGCCGGGGTGTGTCCGGCGGCGCCCTTCGGCGTCGTGCAGCGGGGAGGGGAGGACCTGCTAGTCGGGGGTGTAGTTCAGCGCGCCGCAGTTCCAGCAGTCCCATTCGTCGGGGACGTCGACCAGGTCGCAGCAGTCGCACCCGTCACCGTGGACGACGCAGTCCTCGCCGCAGTCCCAGCAGGTGTAGTGCAGGTGTGCCATGCCCTCGTCTCCCCCGTGTGGTTGGTGGGGCCCGACAAGAGCATGCGTCAGATTCCGGCGTTCTACTGCCGGGTTGGCGGAACTGGCCGACGGACAACGATCAGAAGCTGGCGACCAGTCCGGCCAGCGAGGCGAGGCCGCTGTTGATGAGCGGGGCCAGGCCGGTCGCGGCGAGGGTGAAGCCGAACAGGCTGCACGCCAGCATGGAGCCGAAGCGGACGTAGCCGCCCTTGAGCAGGACGAACACGATGATGCCCAGCAGCACGGCGGCGGAGATGGACAGGGCCACGACGGGGTCCTCCTTGATGGGATCGGGTGGGGGCCGGCCCGTGCTCGGGCAGGCCGGCCCCCACCGGTGACGGGTTGGGAACGGAGAGGGTCAGACGTTGTTAAGGCTCTTGATGGCCTCCAGCGCCTGGCGGGGCGAGATGACCTGGGACTCGCGGCTGCTGCCGGACTTCGGCCCGCGCTTGCCGCCACCGCCCTTGCCGCCACCGCGACGGCGGGAGCCACCGTCGTCGTCGCCGTCTCCCTTGGACTCGGGCCAGAACTCCCCGGGCCTCGGCTCGGGCTCGCTCCAGTCGAACCACAGGCCGCGCTTTTCCAGCTCGCTGATCTCGTAGTCGGTGAGGCGGTTGACCTCGCTGGGGAACAGGTCGGCCAAGTCGGTGTCGAAGTCCACGTACAGCGCCTTCATCAGGACGGCCCGCCCGTTGTCGAGAACCACGACCGCGACACCGCCGGTGGAGACACCGTTCTCGGGTTCGGCCTCTCCGGCCATGGCCCGCTCGATCGCACTGCCTTCCTTAGGGGCGTAGCGGGCGGGGATGGTCGGGACGTCGTAGGCGTTCTCCATGGTGCCCTCCGCCGCCTTGCGGGTGGCGCCGGGCGAACCCATGTTGAAGATGACCGGCCTCGAGTTCTGGCGGAGGTTGTCCTTCATCTCCGTGGAGAAGCCGTTGTGCGCGAACGGGCTCTGTCCGGCTGGGTTGAAGCCGATGCCGTACTTGAGGCCCATGACGGTCAGGGCGTCGCCGTCGGCCTGAATGAACTCGCCGTAATCAGAGTCCTGGCTCGCGGTCATGAACTCATCGGCATAGACGTTGAGCTGCTTGTAGGGGCAGCGCGGGTCGCCGGGCTTGTAGTCGTGCGGCTTACCGTCGTGCGCCCACGGCATCTCCGCCCTGATCTCGCACAGGGCCTTGGCCGCGCGCAGCTGGCGGGCCATGTAGATCGGGGTGATGCCCTGGCGGTCGATGAACTCACCGAGGGCGGTCGTCTTCTCGTCCTTGAAGCATGACGACAGCCACACGATCTGTCCGGCGTTGGACTCGGCCACCATGGTGACGGCGAAGAACTGCGTCTTGCCGCCGCGGGTGACGCCGAGGACCAGGCCGTGCTTGGCGGCGTTCTTGTCGTGCTGGAACACGAAGTTGTGCACCGGCTGGCCGGTGATGCTGAACCCGCACACGTACATGCCGGTCTTCGTATCCGGGGTGAGCAGCTCACGGGTGGCGGGGAACGTCGGGGACAGCGGCGGGGTGTCGAACACGCTGATCAGGAACTCGGCTCCTTCGATCAGCACGAAGACGCGGCTGTCGTCCTCGGGCAGGCCCAGGGCACGGCAGACCTTGGGCAGGTCGATGCGCGGGGTGTCGGTGGAGTCGGTCATCTTCGCCCGGTAGAACGTCACGCCGCGCTCGTCGTCGCGGGTGGTGTGGACCAGCTCGGAGCCGGGGGCGCCGCCCTTGGGGCTGCCGACCCTGCCCGTCCACTTCTCCTGGTCGGTCGGCTTGGTGCGGCGGCGCTGGTTGGCGTCGGGGGTGATGTGCACCTCCAGCCAGCCCGGCCCGCCCTGCCGTCCGGGCTGGATCGCGACCGGGGAGAAGGCCACGTCGTCCTCGTGGACGTAGAACGCCGCGGCGACGGCGGCCTCGGACAGGCCCGTGATCGGCCGTCCGGTCTCCGAGGCGCGCAGCAGGAGCGTGTAGTCGTTGCGCATCGCCGGGTGCCGGGTGACGGTGACGATGTGGGTGCGGGCGGGCATCCCCGCGCGCTCCCACAGCACCCGCGCGTCGCGGGTCAGCAGGTCCGCGCCGTCGTCCACCACCGCAGCGGGCTCGGGAGCTTCGGCGGCCACCATCTGCGGGGCGGGGGCGGCGAGGGCGGGGCGGTGGCGGCGGCGGGCGTGCCGGGAGAACGGCATCACCAGGTAGCCGGCCGCCGCCCATGTGGCGGCGAGCAGCGCGTCCAGCCCGTACGGGCCGAAGCCGGTGGTGTGTCCGGCGGCGGTGTCGATGGCGGCGGCCAGGACCAGCGGGGACCAGCGCAGGATCTTGCGTCCGGCGCCGTGCTCGTCGCTCTTGGCGGCCAGGATCCAGCCGCCGATCCCGGCGGCGCCGGCCAGCTGCACGATCTGGTTGACGGGGCTGTCGGGGTAGAGGTTCGGGGCCACGGCCAGCACGGGCGCGGCGAGGGTGTAGGCGAGACGTTCGAGCACGACACTGCGCGGCGTGGACACCGTGGGCTCCTTGGGGAACGGGGACGGGCGGCCCCGCAAGGTCTGCGGGGCCGCCCGTGGCGGGGTGGGGGAGGGGAGGGGTCAGCGGTCGAAGAAGCCCGGCCTGGGGGTCTTCTCGCGCCGGTTGGAGCGGATGTCGTCCAGCGCCCCGTACAGCTTGGAGTGGGTGCCCTTGGTCTCGTGGGTGAGGTCGGCGGTCTCCTGCGCGGTGTCGCACAGCCGCTTGACCTCCACGGCGGCGCCGCCCAGGGCGACGGAGACCAGGTTGGTCACCTCCACGAACTTGCCGTCCAGGCCGGCGTTCTCGATGTCGCGGGCGACGTTCTCGGTACGGGTCGCATTCGCCTGCATGCTGCGCCGCAGCGACTCGAGTTCGAGGGTGGCGTCGTCCATGGCCTTGCCGAGCTTGTCCAGCTTGTTCTGCACGGCCTTGTAGCGGTTGTCGCCGTCGGCCGGGGCCGGGGCCGCGCCGGTACTGCGGGGTGCGAGGTCGCTGCTCATCAGCGGCAGTCCCTTCGTGGTTCTAGTCGTGGTGGGCGGCGGCCGACGCGTGCGCGAGGCCGGCGTCTTCCTTGGCGGCCATGTCCTGGCCGTAGACGCGGGCGACCTGGGTGGCCGCGAGCTTGGCGGCCTCCTTGGCGATGCCGCACTGCTCCGCGCACCGCTGGGCCTGCTCCTTCATCCGGGCCGCGGAGTCGGCCAGGTCGGCGATCAGGTCGGTGACGGCGGTGGAGATGTTGTGGTCGCCGACCAGGTCGGCGGCCATGTCCCGCAGCGCGTCAGCGACCCTGGCGAGCGCCTCCATCAGCGCTTCGGCGCGCTCCTGGTCCGAGGCGGCCTTGATGGCGATGTTCGCCATCTCCATCAAGAACTCGTCGAACGTGATGTCCGTGCGGTGCTGGGCGGCCAAGTTGCCCTGGCCGGACGGCTTGCTGACCGATGCGCTGCTCACGCTGCTCCCCTCCGTGGCTGTGGGCCGGCTGGTGCCGGGACGTGCGGTGTGCTTCTCCGGCGCGGGCGGCAGGCCCTTGACGCCGGTCGTCATCGCGGCCGGGCCGTCGGGGACGATGTCCGCGTCGACGATGTCGTCGCCCCCGGCCTTGCGGTCGGTGCGCGGCGGGCGGGTGGGGTGATCGGGCCACTCCACCGTCGGGGTGGGCGGCGGCCCGAACCGGCTATCCGAGGAACCCCCGGACCGGCCGCGCCGACCGGCACCCGCCGTACGACCGGCACGTCCGGCACGTCCGGCGCGGCCCGTGCGGCCCGTGCGGCCCCATCGTCCGGCGCGGCCCGAATCGCCGGCGCGGCGGCGGAACCGCCGGCGCTTCTTTGAGCCGTCAGACGCCCCGTCAGCGGCCTTGTCGTCCTTGCCGGACTCATCGGCCGCCGGGGTGTCCTTCCCGGCGCTGGAGGCCCCGCCAGGGGCTTCCTTGGCGCTCTTGTCGTCCTTGCCGTCGGTGCCCTTCCCCTTGGCGTCCTTGTCCTTGGTCAGGCTCACCTTCTCCGTGCCATCCGCCTTGGCGTCCTTGGCGTCCTTGGCGTCCGCGGCGGCCTTCGCGTCGGCGCGGCGCTTGTCGAAGCGCCGCTGGGCTTCCTCGCCGACGGCCTGGCCCAAGGTGGTGCGGCCGGTGTCGGCCGACGCCGCGGCTTCCCGCTTCGCCTTCCGTGCCGCCTCGCGCTCCGCCTTCTTGTCCCGGCGGTCCTGCCATTCCTGCTGCCGGTTGGCGCGGGCCTGGTCGCGGTTCTTGCTCCGGTCGGCGATGCCGGCGGTGTGTCCGGCGCTGCGCCGCTCCTGCCGTCCGGCCTGACGGGTACCGGCGCGATCGGCGCGGCCGCGGGCCCGCTCCGCACGGGCGTTGGACGCCGGGCTGTTGTGTTGCGCCCGGCCGCCGTCGCCCTTCGAGCTGCTGCCCCTGCCGGAGCCGCCAGAGCCGCTGTGGGAGCCCTTCGAGCCCCCTCCCGGTCCGGAGCGACCGGGACCGGATGAACGGTTGGCAGAGGACCGGTCAGGGCCCTTGCCGCCGCCCTTGCCGCCGCCGCCCGCCCCGGACCCCGAACGACCGGCGGTGCCGCCGGAGTTGGAGCCGCGCGACCCGGGCCCCTTCGACCCGGGCCCCGAGCTGTTGCGGGGTCCGCCGCCGCTGCTGCCGCCCCCGCCACGCGAGGACCCGCCGCCGCCGGCCTTCGAGCGGCCCTTGTCGGCGCCCAGCCCGGAGCTGGAGGACTTCGTGCGGTCGGCGTCTGCCTTTCCGCGGGCCGCCGCCTTGTCGCCCTTCGCCTTCATCATCGCGGCATGGAGCTTTCCGTTCTGCTCCATCATCGCGACTTCCTGCGCGGTGCGGCCTTCCAGCAGTGCGGCCTTCCGCGCTATTTCAGCCTCACGGAAAGGCGCTTCGCTTTCGTGGTTGTACCGCGCCATTTCCAACCGGAGTTCCAGCCAGTCACCGAGACGATCGGCAAGAGAACGAGGCTGCTCATATTCGCCCTCCTCGTATTCACCGTCATCTTCTCCGACTTCCGGCGGGGCAATTCCCTCGGAACGCAACGCCATTGCCGGGTCCGGCGCGGCCGGAATCGTCGGCAACTGCATCGTCGTCTCTTCCGGCGACTCCGGGGGCGCGGCGGGAACGTCCTCCGGCGGCGGAATGGTGTCGCCGTAATCCGCGATCGGCGGCGGCACGTACGAGGACTCGCCGCGCCAGGGGCCGCGGACCAGGATCCCGTTCGGGTCATCCACGTCGGACACGGGGCGCCTCCTTCCAGGGGGTTGACAGACAGGGGGGTCTCGTGTGCACGCGTGTGCACGTGCACGTGTGCACGCATTACGCGAGGCGAAGGCCCCGCCGGAGTCCGGCGGGGCCTTCGTTGGTGGGTGCTCAGTTGCGCGGCGGGTGCTTCGCCACGACCTGCTCCGCGTACTGCAGCAGGTCGTTCCAGATCCGCTCGTTGCCCTCCACGCGCTGGTCCAGCGCCGTGATGAACAGGCGGCAGACCAACGCGAATCCGGCGTAGACGCCCGGCCGGTTCGCCTTGACGTCTTTAGCCATTCGGGATCGTGCCAGGCGGAGCCAGAATTCCATCTGCCCCGCCTCGCCGCGAGATTCGCGGGCTTTCCTCGCCTCTTCCTTCAGCCAGTTCTGGCGCTGCTCTGCGGAGCGTTCTGCGCTGCTGAGGGGGCGGTTCACGCCGACTCCCGGTTACCCAGGTCGTAAATCGACGTGGGACCACCATACCCGGAATTGTGGCCCTGTCCACCCTGCTGCGGCGGATTCTGCGGGGCGGCCTGGAGCGGCGGGGCATTCTTCCGCTTCTTTTCCAGCTCCTTTTCCTTCCTCTTCTTGGCGGTATTCGAGACCGCCTCGTCGTGGGCGCGGCGCTTGAATGCGCTCTTTTCCAGTCCCTTGGTGACGCCCTCGACGTGCTTGAGGACGTCCTTGAGAGCCCGCTCGACGGGCTGTGCGCGCAGCCAGGCGTCGTAGAACCGGTCGCCCTCGACGTGGGTATCGCGGCAGTGGACGCGGGTCTCCAGGGCCAGGGCCTCCAGGTTCCTGCCGATGTCCAGCAGGACCCGCTGAACGTCGGCCAGGTACCGGGCGGTTGCCTCGGGGTTCTGCGCCACATCGCGCAGGGGTGCGTGATTCGGGTCGTTGCTGTTCATGCGGAAAGACCTCCAGGTCTCGGGGTTGCTGATCCCCGAGGCTGTTGCGCGGGGTGGGGTGGTACTCGGTTCGTGCCTGGCCCGCTGGGGCCGCGCTCGGGGCGCGGTGCGGGCGAGCGGCCTGCCGGCCGTGGCCGTCACCGGTCCGCGCTCGGGGTGCGAGCGTGGACCGGGGGCGACCATGTGCGGCAGGACGGTTGTGCGGGCGGTCCGGTCAGCGGACCGTGTGCTGCTTGAGGGCGACCGCGATCTGTCCGGCGCGGTCCGTGGCGATGGTGCCGCCCTCGGTCCGGACCGCCTTGGCGATGTTGGCCCGGTTCAGCGGCTCGCCCTCGGTCCGAAGCCGGTCCAGCGCGGTCCGCTCCTGGTCCGTGAGCGTGATGACCGTGAGGTCCGGACCGCCATCCTCGCCACGGTCCGGACCGGAGACACCTTCTGGGTCCTCCTGGTCGGCCGGTCCGGTCCGGTCCGGCTCCTGCGGTCCGGGACCGGCGTCGACGGTCCGGACCGTCACCCCGCGTGCGCCCGCCGGGTTCTGGGTGGCGGGCACGGTCCGAGGTCCCCGGTCCGGACCGGGGCCGGTCGGCAGGTCAGCGCTCTGCGGTCCGGCCGGACCGGCCTCCAGGGCGAGCGCCGGTCCGCCGGTCCGGTCCGTGGCCCCTGCGGTCCGGACCGGACCGTGGACCGCGTTCCGGTCGCCCGGACCGGACCGGACCGGATACCCGCCGTGCTGGACCGGGCGGACCGGAACCAGGCTGTCCAGCGGTCCGGGCCGGTCCGTGCGGGTCAGGGTGAGGACGGTGGGGATGGCTGCCGGTCCGTGGTCGTCGGCCGCGAGGCGGGGGACGACGACCCGGTGCAGGGCCAGACCGGTCCGGGCCGCCTTGCGGTCCGCGAGCTCCGCGCCCGCTGCGGTCCAGGCCCGGTCCAGCGTGGTCAGGCGCGGGTCGGTGATCGCGAGGGACCATGCGGTGAAGGAGTGGACCGGGTAGCGGAACCAGCGGACCGCCCCGATCGACGGGCGGGCCTTGGCGACCTTGCCGTCCTCACGGAGCTTGCGGCGGTGGATCAGGGAGGCGTACAGCTCCCACAGCACCATCCCCACGATGCTCATGGCGGCGAATGCCACCGCCTTCGGGGTGAAGTGCCAGTAGGTGATCTGCTCCGTCCAGATCTCCTTCTTCGCGTCCCAGACCCGGCTGCCCTCCTCCGGCATCCCCGACGCGTGCCAGAAGTTCATGACCGCCGCCCCGAGGGCGAAGATCCATGTGCTGACGCGGTAGAGGGTTCCTGCGTCGCCGCCCTGGCGGGCCTGGTGGTACATCCAGCCCACGAACGCCGTCGACAGCTCCCACGCGGCGGCGAACAGGATCGTGAAGGGGACGACCCAGCCGAGGATGTCCTCAGCGAACCCGGCCTGGCCCGTCCACGCGACGGCCATCGGGGCGGTGATCGGACCGATCACCATCAACCGCTCCGCGTTGACCTTCACGAACTGCTTCACACGGTCGGACACGGCCGGCTTCCCGGCGCGGTCCGCAGCCCGCAGCTCCCGGACCTTCGCCCTGCGGGCCTCCTTCGCGTCCCGACGCTCCCCCTTGGCCTCGAGCTTGAGGCGCTTGCGCTCCAGCGCCCGCTCGGTGCGGTCGGTGGCGCGCTTCATCCGGGCGGCGGCCTCGGCCACCATGTCGTCGGCGGCCTTCAGCGTGACGTCCGCGTCCGCTTCCCGCAGCCGGGCCTGCGCCAGCGCCTGCTCGGCCTCCTTGAGGTCCGCGTCCCGCTTGGTACGGGCGGCGGCCAGGATGCGGTCGGCCTCCTCGCGCGCGGTGCGGGTCAGACGGTCCGCGTCCTCGGCCGCCGTCGCCCGCAGCCGGCCGATGTCCTCCTTGGCCAGCGTCCGCGTACGCGCCGCATCCGCACGGGACGCCTCCCGCTCCCGGGCAGCGTCCTCACGCAGCTCGGCTGCCGCCTTCTCCGCCCCAGCCTTCACCTGCGCGGCCTGGACGCCTGCGCTCTCGCGCAGCCGCTCAGCCTCGCCCCGAGCCTGCTCCAGGAGCTGGTCGGCGTCGGTGGTGGCGCGGGTGCGAGTCTCCACCGCGGTGCGCTCCGCAGCCGTCAGCAGCTCGGTGCGCACCGTCTCCGCTTCGGCGAGCGCCTTCGCGGCGGTCTGCGCGGCCTCGGTGCGGACCTGCTCCGCCTGCGCGGCCGCCGTGGCGGCGACCTCCTGCGCCTGGCGGTGGGCGTTGGCGAGCATCTGCTCGGCAGCCGCGTTGGCATCGGCAAGGACCTGGTCGGCCTCACTGGCCGCCGTCGCCGTGACGGTGTCGGCCTCCGTGCGCGCGTCGGCGAGCAGCTGCTCCGCCGTGGCTTCGGCGGCGGCGCGGACCTGGTCGGCGTTGGCGGCCGCGGTGGTGGCGGCCTCCGTGCGGACCCGGTCGGCGTCCGTCGCGGCGGCGGCCAGGAGGCGGGACTGCTCCGCGGTGGCGGCCTCGGTGATCGAGGCCGCCTCGGTGCGGGCGCCGTCCAGCAGCTCGGTGGCGAGCACCTGGCCGTCGGCGAGGATCCGCGCGACGTCGTCGGCGGCCTGGTCCCGGAGGTCGGCGGCGCGGTCGGCGGCGTCAGCCAGGACCGGGTCGGCCTCCGGGAAGACCAGCGGCACCGTCTCCTCGGGAGCGGCGGCCTGGGCGGGAACGGAGGCCGGCGTCGCCGGTGCCTTGGCGCGCCCGTTGCGGGACTTCGTGTTCGCCGCGGGCTGGCGCCGGCGGCGGGTGGCGGGCTTGGTGGCCACGGGGTGTCCTCTCTTCCGGGCGCCTCCGTACAGAAGGGGCACCGTGGATCTGCGGCGGTGGGTAGGGTCGTGAGCAGGCCCTCCGGGGCCCCGGCAGCTTGAATGCCGGGGACTCGGAGGGCCGTTGCGCTGAGGCGGTCAGCGCCGGGCGGGCAACGTGGCCGCCTCCGGAACGAGGTGCTGGCGCAGCCAGGCGACGGCGGCCGGGGTCATCGCCCCGGTGTCCGTCTCGCTCAGCGGCGCGGTGTCGATGTCGTGCATCGCGTCGGCCGCCGGGAGCGGCCGCATGTAGTCGGGGTCGATCCCGGCGCGGTAGCTGAGGCTGCCCAGCTCGGTCAGGTCGTAGAGGACCTTGCCGGTGTCGACGTGCCGCCAGGAGCGCTCCACCCGGCCGACGAACGTGTGGCCGGTCTGGCCGAGCCAGAACCGTTCGACGTTGCGGAACAGGACGATGTCGCCCTTGATGTAGGTGACGGCCGGTCGGACGGTCTGCGTCTGCTGCGCCATGTGCTCTCCTCGTGTCGCATGGTCCGGGCTGTCCGGCTCCCCGTCACCGCCCGACCCGGCCGCGGGGGTGCGGCGGCCGGTGCGGGCGGATCAGGCAGCTGGCAGTCGGTTCACCGCGAGTTGGTGGTGACTTCGTCCTGGGTGGGGAAGTTGTGGCGGCCGTCGTCCATGCGGACGGTGAGGTGGCCGCCGGTGTGGACCTCTTCGACGGTTCCCTGGGCCCCGGCCTGGTGCCGGGTGCCGAGGGCCTCGATGTCGGTGGTGAGCGTGACGCGATCTCCGCGCATGGCCATCCCTTCGTGGTCCGGACTCTCCGGCTCCCAGTCACCGCCCGACCCGGCCGCCGGGGTGCGGCGGTCGGTGCGGGCGGATCAGGCAGCCGTCAGGCCGTGGCCGCGGCGAGGGGGCGGTGCGGGGCGATGATCTGGCCGTCGGGCAGCAGCTCGCCGGTGTCGTCGAAGAGCACCAGGGCGTTGCACAACAGGCTCCAGCCCTGCTCCGGGTGGGCCGCCACGACCTGTGCGGCCTCGCGGTCCGGGCTGGTGGCCGACGGGCACTTCGGGGTGTGCCTGCACAGCGAGTCCGGCATCCGGAAGGCGCCGGTGGGGGTCGTCGCGGTGTCGAGCTGGTGGCTGCTTTCCATGGGGCTCTCCTGCGGGGGAGGAAGCGATCCCGGGATTGTTCCGGGCTGGAGACGTGCGAAAAGGCCGGCGGCCCGCCGTGCGGACAGCCGTTGTGCGGCAGTGCTGCGAGGCGGGCCGGAAGTTGCCCGACGCTCCCGTCAGGCGGTGCGGTTGCGGGCCGCGCGGCGCCTCAGCCGGCGGCGCTCGTCCTCGTCGGTGCCGCCCCACACGCCGTGCTCCTGGCCGCTCTCCAGCGCCCACTGGAGGCAGCGCTCCATGACCGGGCAAGCACGGCAGACGGCCTTGGCTTCCTCGATCTGGAGCAGTGCCGGGCCGGTGTTGCCGATCGGGAAGAACAGCTCGGGGTCTTCGTCCGTGCATGCGGAGGCGGCCCGCCAGTTGGTGTTGACCGGCAGGTCGGCGGAGGGCGCGTAGACCGCGTTTACGATGGAGTTGTTCATCAGGGCCTCCCAGAAGGTCCGTGCAAGAGGCAGCCCCGGGGGTGCATCCCCGGGGCTGTTCGCGTGTGTGCGGCCTGACGGCCGGAGCGTGGGTGAGCTCCCGACGCTCTCCGCCGGCCCCGCCCGGGAAGGGGCGGGGACGACGGGCAATGCCGGGGGATCGGTCAGCGGCGGTTGTTCTCCGACCGCTTGTTCTGCTCGCTGTTCTTGCGCGAGAGCTCAGCGCGCTCCGCGTCGGTCAGGCTGGTGACGGCGTTCACCGGGTCGCCCCCATCTGCGCGAGGGTGCGGCGGGCGCGGCGGCCGGCCTTCGCGGCGCGGGAGTCGCCGTCGGCCACCAGGTGGCGGACCAGGCGGTGGAAGTTGTCCGTCTCGTCGCGCTCCGGGCCCTTCTGGTTGTCGGCGTCCTCCATGTCGTCGTAGAGGCCGTTCGACGGGGCGGGGATGGTGCGTGTCATGCTGGGCATCAGGTCCTCCGAGTCAGGTCCTGGACAGTCCGAGGGCTGCAATCCCAAGGGCTGTCACGATCACTCCCCATTTGGGGAGTCGACTGCTGTACGAGCAGCCGCGGCCCCGGCCTCCCCGATCACTCGGGATGGCCGGGGCCGCGGTCGTTCGTCGTGCCGTCCTACCGGGTGAGCTGCTCTTCCTGCGTCGCCAAGAGAGCGATCGCGCTCATCAGGTCGGCGCGCTCCCAGTCGGTGAGCTGCGGGGCGTCAGCCTTGCGCGGGTTGAGCGTCTGGATCAGCGCGGCCAGGGTGTCGCGGACGCGCCGGAGATCGGCATCGGCAACCGGCTCCGAGACGTTCTGCCACTGCTGCTCGTGCAGCAGACGCAGACCCCACGCGCGACGGTCGTTCCAGTCCTCACGGTCCATCTGCGCCTTGCGGCGGGCGGGGGCGAGGCGCTTGGTGTGCGCGGCGAGCTGGGCGAGGCGGCGGCCGTCCGTGCACCGGGAGGTGAGGTCGGCGGCGCGCAGGATGTTGCCCTTGTCGTCCTTGATGGAGCAGGTGGAGCAGCCGCGGACGTGGGCTTCGTCCAGCTTGCGGGCCGTCTTGTCGTCGACGGTGCCGCCGACGATCTGCATGACGGCGGGGGTCGAACCGGTCTTCGGCTTGCGGATCACGCGGGTGGAGCGTCGTCCGTTCGTCTGGGTCAGGCCCTCTTCCAGCCGCTGGAACCACTGGTCGACGGTGAGGTTGACCGTGACCAGGCGGTGGCTGCCGGGGCAGCGGATCGGGTCGTCGGTGCCGGCCTTCTCCGTGTGGTGGGGGACCAGCTTGGGCCGCGAGCTGTGCGGCGTGCTGATCGGCACCCAGGTGCGGCAGGTGGGGCAGACCAGCGTGGAGTAGGCGAGGTCGACCTCGTGCGGCTTGAGGCTGGAGACGACCAGCGGGGGAAGAGTGCTGACGGCGCGGGACCGGGCCCGGCGCGGACGCTTCTGAGCGGTGAGGTCACGGGTTCGCGTAAGCATGAGGGCTCCTTCTACGAAGTGACAGGGGCGCGTCGCAGGTGCTCTCTCCGCCCTCCAGGCCGCACGGCGAACCGGCGTCCTGCAGGACAGACAACGCATCAGCGCTGCGGGGTGGTGCTCGCCGCAGATCATGGGCGGAGGAGTTAGAGGTGCCTCGGGCTCCGGCCACCGAGGTGGCTAGGGCTTTGGACTCCGGCCACCGAAGTGGCGATCTGCTGCGGTAGTGCAGGTGGCGCTGAGCAGGGCAAATGAAGGGCGATGCCCTCCGGCGTCCTTGCGGCGCCTGACATCAATGTAGACCACTAGCGACGCCTTGCGCTAGTGGTAGCGCTAGAAGTTCGCGTGGCGTAGTCTTCTACGTGTAGAGCTGCACTGGACGTGGTGTAGCGCGCGAGCTCGAGAGAGGAGACCGGTATGCCCAACACAGTCGGATATGCAGAGATTGCCGCGAACTATCGCAAGCAGATCCAGGACGGAGTGCTGAAGCCAGGCGACACCATGCCGTCGCTGCGGCAGGTATGTGAGCGCTACAACGTGGCGCAGACCACCGCGAACAGGGCGTACCGAGTCCTCAAAATGGAAGGGCTGACCATCGCGAAGCCTGGCGTGGGCACGGTGGTGGTGGGGCCGATCAGCAACAACATCGGCACCCGAGTCCGGCTGTACGAGGAGACGGGGAAGGCCCTGGGCGGCGGAGAAAGCTCCCACATCCTGGAGGTCGGCACCGTCGGCGCGGACGAACTGGTAGCCCCGCGCCTCGATGTAGCACCAGGTACACCTGTACACATGCGACGTCGCCTGGTCAGCCGTAATGGGGTGCCGGTGCACCTCAGCAGCTCGTACTACCCGAGCCACGTGATCGCCGTAACGCCGGAACTGACCCAACCCATTTCCACCGGCGCGTCGCGCGAGCTGGCGGCCGAACGACTGGGGGTCGCGCAGGCTCGCGTCCTGGAAGAGGTGACATCCCGCTTCGCCAGCAGCTCCGAGAAGGAACACCTCGGTCTGACCGCCGGCGAGGTGGCGGTGAGTCAGGTCGTGCGCACAGTGACCCTGGCGGATGAGCGTGTCGTGGAAGTGGCAGTCAAGGTCACCGGCGGAGCAACCATCCTTCGCTGGACCACAGATCTGACAGCCAACACGCTCGAACGTCCCAACGAGAACCACTGACCCTCACCTCCCACGACTAGACCGACGGCTCACTTCTTCGGTTCTAGTCCTGGGGAGTCGCGAGTTCCAGATCTGACATGTGGCCGGGTGAACTGGCCACATCAGCCACAGGATTGGGGCGGGATGGCGCAGAAACCGAGGGAGCTGACGCCCTGGGTGTCTCCCCTGCACAACTGGGGTTACCAGCTGCGCGAGCTGCGGAATTCGCGGGGTCTCAGCCTCCGTGAACTCTCGAAGTCGACCCGCATCGACCACGCTCACCTGGGGCGATTCGAACGAGCGGAGCGCATGGCCGACCGCACCCAGGCGGCGCTCCTGGACGATGCCCTGGGCGCCAGCGGGATGCTGCTCCGCCTCTGGGAGCAGATCGGTGACGAGCGTGGCCATGTGGCCAATCCGCCCGTTCATGTGGCCAACTCGGCGGTCAGTCTGGCCTTGGCGGCAGCAGACCAGGCAGCGTCGGACGGTGAGGGGATCTCGGTCCCGTGTCGTCTACGTGATGGGTCGGTGGTCTGGGTGGCTCTGGAACGGCGTGCACTGCTGCGCGCGGGGGTGGGATTGGGAGCCGCTGCGGCGGTCGGCGTGGGTTCGCCGGCGGCCGCGGACTCGGACGGCGTGCCGAGCCTGGTTCGCAGGGCACGGGCCGCGTCCGCGTACGGCTCGACACCGGTGGAGCATCTGCGCCGCGCCCGTCGCCATCTGATCGACGGCGACAACCTGCTCGGGCCGCGCCACGCTCTCAAGACCACGCGCGACTACATCGACGTCATCCAGCAGTTGCGGCGGGAGGCGAAGGGCACCGACCGGCACGACCTGATGGAGCTCCAGACGCAGTACGGGGAATTCCTGTCCTGGCTTCACCAGGACCTGGGCAACCCGGACGCCGCGTCGTACTGGCTCGACAGGGCGATGCAGTGGTCGTACACGGTCGGCGACACCGACCTGACCACCTACGTCATGGCCCGCAAAGCGCAACTCGCCGGTGACACCGCCGACCTGGTCGACGTCGTTGACCTGGCCGAAGCTGCCCAGCGCATGGCCCGGCCCCGCAGCCGGCTCGCCGCCGTGGCCCGCACCTACGAGGCGTACGGACACGCCCTTCGCGGCGACGCCGACGACAGCGAGCGTGCCATCGACTACGTGCGCAACGCCCTGGACGGCATCAGCTCCGACCCCACTCCGTGGGGCGTGTGGCTGAACGCCTCGTACGTAGAGGTCCACCGCGCGCAGGGCCTAGAGGCCCTCGGCAAGCACGACCAGGCCGCCGATGCCTTCGCCGACGCCATCCGGCTGATGCCCGACGACTATCACCGCGACCGCGGCGTCTACATGGCGCGGCAGGCCGTAGCCCTGGCCGGCGCCCGCGATCCCGAGCGGGCCGCGACGGTCGGCATGCACGCGCTGACCGTCGCTGCCGACACCGGCTCCGGCCGCATCACCAACGAGCTCGCCCGGCTCGACACCGCCCTGATCCCCTGGCAGCGCGAGGCCCCGGTTTCCGAGTTCCGCGCCGCCTTCGACTCCACCCTCGCCCACGAAACCGGAACGGATGCCTGAGCAGATGACTGCCCGCCCGTACGTCGTGCTGTCGGCCGCCATGTCGGTCGACGGCTACCTGGACGACACCAGCCCCGAGCGGCTGCGCCTGTCCAACGCCGCCGACTTCGACCGCGTCGACCAGGTCCGCGCGGAGTCCGACGCCATCCTGATCGGCGCGAACACCATGCGCCGGGACAACCCGCGCCTGCTGGTCAACAGCGACGAACGCCGTGCTCAGCGCGTCGCCGACGGCAAGCCGGCCTATCCGCTCAAGGTCACGGTTACCCGCACCGGCAACCTCGCCGCCGACCTGAAGTTCTGGCACCACGGCGGCGACAAGCTCGTCATCACCGTGGACGACGCGGTGGAGAAGGTGCGCGCAACGCTCGGGGACCTCGCCGACGTCGTCAGCGTGGGGCCGGACCTCGACTGGGGCCTGGTCCTCGATGAGCTCGGGCGCCGCGGCGTGAAGCAGCTGATGGTGGAGGGCGGCGGCACGATCCACACCCAGCTCATGGCCGCCAACCTCGCCGACGAAGTCCACCTCGCCATGGCGCCGCTGCTGGTCGGTCAGCCGGAGGCCGCCCGCTTCCTCGGGGCCGCCGACTACCCGGGCGGGACGACCGCGCGGATGCAGGTCCTCGAGGTCCGCGCGATCGACGACGTGGTCTTCGTCCGCTACGCCCCGAAGGGACGCGCCTGATGTACGCGCCCGACCGAGACCAGGACTTGCGCTGGATGCAGCGCGCGATCAGCCTTGCCGCGCTGTGCCCGCCGGCCGCAGGGGCCTACTCGGTCGGTGCGGTCATCGTCGGCGAGGACGGTAGCGAGCTCGCGGCCGGCTACTCCCGGGAGGCCGACCCGCACGAGCACGCGGAAGAGGCCGCGCTCGGGAAGCTGCCCGCGGGGGACTCGCGCCTTGCCGGGGCGACGATCTACAGCACGCTGGAGCCTTGCTCCCAGCGGCACTCGCCGCGTACCCCGTGCGCTCAGCGCATCTTGGCCGCTGGAATTCCGCGGGTGGTCATCGCCTGGCGGGAGCCGAGCCTGTTCGTCGACGACTGCGTCGGCTACGAGCAGCTGGCGGAGGCCGGGATCGAGGTCGTGGAACTTCACGAGCTGGCTGCGGCCGCGAAGGAAGTCAACGCGCACCTGGGCGGGCTGGCCTGATGCGGCCTCAGCGACTTACCCACTGGGTGACCCACCCCGGCAACGATTTTTCAGTCAAAGGCCGCGATTCCTCGGGCATTCGCGACTTCTCGGGCGCGATGCGTTTTCAGCCCCGCAATGTGTCATCACACGGGGTTAGGGTGATCGCAGATGTGATCCATAACGACGAGAACCCCAGCGACCGGGCATGGTCTGCTGGGGCATCTCGAACGGGGCTAAGCCTCGTTGGGCGACACACCTTGATGGGAGGTGCTCGCGGGATGAAGGTTACCCGCCCGCGTGGAACTACACGCGCAGCTACGCCGTTCCTCCATCGCGATCACGCCATCGGGTGCGCGCCTGGGCAGCTTGACGCCAGCCTCCGCATTCAGGGGGTTGGGATGACCTAGTGGCCATCGGCCGCGCGCGCCAGGAAGTGGACTAGCCATCCCCTTCGGCCTCGCGCGGCCCGTCTTACCGCCTGGCAGATCCCCCACCAGAGCGGTCCGCTCAGATCCCGGTTCCCGCCGGTCCTGAGCCGCGGCTTATCAAGCCGCTCATTTCCACCGGCCCCTTATCAGGGCCATGCAGTACCCGCGGGCCCCCGCCAAGGGGCTCGCGGTCGCAGTACCGAAGTACCGCTTCGCCTTCTGCAACACCCAGCACCGAGGTGCTGTGCATCACCCGTTCCGAGGCCCCGCCAAGGGCTTCGAAACACCAGTTCGAAAACCGCCACACAACGAAAGGAGATCGCTGCCGGGCCTTCGTACTGCCACCCCCCACACGAGCCATCGAGTCGAGTCCCTGCCAAGGGGCCGTCCGCGTTGATCCATATGAAGGTTGGTCTCGCCATAGTGCACGAGCTCCGGTCGACTTGTCAGGTCGACCACGACCAGGTCCCTACCCCCTCTGGGGTGATTCCCGCAGGTTGTGGTGTCCCCCCTGGCGGGATTGTGACGTACATCACACCCCCCAACTGTCACGCGCTCGGCCCCGGGCCGGCGGCCCCGCTGACCTCGGGGATGTCCCTGTGAGCGCGGGCGCGGCATCGACCGCCGTGCTGGACCACCACTTCTGGGACGTCGTCGACAACTCCGTCGATATCCCGCCGGGCGGGAGCTCGCGGCGTCAGCTGCGTTCCGTCCCGGCCGGGCCGGTGCCGGAGCGGGCGGCGGGCCATCCGCTGTCGCTCGGTCGGGACGCGCGTGCCCGTCTGGGTGGCGCGGTGCGGGCGCTGCTGGACACGGCCGGCCTGGCCGGTGCGTCGGACGCGGTGCGCCTGGCGGTGCTGGTGCTGGCGTCGCGTACGCCGTCGGAGACCGGCGTGGTGGAGATCCGTACCTCGGAGCTGGGCCGGTGGATCGGGGTGTCCGCGTCGTACACGGCCTCCAACGTGGTGCCGGTGCTGCGCCGCTCGGGCGTGGTCTCCGTGGAGACGAAGGAGGGCGAGTACGGCCAGGACGACGGCCTGGAGTGCAAGGTGCTGCCGCTGTGGGCGGCGCAGGACGTCGTTGGGCACCCGCTGAACCTGGCGAAGAAGGAGTACGCCACCCTGTGGCGGCTTCTGCAGGCCGTGATGGGGCCGGGCTGGACGCACCGGGACGGCTCGGTCACCCCGGCTGGGTTGATCGGTACGCGTACCGGTCGGGGCGCGGCGACGGACCGTCTGGCGCTGCTGCTGCTGGTGCTGGAGGCGCGGGAGACCGGGCGGGTGCGGCAGTGCGGCGGGACGGTGGACACCAAGCGCGGCCGCGCGGCGGCGACGGTGGCCCGGCTGCTGGGCTGCACGGCGTCGGCGGGCGAGCGGGTGCTGGAGCGTCTGGAGGACCGGGAGCTGGTGCTCCGGGTGCGTCTGCGGACGGGCTCGGGCCTGGCGAACCGGTCGCGGCTGATGGTGCCGGCGGTCGCCGCCGCGCACGGCCGTACGGTCGCTGACGACGTCCAGGAGGACCGTGCGCAGGCCCCGGAGCCCGAGTTTTCAGACCCCGATGTTGCGGCAGGGGCTGGTGAGGCGTCGGAGCTGGACGAAGAGTCGCAGGTCAACGGCGTGCCGGTGACGGATGAGGCGGGTGTTGCAGAGCCCGACGTTGCGGCAGCCCTTCACACTGACCACCCTCACCTGGTTACTCCCGTCCTTCCCCTCACTCTCTCTGGTGGCTTTTCCGGCGAAGGCCGTGGTGGGTCCGGTGATCTGCCGGACCGCGCGTGCGTACGCGAGGACGGCAGCCCGCTGCGCGGGGAACAGCCGAAGAAGTCCCCGTCGATCAGCAGCGTGAAGCCCGGCCGCGGGCCGGTGGCCGGTGCTCCGGTGCGGACCGTGGACGGTGCAGGTCAGGGCAGGCAGCAGCAGCGGGGGAGGGTGGCTCTGCCGTCGGAGGATCTGCGGGCCGTCTTCGCTCCGGTCGACCTGGTGTGGGCGCGCCTGGAGCGTCGGAGCGCCCGCAAGCTGGTGGAGGCCGCCGCCCGTAGGGAGCTGGCCCGGGTGGTCGGGTTCGCCGGCCGTACGGACGCGCCGCAGGTCCTCGCCGACCGGCTCGCCCGACACCTGGAGACCCAGATGCGGCTGGGCAAGCCGATCGCGGACCCGGTGGGCTGGCTGATCGGCCTGGCCCTGCCCCAGCGTCAGCGGTGCGGCGACGTGCGGTGTGACGACCGGGTGCTGCTCGACTCCGGGCAGGACTGCCCGCGCTGCGAGGAGAAGCAGGCCGACCGCCGCGACCAGCGCCGTGCGGTCGCGGCCGCCGTCGACGCCGCGATGCCGCGCGCCTCCGAGACCGAGCGCCGCGCGGCGACCGAGCAGCAGCTGCATCAGGACGTCACCGCCCAGGCGTGGATCCGCGAGCACCGGTGGGCACAGGTCCGCGAGCAGCAGGCCGCCGCAGCTCAGGCCCGTGCCGAAGCCGCGGCCGCGCAGCCCGAGGACGACGTCCCGGCCGCGCCGGTGGCTCCGGTCGTCCTGCCCGCACCGCGCACGGCCGCCGCGCTCACCCCGGACGTCGACGACGTCGACCAGGAGCAGGAGCAGGAGCTCGTCCTCGAGGACCTGACCCGCGAGCAGGTCCGCGACTGGCGGGTGCGGGGGTCGAAGGACCACGGCGTCGTCTTCGACCACATCGACCAGTACGGCGAGACGTCGGCCAGGCGCCTGTTCAGCAACCAGCTGGTCGATGAAGCCCAGCGCCTGGCGGGCACGCACCACCTGGTCCTCGGGCACACCACCTGGGGGCAGGCATGAGCGAGGGCGAGGTGTCCGGGGTCGACCTGGCCCGGGTCGCGCTGCGGGCCGCGATGGAGGCGGCCCGGAAGAACGGCACCGGCCAGAAGGCGAAGAAGAAGCCGCGGGCCCACGTGGCGGTGCGGCGTGACGGGCGCGAGCCGATGGGCCTGGGCGCGGCGATCGGTGCGCTGGTCACCGAGAGGGCCTGGGAGCTCCCGGCCGCCGGCGCTTCCCTGCGCGAGCGGTGGGAGGCCCTCGCCCCCGAGCTCGCCGGGCACGTCACCGCCGTGTCGTACGACCCGGACTCCGGCCAGCTCACCGTGTGCCCGGAGTCGTCAGCGTGGGCGACGAAGGCCCGCATGGAGCAGACCCGCGTCATCGCGGCCGCCAACAAGGCAGCGGGCCGCACCGTCGTGCACGCCCTGCGGATCCTGCCGCCCGGCGCTGTGCCCGCGCCCGGTCCGGCCGACGTCGCCCCGACAGATCCGGTCCCGGCCGCGCCCACCGGTGAGGCGAAGACCAGGGAGACGGCGTGCGAGGGCTACCGCCGCGCGCTCGCCGCGCACCAGGAGGTCGCCGTTTCGTCGCGGGTGGACCCGGGCATCGCGGAGGCGGTGGAGCGGCAGACCGCCGTGATGCGCGAGCTGTCCCGCAGGGCGTTCCCCGAGCCCGACGTCGTCCCGGACGATGCGCCGGCCCCGATCGAGCAGGCCCGCGCCCAGCGCCGCCGTCAGGCCGCGGCGACCGAGGCCGCCGCGCTGCGCCGGGCCCGAGCCGAGCGAGCCGGGAAGCTCCCCGCGCCCCGGCCGGTAGTCGGTAAAACGGCATGACCCATCACGCGAGGGGATGGAGGCACCGGCGCGCGGGGAGGGATGCCTTCTCGCCATTGGCGGGTGTGGAATCGGGCAGCGCTGGTCGTCGCTCGTGCGGCAGAGCCAGCGTGTGGTCAGGATCAGCAGGAGAAGGGGAGGACACAATGACGGAGCAGGACCGCATCTACCACGGCGTGCGGCCGGTCGGGGATGACGACTGGCAGTGCCGGATCCTGGTGGAGAAGAGGATGCTGGGGCCCACCGAGCGGCAGGTTGATGACCTCGTCCTGTACGAGCTCACTCCGAAGGACGCTGAGGCCCTGGGCGGGTTCGACTGGGGATACAGCGGGTCCGGCCCCGGTAGGGCCGCTGGCGCGATCCTCGCCGACGCCTTGGGCCTGGGCGATCCCTGGAGCTGCGGGTTTGAAGGATGGCCCGTCGACCCGGTCCTCCAGGCGCTGAGCGTCGACTTCGCCTCCGATGTGCTGGTCCAGTGCTGCTCGGAGTGGCGGCTCAGCCGCCCCGGCGTCCTGCGCTGGTGCCGCGGCTGGTACGCGCAGCAAGGCGCCAAGGATCTCCCCGCTGCCCTGGTCGATCTTCCTGAACTGACCAGCAGCAGCCTGTGACGGCTGACTGCACCTGCGAGCCTCACACGGCGTCCCCCCAGGTGGGAGCGCTGCGGCGTGACCCTGTGAGCTGTGAGCGGAGGTAGGTACACTGGGCGACGAAGACCCTGGATTCGTCCCTGGCAGCCCTGAAAGGGGCAGGCCACACACCCAGGGTTCAGACTTCAAGAAGGCCGTCCGGCATCCGCCGGGCGGCCTTCTTGCATGTCCACCCCCGCCCTCCGAATCAATCCGATCGGGTTAAAAAAGTGGGTTAAAGACTAGGGTAAACAGTGTTAGGGTGGGGGCACGAAAGGAGATCCACATGGCATCCGAGGAAGAGCTTTTCGCGAACATCGACGCGCTGCTGGAGGAGGAGCCGCAGCTCCCGCCCCCGGCGGAGCGCGCCCGGCTGCGTGAGGCCGCCGGCATCACCCAGGCCCGCCTCGCGGTCGCGCTCAAGACGTCGACGCAGACGGTCAAGAACTACGAGAACGGCAGGAGCGAGCCGAAGCCGCCGCGCCTGGAGGCGTACCAGCGGCTGCTGAACGGGTGGGCGGCGAAGTACCCCGCCCACGGAGCTCCCGCCGCCCCGGCCCCCGTGGCCGCGCCGCAGCCCGCCCCGGTGCCGGACACGTTCGCTGGCCCGGCCGCGCCCGAGCCCGCCGACACGACCGCCCCGGTTCAGGCCCCCGCCGCCCCGGAGCGTCCCGCCCGTCCGGCCGGAAGCCCGGCGACGTCATCCCGGCGTCCGGCCGCGAAGAAGGCCGCCGCGCCCGCGACCGACCCGCGATTCCCGCACGGCCCGCTCGCCGTGCTGGACGGCGACGGCTCCGCGTACGCGGTGGGCGGCGTCGTGCTGGACTGCCCGGCGACCACGGTGCCGGAGCTGGTGGAGTGGACGCTGCGCGAGTCCGGTCTCGGCGCGCCGAAGCTGAACCGGTACGGCAAGGACTCCGACCCGCTGATCGTGCTCACCGCGGCCGCCGCCGTGAAGCTCGGGCTGCCCGAGCGCCTGGAGGGCCACGAGCAGCGCCGCTCCCTGCGCCTCCCGGAGGACCACCCGGTCGTCAAGCAGGTCGCGAAGGCGAAGTGGCAGCTGACCCAGCGGGGCTTCGGCCCGTGGGCCCGGATCTTCCGCAAGGCGCAGGGCCGTGACCGGCAGTGCGTGCAGCTGGCGATCCTGTCCTGGGACGCCCTCGATGAACGGTCCTGGCCCGGCGTCTCCGAGATGGAGCCGGCCGACATCGCCCGCGTCCTCGGCGTGTACGCGACCCGGGTCATCACCCCGCGCGGCTCCACCGCCGTCTCCGGCCTGGAGCTGATGACCGCGCTGCGCCCGCCGACGAAGGCCGTGCAGGACCCGGAGACCGGGAACTGGGTGTCCGGCTACAACGCGGGCTCCCTGGGCACGGAGCCGATGGACCCGGCGCCGCCGGAGGCCACCCCGGAACACCCCGTCGTCGTCAACAGCGGCTGGACGGGCGGCTTCCTGAACGAGGAGGCGTACCAGTGGGTGCGGTCGGTGGAGACGCTCTCCGATGAGGAGTGCACCCTGCCGTTCGCGGTCGGCCTCGACCTGAACACGGCGTTCCTCGCCGCCGCGGCCCGCCTGGTCGTCGGCCTCAGCGCCCCGGACCACTTCCACGCCCCGAAGTTCAACCCGAAGATCCCCGGGAGCTGGCTGGCCGACCTCTCCCACATCGAGCTGGACCCGCGCCTGCCCTCGCCGTTCACTCCGGACGGCTCCCGCCCGACCGGCCCGGCCTGGTACCAGACGCACACCCTCGCCTACGCCCAGGAGCTCGGGCACGACGTGCACCCGATCGAGGCGTACCTGCGCCGCGAGACCGGCGCCTACCTCGACCCGTGGCACGACCGCCTCAAGAACGCCTACGTCGACACCCTCGCCGACATGGGCGTCACCAAGGACCTGGACGACCGCCAGTTCCTCGCCGCGATGGAGCAGCACAAGCAGAACGACCCGGCCCTGGCCGCCGTCCTGTCCGCGATCAAGGCCACGATCAAGGGCGGCGTCGGCAAGCTCCGTGAGCGCCCGCAGGGCAAGCACTACAACGAGGGCGAGACGTGGCCGGCCCTGTCCCGGCCGACGTGGCGCCCCGACATCCGGGCCGCCGTCATCAGCAAGGCCCGGGTCAACATGCACCGCAAGCTCAACAACATGGCGAAGATGACCGGGCTCTACCCGCTCGCCGTGCTCTCCGACTGCGTCGTCTACCCGAGCCCGGGTGAGAGCCCGCTCGACTTCCTCCCGTACGCCGCGTCCGGCAAGCCGCAGCCCGGCGGGTTCCGCCTCGGGCCCACGCCCGGCCTGGCGAAGCTGGAGGGCGTCCAGTCGATGCTGTGGGCGGTCGACCTCATGGAGAAGGGCCTCAACCCGGCCCGCCACATCAAGGGCGGCGACGCCGTCATGGACGAAGGGGAGTAGGCGATGGGGGAGATCGAGGACGCCATCGAGCGGGCCGACCGGGAGGGCTTCACCCGGGAGCCGCCCAAGACGCTCCCGGGCCGCATCAACTACCTGCTCAAGCAGTTGGGGACCGCGAAGGCGGTGGCGGCGGAGCTCGGCATCACCGCCGACTCCGTCAACCGCTACCGGCGTGGCGCCCGCAAGAACCCGCCCAAGGACATCGCCTCGAAAATCGACAACGCCGTCCGCTCCCGCTGGCAGCCCCAGGTGCGCAAGCGCCGGCACAAGCAGGCCGCCGCCACCGGCATCAAGGTGGAGACCCGGGCCCGCTTCGGCTACCACTCCTCGGAAGGATCGACGGACGACGGCCGCTTCCGCCGCCTCACCGTCAAGCTCCCCGCGACGTACGCACAGCGCCTGTTCGACGCCCGCGAAACTGGGGCCAGCGACCAGGAGATGCGTGGGATCATCGCCGAAGGGTTTAAGGAAGTCTATTTCCAGGACAATGGCGGCCGGGCCATGGGACTGTCAGATGTCGCCATCAACGACATCGACTACCTCGATCTCGAATACTGATTTCGGAGCCCTTTATGCCAAGCATCAATTACCCGTTGAGCCGAAGCACGATAGGTGTCACAGAGGCAGGCTGTTGTCACGGCAATGACGAGCCCCCTCACCCGGAGGCGGGCGGCGGGTTCGGAGTGGGCCTCCGGTCCAGCTGGTCTGTGATGATGTGAGGCGGCCCGTGCCGTACGCGTAGCGATTCGGCATGGGCCGCCTGTTCGAACGAGTCGGAGGAGTTCCGCCCATGCGCGATCCCGCATCGTTCACCGACGATGAGAACTGGTCCGGCGGGTTCTACGAGCTGGCCATCGAGATCGGTGACCGGAGCGACGAACGCCTCCAGCTCGGGCTCTCCGCTCTGTGGCGGGCCGCTGCCATCGACGGTTGCTACGGCAGACGCGACCGCGAGCCCGGCGAACAGGATGAGGTCGCCTGCACCGTGTCCTCGCTGGCCGAGTTCGGTCATCTGCAAGGGACTGTCACACTCCCGAGCGGCCGCCGGGTCGTCTGCGGCTGCTTCGCCCACCGCACGGACGACGGCACAGACTGGCTCGAGTTCTACCTGCCCGTCGGTGCCTTGTCGCGTGTGGACGCGAAGATCGGCGGGTTCCCATTCGGCCAGGACGGCGGAGCGGCGTCCCTCCAATGGCGGCGCACCCTCGACAGCTGGCTCGCCGCCATCGGGACCGAGATCTTCCAGGAGGTTCCGTTCCGGCTCGGCCTGATTGGCTTCGAGCTCTCCGGCGACACCTGCGCGGAGCAGCTCAACGGCCACGCGCCCGAGGCACGCTGGGAGGGATATCTCCTGCCGACTGGTGGACGACTCAGGTTCGATCCCGCCAACCGATGACACCGAATTCCTTGCGTTGATGCCACGTGGCCTGTCCGGCCGCCCGTTCAGGCTTGGGCCTGAACGGGGGTGCTCGGGGCCGCAGACGGTGACAGCAAGCCTGCCATTTCGGCGTCGGTGACAACACGACTGCCTCGTTGGTGACAGCTGTCTTGCTTCGCATCGCAGGCAGTCCCAGGTCAGCAGTCCGCGACGGTGACATCTATCGTGCCTCGGCACACCCGTATCCGGACCCGAAGAACGACGCCGAACGTACGGCGAACCGTCAGGCCGCCGACGACTACCAGCGCCAGGAGGAGGAAGCGGCCACCCTCCTGCACCTGGCAGACGGGCTTCCCCCGGTGGCTCCCGAGCTGCTCCTCGAACAGGTCCGGCTCGACCTCATCACGGCCGGCCTGCACGTGTCGCCGCCCGCACCGCTCACCGACGAGCACCAGGGCGGCGTCGTGGTCTACCTCAACGACGACGCCCAGGTCGTCGTGGACTGGCTGCCCCACGCCCGCCTCGACCGCGCGGCGCTCGACATGGTCGAAGCGGACCGCACGGACGACGAGGCCGTCGTCCGCTACGAGGTGGTCCGCTCCGCGATGGACACCGCCCTCGGCGCCATCCTGACCGGCTTCCGCTACGCCACCAGCCGGCCCGAGTTCGGCTTCGGCCACATCGTCGTGCAGAGCACCCGGTAGAAGGGGATCCGCCCATGCCCGCATCCACGGCCCACCGGCGCGCGTACCGTGAGGTGACGACCCGCCGGGAGGACCAGATGAGCGCGCAGCCCGACCACGCCCCCGTCACGCCGTACGCCCCCGCACCCGGGGCCCCGGCCGAACTCCTCGCCCAGCTGCGCGCCGACCAGCGCGCCGACACCTGGGTGCCAGCCTTCGAGCGGCAATGGGCGACCGCGCTGGAGGAGTCCCGCAAGTCGTTCTCCCTCGCCGCGCTCTACGAGGTCGTCCAGGAGTGGCAGGGCCTGATCGCCTCCGCCCCGGCGGTCGACGCGTTCGTCGCCTCCGGCTACGACGACAGCGGCTTCATCGACATGGCGGAGCTCCGCGGCAGGCGCCGGTGACCGGACAGCCGTACGCGGTCCGTTTCTCCGCCCCGGCCGCCAAGGTCCTCAACGCCCTGCCCGAGCACGCCGAAGACACCGTGTGGGACGTCCTGGACGCCGCCGCCCGCGATCCGTGGGGGTTCCGGCAGTTCAACGCCGACGACCTCGAGGGCGAGGACGTGCGCCACGCGTCCGTCGGCCAGCTGTCCCTCACCTACTGGGTGAACCGACCCCTGCGCCACCTGTCGGTCCTCACCATCACCTGGCTCGGATAGCCACCCGGGTGACAACGCCCCGCCCCCTGGCACTCGAACTGCCAGGGGGCGGGGCGTTCCGCATCGTAGCCACGGCCGTATCCACCCGTAGCCACCCGGGCGGCAACGCGTTGCCGCCCGGTAGTCACCAACGGCCGCGGTACCGTTCGGCACCGAGCTGGACCTCGCGTCGGCACTCGCGGCAGTCCGGCAAGCCGCTCATGCGCCGGCCCTCCCCCTCCGCCCAACGGAAGCCGCACAGCGACGTGGTCGGGTCCTCTGCGGGGTCGGTGGCGTGAGAGCCGTGGCCCGGCACGTTTCACGTGACCGTCGTGCCGCCCTCGTAGGGAGCGCCCTCCGGCCACTCGTACACGGCCTCGGTGGTCGTGCAGCGCATCCGTAGGTCAGGACCCTCCCAGCGGGTACCCCGCCGGGCCTCGGTCGCGGCGTCGACGGCGTCGGCCAGGCGCTCGAAGGACAGGTCGTAGTCCTCCATGTGGCGCCAGCTGCCCGGCTCCTGCTTCCGCATCAGCTCACGGAACTCCAGCAGCAGCCGCTCCAGGTCGTGCCGCCCGACCCGCAGGGTGTCGGTCGCGTCGTCGTACGCGTCGTCGGGGGTGATCTTCACGGGCATCGCACTGCTCCTTGTCCACGCACGCTGGTGGGCCCGAGTGTGCCCGGAACTCGCGGGCCGGGTGGCCGTATCCGCTGGTTGCCACCCGGGCGGCAACCGCATCCACGCGCAGTAGTCACCTGTTGCCGCCGTGCCGGGTAGCGTGCCAGGGACTGATCGGTTCCTGGGGTGGGGAGTGACGATGCGGTTTGCACGGTTCGATGAGCACGGCCCGCTGACGACGATCGAGCTGGGGGCGCTGCGGTCGTTGAACGCGGCGGTCTTGACCGCGCGGTACGAGTTGCAGTCGGTGGGCGCGCTCTGGGACCGGCTCCAAAGCGGCGGTGACGTGGCCGACATGCACGAGGCGAACACGACGTTTCCGTTCTACGGGCAGGCCATCCAGGAGATCGCGAGCGGCGCGGCCGCGTACGAGCGCCACGTGGCACTGACCGCCTGGCGGTACACGGCCGCGGCGGTCGTCCTGGGCGTCACCGTTCTGCAGCGCCTCGCGGAGGCGAAGCCGCCCCTGACGGCCACGACGGTGAAGGAACTGTGCCAGGAACCGACCCTGGGCCGCCTGTACGAGGCGCTGTCGGTGCCGGTGGCCGATCTCCTGCCCGAGCGCAAGCCCGAGCACAGCCTCCCGAACGAGCGCGAGGACATGGCACAGCGGTGGGCCCAGGTGCGCGACGGCGTCGACTACGCGATCGAGCTCGTAGTGGAGATCGCCGCAGACGAGGAAGCGGCCCACCCCCGGACCAAGGACGAAGCCGCCGGCTGTCTGCTGACCGAGCACTGCCCGCCCCACACCGACCCGGTGTACCACGGCGTCCTAGAGCCGCTGTTCAAGCTTGCGGAGGACCTCCCGTTCGACATCAGCCGACTCATCAAGAGCAGCTGACTCCGCCGCGGCTCAGTCCTGCGGCGTCGCGCCGGGCAGTTCGCCGGCGAAGTTCCACCACTGCTCGATGGTCCACACGGCGACGCTGGAGCGGTCGCTGGACATCCGCAGCCACACCTCTTCGCCGCCGGGCATGAGCGCCACCTCGAGGTGCGGGTCGTCCCACGTGCCCACCGGGTACATCCACTCGATGCCGTCGGGCCACGTCCGCATCGCCACCGTGCGCACGCTCAGCGCCGCGGCGAACGCGTCCAGCGCCGCCTTGGGTATCCGCACCTCCGCCGGCTCCCGCTCGATCCCCGCCACCCGGCCCCCTCCGCCTCGTGCGGCAGGCCCGCGCCCACCGTCGCGGATCAGCGTGACAGACCCGCGCCCCGCTCGGTGTCACGCTGTGAGGTTGGCAGGCTCACAGGCCATTCCCCCAGGTAGACGCGTCGTCCTATGAGGGTGTGAGGTTGTGAGGTGGAGCTCGCGGCCGTGCTTCCGCACGCCCTGGCTCTGGCCGCCGGCCCGGAGGACGATGGAGTCATGGGCACCCGCGACCAGGACCAGGACGACGTCGTCGAACCCGCGCGGCCGCCGCTCACTGCAGAGCAGGCCCGGGAGGTCACGGCCGGGCTGCGCGAGGCGATGGACGACGTCCGGCGCTCCGTGGCGGTGCTCGCCGCCCGGGTCCGCGCTGCCCACGCCGCCCGCGTCTGGACGCCACTCGGCTACGGCTCGTGGGAGGCGTACTGCGCCACGGAGTTCGGCATCAGCCGGGCCCAGGCGTACCGGCTGCTCGATGTCGCCCGCGCCCTGGCCGCGATCCACGATGCCGTTGCCGCCGGCCCCGGGACGTCTCGCACGCGAGACAGCGACCCGGCCGCCGCGGCCGCGCTCGACTACGGCCTGTCCCAGCGGGCCCTGATCGCCGTCTCCGGCCGTACGGACACCGTCGCGCAGTTGATCACCCGCCGACTCGCCGCGCTCGCCCACAGCGGCCTGACGGCCCTCGATGAGCCCACGGTGCGCGCCGTGGTCCGCCAGGCCGTCCGCGACCTCCGCACCGCCCCGCCCCCGCAGCCCGCCGAACCGCCGGCGGATCCCGCGCTCGCCGAACTCCGCCGCGTCGTCGACGACCTCGCCGCCCACACCCACCAGCTCGGGGAGCTGATGCTCGAAGTCGCCCCGGCCTACCTGTCCGACACTGCGGCCGCCGACGTCCTGGCCCCGCTGTGCGAGCAGATCGGCGAGCACCTCGACAACGGCCTCGCTGCCCGCCGCTACGCGATGTCCGGCGACCGCCGCGCCCTGTACGGCACCGTCCTGTAGCCCGACGATCCCGGCTGCTCCTATGTGGCACACAGCCTGTTTCCCCAGGTGGGCGAGGCGCGCTGTGAGGGTGTGAGGTGTGAGGCGAGGGCCTGCGGCAACGGGATGCCGCTGCGCCTCGTCGTGCTGCTCGCCGTGGTGTGCAGCGGGTGTTGCTCGATGGGTAGCGGGGGGTGGGCGGCCGTCGTCGGTGGGGTGCTGCTCGTGGTCCTGGTGGTGGCCGTCGGGTTGCAGCACGGTGGTCTCGTGGGTGCAGCGCAGCATTTGCCTGGGTCAGGCGGCACACGGGTGCTGCACGGGTAGCAGGCCGGTCCGGCCGGTGCAGCACGGCCAGCTGCTGCACGCTGCCCGAGGCCCTCGCTGCAAGCAGCAGACGGCGGCCGGTCGTCCTCCCGCTTGTTCTGGAGAACCAGAACAACACGGTTCCCCTGGTGCTACCGATGCTGCTCCGTCCCGGCCGGGAACGACGACGGCGCCCTCCCGGGATCGGGGGGCGCCGTGGTGGTGCGCGACGTGCGGCGGCGGTTCAGCCGGCTAGCCGGAGGGAGGGCCGTACCTCGGGGGCCGGCGCGTCCTCGCCGCCGTCTGGCTCGGGGTCGAAGTCGGTGCCGGTGCGGCCATCACGAACCCGCGGGGGGCGGATGTCGCCGATGGGGAAGTTGATCGGCCACACGTGCGTGTCCGGGGCCTTGAGGTGGTTGGTCATGTGGGCGAGCGACTCATAGCCGGCCAGGAGCGGGTGGATCAGCAGCGTGCCCTTGCGCTGCCGCTCGCTGATGATGCCCTTGTCGCGTAGCTGACTGATGGCCCGGGAGACCGCGGACTGGGACAGACCGAGGCGCTCGGCGAGTTCCTGCTGACGGATGTGCACGAGACCGCCGGGCTCCTGGCGGGCGGTCAGCACGTCGAAGATGTCGCGCGCCGTCGCGGACAGGCACGCGTTCGGCAGGACCTCGAACATCTGCGGATTGTGGAATCCAGGGATCGTGCTCATCACGAGGTCTCCTTCTTCCGAACCGTCGGAATCTCGATCTGGTGTGCCAGCAGGTCCTTCTGCAGCGACACGACCAGTGCCCGCTGGTTGTCGCTCCCCCACCCGTAAGCGTAGAGCGGGTTGAGGCGGTACAGCCCGCGCTTCTCCTTCCAGGTGAAGTTGTGCCGCGTGAGCTGCGCGATGGCCTTGCTGACCCTCGTCTGCGAGCACTCGAAGTGCTCCCCGAGCTTCGCCTGGGTCGTCTCCACCAGGGCCTGCTTGTCGTGGTGCGTGACCATGTAGTCCAGGACGTCGCGGGCAACCGTCGTCAGCCGGAACTTCCACAGGTTCGCCTGCAACGTGTCGGACACGCTGGAGTGATTCCCCCCGTAGAACGCGTAGGGGCGCCGCCGCCGGTCATAGGTGAGCGTCCCGCCCTTCGTCAGCTCGCTGAACTGATTCAGCAGGTCACGCGCGGTCTCCAGGCCATTGACGGAGTCCCGCTCGGGTGTCGGGACCGGAGCCAGCGGCGACGTCTTCGACGACGTCTGCGCACCGCTCCGCAAGGGCTGGGCCACTAGCTCTCCTCCAAGATCGTCACGCGCATAACATACCTCACGGGTGATGTTATGCGTGAGATCTATTCACTTCGGGCGTGTCCCTAGCCAGCGGAGATCTAGTCGGCTAGGGCGCATAGAACTCGGGCCGCACGACCGAGATCTATGCGTGCGGGGTAATAGAACTTTCGCGTTGTCGCAGGTCACAGCTTCGCGCCTATCTGGTAGTTAGAGGCGCGCCCCCACCAGCCCCCAGCTGCGCCCTCCAACCCCTGTACGCGGCGGCGAGGTGACGGCCTGGCAGGCGAGGCCGCGAATCCATCCGCCGACGGCCCACCTGCTGCTGCGCGTCGGCCCCCGACCGGGGCTGAGGCGGCTTCGCGTGCGGCTCCGTGGGACCGGTGCGGACCGTAGGCGGCAGCAGCGGCTCTGAGTCTCGGGTTGTACCGGCCGTGACGATCAAAAGCACGGAAGCGTGGCCGGTGCCGGTGGCGGGCTCCGCCGCCCGGCCTGGCGGCCGATCGGCTCAGGTACCTCCGCACGTTGAATTCCAGCTCTCGCATATCGTGCTTCCGTTCTGTGGCTGAGGCATTCAAGGCCGCGCAATTCTGAATTCTGCCGGGAGTTTTTGAGCCGGGGCAGGGGTGGCGCGGGCAGGACCCAAACGCTACACAGCTAGGGTCCGTGATGCATCAGCCTTGATGCGCCTTCGCCCTTGCGGGTGATGCATTGCCTGATTCCGTCCCACGGTTGCGGGTTGGCGTGTATGCTGACGGGGTATTGGTGAACGTGAGTGGCTGGTTTCGAGGGTGGGGGAGGGGTCAGGGTGGAGCGCAGCGGAGCCCGTCACTGCGATGAGGCCGGCGCCCGATCGGTCCGATGGTCCGTCACTCTCGTTGCGGGGGTGGTGGCTGGGATTCCCAAGTCCTACACAGTGCCGCGCATGATGCACCTTCCCCCGTAGCCAGCCCCGGTGATCGCGCTTGCGCGGTCACCTTCAATTCGCGCTTGCGCGAATTTCATTCCGTTAGGAATTCCGCTCGCGGAATTCCATTCCGGCGCTTGCGCCGGAATTCGAATTGCGCTTGCGCAATTCGTGCTCTATGCCCCGGCTTGCCGGGGCATATCCCGCTCAAGTCT
>NZ_JBHXRW010000041.1:0-75487 GCF_042716635.1 Streptomyces sp. NPDC058664 | reverse complement strand
TTTTAATACCACTCTTGTTTAATTTGTGGTGGGGGCCGCCTTTTTGGCCCGCGGTGTGGCCCCGCTCCCGCCCCCCCCCCCCCCCACGGCGTACGGCCACGCCTTCGAGCCGGCCGAACTGCTCGCGTACACGCTGCTGCACGTGTACAGCAACCTGCCCTGGTACATGCGGGAACTGCCCGTACCCGAGGCGGGAACGCTGTCGTCGCTCGCCGAGGCGTGGTTCGCCACGGAATGACGGCCGCGGTGGCGGGGGCGGTCAGTCCCGGTCGACCAGGACGGCGGTGCCCTGGCCGACGCCGACGCACATGGTGGCGAGACCGCGCCGGTCACCGGTCCTGGCCATCCGGTGGAGGAGGGTCGTGAGGATCCGGGCGCCGGAGCCGCCCAGGGGGTGGCCGAGGGCGATCGCGCCGCCCTGGGGGTTGACCCGCTCGGGGTCGATGCCGAGTTCACGGACGCAGGCGAGCGCCTGGGCGGCGAAGGCCTCGTTGAACTCGGCGGTGTCGATGTCGTCAAGGGCCCGGCCGGTGCGGGCGAGGACCCGGCGTACGGCGGGGACCGGGCCGATGCCCATGACGTCCGGGTGGACGCCGGCGCTGCCACCGGCCGCGTAGCGGCCGAGCGGCTCCAGGCCCAGCTCGTGGAGGACCTCCTCGCTCACCAGGAGCAGCGCGGCCGCTCCGTCGTTCATCGGGGAGGCGTTGCCGGCGGTCACGGTGCCGTCGGGGCGGAAGACCGGCTTGAGGGCGGCCAGCTTCTCCGGCGTGGTGTCGGCCCTGATCGACTCGTCGTGGGCGACGACCGTGCCGTCGGGAAGGGTGACCGGGACGGTCTCGGCGTCGAAGAGACCGTCCTTGCGGGCCGCGGCGGCGAGCCGGTGGCTACGCAGGGCGAAGGCGTCCTGGTCCTCACGGCCGACGCCGTACCGGGCGGCGACCTCCTCGGCCGTCTCTCCCATGGAGAGCACCCCGTGGAGCTCCTTCATCCTCGGGTTGGTCAGCCGCCACCCGAGCTTGGTGTCGGCGATCTCCTGGTGGTGGGGGAGTGCCTGCTCGGCGCGGGGCAGGACGAAGGGTGCGCGGCTCATCGACTCGGAGCCACCCGCGAGGACGACGTCGGCCTCGCCGGAGGCGATGGCGCGGGCGGCGGTGGTGACGGCCTCGAGGCCCGAGGCGCAGAGCCGGTTGAGGGTGGCGCCGGGGACGGAGTCCGGCAGCCCGGCGAGGAGCACCGCCATCCTGGCCACGTTGCGGTTGTCCTCGCCGGCCTGGTTGGCGGCGCCCCAGTAGACGTCGTCGATCCGTGCCGGGTCGAGCGAGGGCACCGTGTCGAGGACGGCGCGCACGGCGGTGGCGGCGAGGTCGTCGGGCCGGACGCCGGAGAGCGCGCCGCGCAGGCGGCCGATGGGGGTGCGCCGGGCGGCGGCGAAGTACACGGGACGCATGGTCACGGCTCCAGGTGCGGTCGGTCATCACACGGGCGTCGCGGGCGTGGGTCTCACAGCCCGTACAAAACTAGCGGCGCAAGTTTTATGGGGACTGTAGCCGTTGGGGTGCGGCCCCGGTCAAGACCTGCCCGGACCCGTGACGGCGCGGACGGCACCGTACCCGCCAGGGCCGTACGAGGTCCCGCCCGGCATCCCGTGTGACCGTTCCAGGTGAGCGGGCGTGTCCGTCGGGACCGTGGCCCGTTGTGAGGGTGCGACCTCGGCCCGACGCGTCTCCTCGGTCATCGCCGCCGGCTTCTCGCGCCTCGGCGTGTCGGCGCAGGCCGCTGCCCCCCGAGATCTCCTGACCGAGCCCCCCGTCCCGACGAGCCGGCGGCGTACGACACGACACGGCACGGCGCCGGCTCCGTCCTGCGCGGCGGCCCGGTGTCACCAGCCGAAGCGGCGGTCGACCAGGGCGGCGAACTCCTCGAACGACAGGACGCGGTCGCCGTTCTGGTCGGCCGCGTCGAACAGGGCGGAGGCGTCGTCGGCGCTCCCCACGGCCCAGACGGGGATCACACCCCGCGCGGCGAGCGTCGGACCCTTGGCCCGCAGGGCGTTGATCACCTCGGTACGCGTCAGGGTGCCGTCGTGGTCGAGATCGAGCGCGTCGAAGAGAGTGCGGGCCTTGTCGCTCATGCCGTGTCCTGTTCCCTGTCGCCTGGGCCGTCGAGCCGGCCGGTGCGTCCCTGGGGGGAAGGACGCCGGTGATGCCCCGCGCGTTGCCTCCAGCGTGTCACCGTTTCGGGCCGTGCGGGCGGACCGGGGCCGCCGGGAGGTTTTCCACAGGTTCCATCGGACGCGGCCGGGGTGTCCGCGGGGGCCGATAGGGTGGGCGAATGGTCCTTTCCGACGATTCCGCCGTGATCTCCGAGGCCGCGGGCGTCCTCCACCGCGTCTTCGGCTACAGCTCCTTCCGAGGGGAGCAGCAGGAGATCATCGAGCAGGTCGTCGGGGGCGGCGACGCCCTCGTGCTGATGCCGACCGGCGGCGGCAAGTCGCTGTGCTACCAGATCCCGGCCCTCGTCAGAGACGGCACCGGCGTCGTGATCTCGCCCCTCATCGCCCTGATGCAGGACCAGGTGGACGCGCTCAGGGCCCTCGGGGTCCGGGCCGGATTCCTGAACTCGACACAGGATCCGTACGAGCGCCAGGCCGTCGAGCAGGCCTTCCTCGCCGACGAGCTCGACCTGCTCTACCTGGCCCCCGAGCGCCTCCGCACCGAAGGCACCCAGCGGCTCCTGGACCGCGGAAAGGTCTCGCTCTTCGCGATCGACGAGGCGCACTGCGTCGCCCAGTGGGGCCACGACTTCCGGCCCGACTACCTCGCGCTGTCCATGCTGCACGAGCGCTGGCCCAAGGTGCCGCGCATCGCGCTGACCGCGACGGCCACCGAGGCCACGCACCGGGAGATCGCGGCACGCCTCGGTCTGGAGGACGCCCGGCACTTCGTCGCCGGCTTCGACCGGCCGAACATCCAGTACCGCATCGTCCCGAAGAACAGCCCGCACAAGCAGCTGCTCGAACTGATCAGGACCGAGCACGAGGGGGACGCCGGAGTCGTCTACTGCCTGTCGCGGTCCTCGGTGGAGAAGACCGCGGCCCTCCTCGTGGAGCACGGCATCGACGCCGTGCCGTACCACGCCGGCATGGACGCCCGCACGCGCGCCGCGAACCAGTCCCGCTTCCTGCGGGAGGACGGGGTCGTCGTGGTGGCGACGATCGCCTTCGGCATGGGCATCGACAAGCCGGACGTGCGCTTCGTGGCCCACCTCGACCTGCCGAAGTCGGTCGAGGGCTACTACCAGGAGACCGGCCGCGCCGGCCGCGACGGGGAGCCGGCCACGGCATGGCTGGCGTACGGCCTCCAGGACGTCGTCCAGCAGCGCAAGCTCATCGACGGCTCCGAGGGCGACGAGCAGCACCGGCGCGCCCTCGGCATGCACCTGGACGCCATGCTCGCGCTCTGCGAGACGGTCGACTGCCGTCGCGTGCGCCTCCTCGCGTACTTCGGCCAGTCCGGCGAGCCCTGCGGCAACTGCGACACCTGCCTGACCCCGGCCGAGTCCTGGGACGGCACGGTCGCGGCGCAGAAGCTGCTGTCCACGGTGTGGCGGCTCGCCAAGGAGCGGCGCCAGAAGTTCGGCGCAGGCCAGATCATCGACATCCTGCAGGGCAAGCGGACCGCCAAGGTCATCCAGTTCGACCACGACGCCCTCTCGGTGTTCGGAGTCGGGGCGGAGCTCGGCACCGCGGAATGGCGCGGGGTCGTCCGTCAGCTCCTCGCGCTGGGGCTCCTCGCGGTGGAGGGCGACTACGGGACGCTCGTGCTCACGGAGGGCAGCGGCGAGGTGCTCGGCGGGCGCCGCACCGTCACCATGCGGAAGGAGAAGGCGCCGGCCGCGCCGCCCCGCAAGGAGTCCGGGGCACGCTCGGGGAAGGGCGCCCGGGTGCCGGTCGACCTGCCTCCGGCCGCCGTACCGGTCTTCGAGGCGCTCCGCGCCTGGCGGGCCGAGACGGCCCGCGAGCAGGGCGTGCCGGCGTACGTCGTCTTCCACGACGCCACGCTGCGGGAGATCGCGACGCGGCTTCCCGGCACGGTCGAGGAGCTCGGCACCATCGGCGGTGTCGGCGAGGCCAAGCTCACCAAGTACGCCGAGGGCGTCCTCGGCGCCCTGGCGGAGACGGGAGCCGCCGCCTCCCCGGCCCCGGATGTTCCCGCCCAGGGCGGTCCGGCCGTCCCCGCCCAGGAGCCCGCCGCCTCCTCCCCGGCGGCTCGCGTCCCGGCCTCCGTGCCTCCCGCTCCGGAGGCCGCCGCACCGTACGACGAGGAACCGCCCTACGACATGGACGAAACGGAGGAGCCGCCGCCCTGGGACGACTGGCGGTAGCCCGGCCTACGCCTGGGCGCGCAGCCGTTCGTCGCCGGTGTACACGTTCATCGACGTACCGCGGAGGAAGCCGACCAGGGTGAGTCCGCTCTCCGCCGCGAGGTCCACGGCGAGGGAGGAAGGGGCGGAGACGGCGGCGAGCAGGGGGACGCCCGCCATGACGGCTTTCTGGACGAGCTCGAAGGAGGCGCGGCCGCTGACCATGAGGACGGTGCCGCGCAGCGGCAGCAGGCCCTCTCGCAGGGCGTGGCCGACGACCTTGTCCACGGCGTTGTGGCGGCCGACGTCCTCGCGCAGGCAGAGCAGTTCGCCTTCGGCGCTGAAGAGCCCGGCGGCGTGCAGGCCGCCGGTGGTGTCGAAGACCCGCTGGGCGGCCCGTAGCGTCTCCGGCAGGGTCGCCAGGAGCTCCGCGCCCATCCGCAGCGGATCCTCGGCGACCGACCAGGCGGCTGTCGTACGGACCGCGTCCAGACTCGCCTTGCCGCACAGGCCGCACGAGGACGTGGTGTAGAAGTTCCGTTCCAGGGAGGCGTCGGGGGCGGCCACGTGCGGAGCGAGGCCGACGTCCACGACGTTGTACGTGTTGCCTCCGTCGGCCGTGGCGCCCGCGCAGTAGCGGATGCCGGCCACGTCCCCCGCGGTGTGCACGACGCCCTCGCTCACCAGGAAGCCGACGGCGAGGTCGAAGTCGTCGCCCGGGGTGCGCATGGTCACGGTCAGCGGCCGGCCGCCGACCCGGATCTCCATCGGCTCCTCGGCGGCCAGCGTGTCCGGACGGTAGGAGGAGTCGCCCTCCCGCACGCGCAGGACGCGCCGCCGTACGGTCACTCGTCCCATGGTCCGCTCCTCTCCTCGGCCGCGCCGCCCCGACGGTCCGCCGTGGTCGTACGGTGCTGCTGTGGTCGTACCCGAGACTCTGCCACGCGGGCCGGGCACCCGAGTACCGGGGCGACCGGAGCGCCGGGCCGCACCGGTACGGGAAGCCCCCGGGCGCGGTCTGTTACGTTGCCGAGGCCCGCACCACGCCAGAAGAGGAAACCGCGCGATGGCCGTCATCCACCCCACCACCCTGCAGCCCACCAAGCTGGAACTGCTCACGGAGTGGCTTCCCACCCGGCAGTGGCACACCGGCGCGGAGGCCCGGCCGGAGAGGGCCGGGGGCTTCCGGCTCGACGACCCGGCCGGCGAGGTCGGCATCGAGATCCTGGTGGTGACCGACGGCGAGGGCGACGGAGCCGTCACCTACCTCGTCCCCATGACGTACCGCTCCGGGCCCGTGCCGGGCGCCGAGAGCGCCCTCATCGGGACCATGGAGCACGGCGTCCTCGGCAAGCGCTGGGTCCACGACGCCGGCCACGACCCGGTGTTCGTCTCCCAGTTGTACGCGCTGCTCACCGGCCGGACGCGGGCCCAGGACCAGAACCGCACCGACACCGTCGACCCCACGGTCACGGTCTCGCCCGTCCCGGCCGGGAGCGCGGCGGCCGACGTGGAGCTCGTACGCGTCACGGAAGGCCCCGACCACACCGATGTGGTGGTACGGGCCCCCGGCACGTCCGCACCGCTGACGCTGCGGGTACGGCGTGTCCTGCGCGCCGGTACGGACACGGCCCCCGAGGGCGCCGGCCACGTCACCGCCGAGTGGCGGCTCCCCGACGGGACTACCGCCCGGGGCGTGCTCGCCTCCGTCCTCACGGACCCCGGGCAGGCGTGACCGTCCGGTCGGGCCCGCCGGGACGGCTCGGGTCCGGACCGCTCGGATCCGGGCGGTCCGGACCCGGACCGCTCAGACCCAGTTGACCTCCGCGGCGGTGAGCAGCGGGTCGTCCACCAGCTCCCAGAGCGGGACGGCGAAGTTCCCCGTGCGGTAGCGGCCGCCGAAGTGGAGGCCGAGGACGCGGTGGTCGGTCAGGTCGAAGACCGGGGAACCGCTGTTCCCGCCGAGCGTCGAGCAGTCGTGCTTCATCACCAGGCCGCCCGGGGTGAACTCGGTCGCCATCCCCGGCTGCAGCCGCTTCACGTTGTAGACGTCCATGAAGATCCGGCGCATCGACTCCGGCTCGTTGCGCCGGCCGTCCCAGGCCGGGTAGCCCACCACGTACACCGGGCGTCCGGGAAGGCTCGCCGGGGCGTCCGCCGCGACGGCGAGCGGGGCCGGCAGACCGCCGTCGGCCGAGGGCTCGACCCGCAGCAGGGCCATGTCGACGTCCTCGTGGATGCCGATGATCTCCGTGACCTCGTACGGGGCGAAGGCCCCGGGAGGTTCGCCGTCGACCGGTAGTTCCTCCGCCGGATCGACCCGCGCCGACATGCCGTACTCGAAGACCCAGGGGGAGCCGTCGCCCTGGAGGCGGCTGAACTCCACCGCCACGTGACGGTTCGTCATCACCGTGCGCGGGCCGACGAGGAAGGCCGTGCCGACCCAGTCGAGGCGCGGGTGCCCGGTGACCTCGACCCGCCCGACGCGCGTCAACGACTCACGGATCGCGGGCCGCTGAGCGTCCAGGGCGACCCATTCGTCACGCTGCGGGGCGAAGTCCTGACGCTGGACCAGGATCGCCGGGCGGCCTTCCAGGAGGACGATCGCCTCCACCCCGAAGGCCTCGTCCCCGTCGAGCTCGTCCTCCCGGTGCGCCGCCAGCTTCTCCAGACCGCTGACGCCGGCCTCCAGGACGCGGGCCCGCTCCTCACGGGCGAAGCGGGAGATCTCGGCCGCCGGTGCCACACCGGCGGGGAGTTCGAACGTGGACTCGGCGATCTCCGCCTCCAGGTCCCCGCGCACCCGCGCGGCGACCTCCCGCAGATCACCGAAGATCTGCTCCGTGGCGGTCGCGACCGGCGACACGCTCCGTGGTCCGTTCGGCATGGTCCCTCACCTCGGCCTTCCGTTCGTCGCGTGCGCGGGGTCCGGCCGCCCCGACTGGGCCGCCATGATCTCCTCGTACACCTCGGGCCGGACATTCCTGAGATGGGCGAGGATGCCGCTCATCTGGGTTCCGACGTTCACGAACCGCGTCCTGGCACCCTGGAACTCGACCTCGTCCACCTTCCGGGTCCCCCGGTGCAGCCCCACCACCGTCCAGTCGTCGAGGCAGACCGGTGAGCCGGAGGAGCCGCCGCGGGTGTCGGTGAAGTACAGGATGTCGTGCTCGTCCGCCCGGTAGACCAGGTTGTTGCGCAGCGCCACCCGCTTCGGCAGACCGCCCGGGTGCTGGATGATGTTGACCGGGACGCGCTGCCGCTCCCGGACGAGCAGCGGCCGGGTGGCGATCCGGAGCGTGGGGCGCCGCTCCTGGCCTGGGGTGAGCCGCACGATGGCGTAGTCGAGCGCCGCGTCCCAGGCGGCGAGCTCCCCGGCCGTCGCCTCCGGCGCCGCCGCCGTGTTCTCGACGAAGTCGAAGCGGGAGCGGGACATGAGTGCCTGGAGCCGCAGGTCCTCGTCGCTGACGTACGGCCGGACGCCGGGGTCGTGCGAACGGGCCACCACCACATGGTGGTTGGTGATCAGCAGGTCGGGGGCGATCATCCAGCCCGTACCGCCGTGGGGGTAGGACGGGAGGAGCGGGGCGCCCGACTCGTACGGGGGGATCCTCAGCAGCGCGACGGACGCGCCGGCCCGGATGCCGCCGTGCAGGAACTCGTACGGCACGGTGTCGTCCTGGAGGACGATCTCCTCCTTCAGCTCCCCGGGCATCAGCTCCGAGGGGAGTTCCGCCTCGCCGGTGATCGCGCGGGCGACGGCGTCGAGGGCGCTCTGGAGGACGGCGCGCGGGCCCGGTTCACGGGTCTTCTCGACCGCGTTGTGCAGCCAGATCTCCAGCGGCACCAGGCCGTCGATCAGCCGCTCGACCTGGTTCATCGCGTTCAGGTCGGCGTGCATCTGCTCCCGGGGGTCGTCCAGCGGTTCCAGCGTGGCCGTGAAGGAGCCGGGAACGCCTTTGAGTAGGGCGGGGCGCAACGCCCGGTCCGCGAGTCCCGCCTCCATGGCGGCGTTGCGGAGGCGGACGAGTTCGGGCTGCGGCAGGAACGGCTCCTTGCGGAGCGCGGCTCCGGCGGCGTTCGGCGGGGGCCGCGTCCACAGGCCGGTACCACCGTGACGGGGGCGCGGGCCCGCCCAGGGGTCCGGCTCCCCGTCGGCCGGCGGGTGACGGCGCGAGGACGCTCCCCGTCCGCTGCCGTGCGGCGGCGGACCCGCGTCCATCGCCGAGGCGACCCCGAGCAGCAGGTCGCCGCTGCCGTCCCGGAGCGTCAGCACCTGCCGGGCGACGTTGTCCAGGGTGCCGCGCCGCCGTGCCTCCCGCAGGTCGCGATCGATCCGGGCGCGGTCCAGCCGGGCCGCCCCCGGGGCCGGGTACGCGTCACCGCCGGCCGACGGGTACGTCTCCCCGCTCGCCGCCGGACGCGTCTCCGCGGCCGCCGCCGTCGGGTACGTCTCCGTGACCGCGGCCGGAGGGTACGTCTCCGGGCCCGTCGTCGTCGAGTACGTTCCCGCGGCCGCCGTCGGATACCTCCCCGCGACCGCCGCAGGCGCGTACGTCTCCTCGGACGCCTCGGACACCGAGGGGTACGTCGTCTCCCCGGCCGCCGACTCCAGGATGCGGGTCAGCGGTTCGCGGAGTCCCGGCTCGTCGGTGAGGGTGGTGTCGATCCAGCGGGCGAGCTCGGTCACCACCGCCTCCTCGTCCGCCGGGAGACCCACCAGTCGCAGGGTGTGCTCCAGGAGCCGCGGGTCCGACCGGCAGGCCGCGGCCGCCGCCGTACGAGCCAGGGACGGCTGTCTCGCCAGGTCGGCGTCGGGCATCCCGCGCAGCGTCCGGGCGAGCCGATCCCGCGCCGGAGCGGCGTCGACGTCCGCGAGCGCCGCGAGACGCGAGCGGGCGACGAGCACGCCCAGGGACTCGTACCGCAGCCCGAGTCCCGCCGCGATCTCCTCCGCCTCCTGGAGGTCCCGGTCCGCGGCCGCGAAGTCGCCCGTGTCCTGCGCGAGGCGCGCGGACAGCTGGAGCAGTTCGAGCTGGGTCTCCGCGCAGCCCGCCTCCTGCGCCCCGTCCACGGCCCGCTCGGCGCTCGCGCGCGCCTCGGCCGTCCGCCCGGAGCGGGCGAGGGTCTCCGCGGACAGCGCGTGCAGCCTGCTGCACGGCGTCCACGGACGCCGCTCCGTGAGGCGCTGCGCGGCGGCGTCCACGTACCCCTGGGTGAGCAGGTCCTCTACCTCGCGCGCGGCGATCCGCTCCCAGTCCTCCTGGTCCGCCTCGGTCATGATCTGGTCGGGGACGTGACCGCCGATCCTGCCGAGGAGGAACGCGGCCGAGCGGTGCGCCATCTCCAGGTGGGTCGGTCCGCCGAGGTAGGCGGCGACGCCGGGTTCCCAGCGTTCCTCCACCGTACGGGGGTTCTCGCCGAGCCGGAGCCGGTGGTAGATCTCCTCGGCACGGTTCCGGGCTCCCTCGCGGACCGCGTAGTAGGCGACGGCGCCGCGGTCCACCGCCCGCATCAGATCGGTCCGCGCGCTGTCCGAGAGACGCAGCATGATGGCCCGCAGATCGGCCCGGTGCCGGATGGCCTCGGGTCCGGCCGACTCCATCAGGTCGACCCGCGAGGTGAGGAGCCCGTAGAGACGGCGGGCCTCGCCGGCGCTCTCCACGCGGAGTCCGGCGGGACCGGCGAGCACCTCCCGGACCAGGTCGGGGGTGATGAAGCGGAGTGCGAGGCCCGCCTGGACGAGGGCCCGGACGTCGTCCTCCGCGATGTGCTTGAGGATGCGGTCGTACAGCGTGCCCTGGATGAGCATCTGGTCGACCTGGCGGTCGAAGTACCGTCGCCGGGAGGGCAGTCCGCGCAGCAGGCCGCCGAGCGCGGGGGAGTCGCCGCCCAGGGCGACGGCCGCCCGCGCCGCCAGTTCGAGGCTCAGCGGATGACCGCCGATCCGGTCCACGAGGTCCTCCGCGAGCGTCTCGTCGCGCACCCCGGACGACATCAGGAGGTCCACGGACGCCTGGTGGTCGAGTTCGGTCAGCTCCATCGTGCGCGGGGTGAGGACCCGGGCCGGATGGTCGGCCGGCGCACGTCCGGAGACGATGAACCGCAGGCGCGAGTAGCCCGCCCGCAGCGCCGTCCAGATGGCCCACATCCGGGCGATGACGGGGGATCCCCGGTACTGGGCCTCCTCGAAGGAGTCGATGACGACGAGGAACGGCGGTGCCGCGGCGCCGGACGCCGGCCGGACCGCCTCGGCGACCAACGAGGCCAGCCGGTGGGCGAGTTCCTGCTCGCGGGCGCTGGCGCGGGCGTGGAAGTCGGACGAGTAGTCGCGGGCGAGGGTGGCCCGGGTGCCCGCCAGCTGGTGGAGGTCGTCGAGTTCGTTGCGTTCGCCGCGCTGGGCCGCCGCCGTCCGCTCGCACTCGTCGGCGAGCGCCTCGAAGGAGGTCCGGAGACCGGGGTGGCGGACGGCGAGCTGGCGGGCCGTCTCGGCGATCACGGTGGCGGGTTCGTGGACGGAGAGCGTGGGGCGGGCGAAGTCGATGTACGCGAAGGGGAATCCGTCGGGACGGGCGGCCAGGGCGTCGACGAGGAACCGGGCGAGCAGGGTGCTCTTGCCGATGCCGCCGATGCCGTGGAGGATCACCGGCGGTTCCGCCGGCTCCTCGGGCAGCGCGAGGTAGGCGTGCAGCGCGTCGAGTTCGGCGGTCCGGCCGTGGAAGGTCCCCCGGACCAGCCGGCGCATCGGCTGGAGCAGCCGGGCCTCCTCGAGCTGGTGCTGCACCTCGTCGACGGAGGGCAGACCGGTCACGCCCGGTACGCGGCTCAGCCAGAGCACGGCCTGAAGGGTGTCGGACAGCTCCTCGACGTCGTCACCCGCCGTCGGCGGCGACACCGGGGACACCGCGGCACGGGCGGGGGTGAGGGGGAGACCGGCGCCGGAGAGCAGGGCCAGGGCCGTGCGCTCCGGTCCGGGGCCCTCGGGGCGCAGCCCGATGTTGGCCCGCAGGGCGCGCAGCGCGGCCCCGGGCCCCGCGAGACCCGCGAGTGTCGCGTCGCGGATCTCCGGCTGGAGCGTCCAGACCGGGGCCCCGGGCGAGGGGAGGGCCACGCAGTCGTCGACGAGCTCCAGGACGGCCCGCCCGGTGGACCGCTCCTCACCGGGCAGCCGGAGCCGCGCGGGGTCGAACTCCACGAGCAGGCAGGCGGCCTCGCGGTAGGAGCGGCGCGGGTCGGGCAGCGCGGCGGCGGGGGCGGAGAGGGGTGCGCGCAGGGCGTCGCGCAGCAGCCGGGCCGCCTCGCCGGACGCCGCCGGTACCGGGGGGAGGGACCGGTGGAGCCGTACGACGTCCTCCACGGCCGTGCACAGACGCCGCATGTAACTGTCGCCGTCCGACGGCGTACTGACGGTCCGCAGCACCTCGGTCACCGCCGTCTCCGTCAGCTCGTGGACGGTCCCCTCCTGCCCGGGGTCGACGGCGTCGGTGAAGAACTCCCGGAAGAAGTCCCGGACATCGTCCTCGTCCGCGAGGCGCGTGGTGTCCCTGCACTCGTTCTTGCGGATCTCGTACGGGAGCTGGCGCATCGTCGTGGCATAGCCGAGGAGGACCAGGCGGGGCACGGTCTCGGTCCGTATCGGGGTGTGCTCGTAGATCGCCCGCGCCAGGACACCGATGGCGTCCCACACGTCCGACTGCGGGTCGAGCCGGTCGCAGTCGTCGAGGACCAGCCAGAAGCGGTCCTCGGCGGCGGTCGCACGGGCGACGATCCGGTGGGCCGCGTCCTCGAAGGACGGCAGTGGATCGTTCAACCGTGTGGGATTCAACGGAAACCCGTCGGCCTCCGGCCCCGTGAGGAACGCCGAGAGCCGCTCCATCAGCCGCGCCGCCGTCGAGGTGCGGGACAGGGTCACCCGTACCGGGCGGAAGTCGCGGTGCTGGCCCAGATGGCGGATCAGCTCGTACGTGTAGGAGCGGCCGCTGTCCGGGGGGCCGTCGACGACCAGCACCGTCTGCTCCGGGTCGGCGAGGAAGCCCCGGAGCTTCTCGCGCAGCTCGGAGCGGTCGAGGAACACCTCGGTGCCGTGCTTCAGGAGCATGCTGTCGAACGGGTCCCGCGGCGAGCGCCGCAGCCGCTCGTCCTCCCGCAGCCGGGTGAGCAGGTTCCGGGCCTCCGCGCCCTGTCCGAAGGCGTGCGGCTCGTCGATGGCGGCCAGCGCGTCGAGGCCGGCCAGGACGGCGAGCAGACGACGCTGGTGGGCGATGTCCCGGCGGGCGGCCGCGACCACGAGCAGGGCGTTCCGGTCGGCGTCCGGGGTGAGGGGCAGATCGTCGACGAAGTCGGCGGGGAGCCCGGCGCGCAGCAGACGGCTTCGTGGCTCGGGGGTGTCGAGGAGGTGGTCCCGCACCCAGCCGGTGACGAGCCCCCATTCGGTCTCGGTGAGCGGCATACCGCACCTGCCCGGCGCTCTTCGCGCAGCGCCGGTCGCTCCGGCGCCGGGATGTGACAGGTCAGACGTGACAGGTCAGACGTGACGGATCGGACGTGAGGACCGATCCCTCTCATCGTTCCACCGGCCCCGAAGGGCCGCAATCGCGGCCGGAGGAAGGCGGGCGGGCTTCGCGGTCAGGGGTGCAGCACCATGTCCTCGTACGACTCCAGGCGCCGCCAGCGCTCCTCCGGCCCCCGCGTCGGGAGCATCACGTCCACGTCGGGCAGCGGCCCGAACTCCAGCTCGGTGATCTCCGCGACGTCCGAGACGGGCACCTGGTACGTACGGAAAGGGCCCAGGGGCGGCGGCGCGCCGGCCGTCGCACCGGCGAGCGCCCGTTCCGCCTCCCGGCCGAGGTCGGGGCTCTGGTCGAGGACGTACGCGGCGGCGGCGAGGACCCCGTCCTGGAGGAACGCGACCACCTTCCAGAAGCGCATCGGCACCCGGATCCCCCGGTACGGCGGATCGGAGTCGTGCAGGACCGGCCCCGTGAGGACCACCAGCCGCCGGTCGAACGTGGCGGCATGGTCGAGGAGATGGTTCTCCAGGCCCTGCCAGAGCTTCTTGCCCTGGTTGAAGACGTCCGCCTGCGGTGCGGCGTTGGTGAAGTGGAACGTGTCCCTGTCGGCGCGGACCGCCACGACCAGGGGCCCCCAGACCGGGTCGAGCCGGCGCACCAGATGGCCGCGGTCGAGGCTGTTGTCCCGGTAGATCTCGTCGCCCGCCTGCGACTCCTCGGGCAGCCGGGGGTCGAACTCCCAGACGTCGTCCCGGGGTACGTCCTCCCGGAGCTCCCGCCCCTCGACGCACACCGCCGTCGAGGCCGCGAGGCGGCGGTCGGGCCGGAAGACCACGGTGAAGTGGGTGTACGGCAGGATCACCGTCTCGACCGCCTCCCGCGCCGGGAGCGGCAGCGGGACGACCGGGCCGAGGAAGCCCTCGTCGTAGCCGGCGCGGCCGGCGAGCAGGTCACGGGGGGCGCCGGCCGCGCCAGGAGGGGGCGGGAGATCCGATGGGTTCATACGATGTAAGTACCGCGCGGAGGGGGTCGTGCTCGGCGCCGGGCCGCAGGCCACTCGATCAGACGCCCCGGTGTTCCCTCCGCTCCCTCCTCCGCTTCCCCGCCAGGAGGCATCCCATGGCCACCGGACTCGCCCTGCACATCGGACTCAACCGGGTCGACCCCGCCCGCTACGAGGGCTGGGACGGCACCCTGGTCGCCTGCGAGAACGACGCCCACGACATGGCGCGGCTCGCCCGCGCCGCCGGATTCGAGAGCACCGTCCTGCTGACCCCCGACGGCACCGCCGCCCGGCTGACCGCCGAGCTCGACGAGGCCGCCGCCCGGCTCGACACCGGCGACATCCTGCTCCTCACCTACTCGGGCCACGGCGGCCAGGTACCCGACGCCACCGGCTCCGACGCCGAGCCCGACGCGCTCGACGAGACCCTGGTGCTCTACGACCGCCAGTTCCTCGACGACGAGGTCCGGCGGGCCTTCCGGGCCTTCGCCGACGACGTACGGATCGTCGCCCTCTTCGACTGCTGCCACAGCGGCACCGGCATCGAGGTCCCCGGCGGCCGCGCCGCGACCCACGCCACCGCCCGCTACCTGCCCGAGCCGCAGCAGAGGCGGCTCTACGACCGCGACCGGGAGTTCTTCGCGGAGCTGCGCCGATCACTGGCGAAGGACGCGCCGGGCGACGGCGCGGGCCCCGACGCGCTCCTCGTGTCGGCCTGCCAGGACAACCAGGTCGCGCTCGACGGGGACGTCAACGGAGCGTTCACCGGGGCGCTGCTCCGGGTGTGGGACGGCGGAGCCTTCCGGGGCGGCTACCGGGAGTTCCACCGGGCGATCCAGCGTCGGCTGCCCCCGACCCAGAGCCCGAACCTCCACCTGACCGGCACCCCGGCGCCCGACTTCCTGAACCAGCGCCCGTTCACGATCTGAGGCGCGGCGGTACAGGAAAACAAGAAAGGCAAGGAGAGTCGACCGCTCCTTGCCACTCTCAAGGTATAGCGCACAGGGGGCCTTGCCGCAAGGCCCCCCTCGTGCCGCAGAATCTCCGCTCGTAGCCAGTGACTCTGGCGGTTCTTGAAAGCAGTTCTCGAACGGGGCGTATGGATGTTTGACGTGATCGTGGTCGGCGGCGGACCGACCGGCCTGATGCTCGCGGCCGAGCTGAGGCTGCACGACGTGCGCGTGGTCGTGCTGGAGAAGAGGGACGAGCCGACCGCCGAGTCCCGCGGGCAGGGCCTGCACGCGCGCAGCGTGGAGATGATGGACCAGCGCGGCATGCTCGACCGGTTCCTCGCGGTCAGCGAGAAGTTCCAGGTCGGTGGCCTCTTCGGCGGCATCATGAAGCCCTGGCCGGAGAGCCTGGACACCGCCCACCCGTACGGCGTCGCCGCGCCGCAGCCGGTCACCGAGCGGCTGCTGAACGAGCGGGCCGTGGAACTCGGCACCGAGATCCGGCGCGGCTGCGAAGTGGTCGGGCTGAGCCAGGACGAGGACGGGGTGACCGTCGAGCTCGCGGACGGCACGGAGCTGCGCTCGCGCCATGTCGTCGGGTGCGACGGCGGCCGCAGCGCGGTGCGCAAGCTGATCGGCGTCGACTTCCCCGGCGAGCCCGCCACGGTCGAGACGCTGCTCGGCGACATGGAGGTGACGGAGGACCCGGCGACGATCGCCGCCGTCGTCGATGAAGTCCGCAGGACCCAGCTGCGGTTCGGCGTGAGCTCCGGGGAGAACGGGGTGTTCCGGATCGTCGTGCCCGCCGACGGGGTGGCGGAGGACCGTGCGACCGCGCCGACCCTCGACGAGTTCAAGACGCAGCTGCGGGCCTTCGCCGGCACCGACTTCGGCGTGCACTCACCGCGCTGGCTCTCCCGGTTCGGCGACGCCACCCGGCAGGCCGAGCGCTACCGCGTCGGCCGGGTGTTCCTGGCCGGTGACGCGGCGCACATCCACCCGCCGACCGGCGGCCAGGGACTGAACCTCGGCATCCAGGACGCGTTCAACCTCGGCTGGAAGCTGGCGGCGGAGGTGAACGGCTGGGCGCCGGAGCACCTGCTCGACACCTACCACACCGAACGGCACCCGGCGGGCGCCCGCGTGGTGGACAACACCCGCGCGCAGATGACGCTGCTCGGGACCGATCCGGGCGCGACGGCGCTGCGCGCCCTGTTCTCGAAGCTGATGGACTTCGAGGAGGTCAACCGGTACATGACGGCGATGATCACCGCCGTCGACGTCCGCTACGACCTGGGCGAGGGGCACGAACTGCTCGGCCTGCGGATGCGGGACGTGGAGCTGAAGCAGGGGCGGCTGTACGAGCTGATGCGCGGCGGCCGGGCACTGCTGCTCGACCGGACCGGCCGGCTCTCGGTGGAGGGCTGGGCGGACCGGGTCGACCACGTCGTCGACGCCGGCGGGGAACCGGACGTGCCCGCGGTCCTGCTGCGACCGGACGGCCACGTCGTCTGGGTCGGCGACGATCAGCAGGAGCTGCTCGGCCGACTCGCCGAGTGGTTCGGCGCCGCCACCGACTGAGCACGGCGCGGCGGCTCGTACGGGACGCGCACGCGTGACCCGTACGAGCCACCGTTCACGGTCTGAGTGCCGTCGCCAGCTGGGCCCGTGAGCGGACGTCGAGCTTCTGGTAGATCCGGGTCAGCCGCGCCTCGACCGTCTTCACGCTCAGGTACAGCTTCGCCGCCGCCTCCTGGTTGCTGGCGCCCTGGCCCACGAGACGGGCGAGGCGGAGCTCCGCCTCCGTCAGTGTGGAGAGCGCCGCCGGAGCCTCCTCGGCCCCGGAGCCGCCCCCGGGGGTCTCGCCCGCCGTGCCCGCCGGCGTCTCGCTCGCCAGGGCCAGCCAGGGAGCCGCGCCGGCCCGCTCGAACACCGAGGCCGCCTCGTGCAGGGCGCCCTGCGCGGCCGACCGCCGTCGTCTGCGGCGCTCCACCCGGGCGAGCGCGATCAGCGCCCGGCCCCGCTCGAGCGGCAGTCCGGCCCGCCCGAAGGCCTCGGCCGTACGGGTGAGCAGCTCCGCCGCCTCGTCCGTGCGTCCCTCCGCCGCGAGCCACAGGGCGTACGCCCGGTCGCAGCCGAGCAGGACCGTGGACCGTCCGAGCCGGGACGCCACCGGCCGTACCTCGTCGAGCAGCGCCAGGGCCTCGTCGCCCGCGTCATGGGCGATCAGCGCCTCGGCCAGCTCCTCGTGCCAGCGGAGCATCGACGGGTCCACGGTCGACTGGGCGCGCTCGTCGGTCTGGACGCGGCGCAGCGTCTCCACGGCGGCGGCGACGTCCCCGTTGACCAGCTGGACCCGGCCGAGCGCGTACCGGCTGCGGGAGAGGAAGACCCGGTCGCCCTCCTCCTCCGAAGCCTGGACGCTGCGCCGCGCGTAGCTCGCCGCCCGTGCGAAGCTGCCGCCGGCCGTCTCCGCAAGCGCGAGCGCGTACCAGGCGGGACCGGGGGAGAGGCCCGCCTCCAGGGTGAGCGCGAGGGACTGCCCGGCGTGCGCGAGGGCGGCGGAGCAGGGGCCGATCCGGGCCTCGATCTGGGCCAGCGTGCCGTACAGCTCGATGGCGTCCTCGACCGAGCCGCGCCGCTGGACGAGGGGGAGCAGCGCGTTCAGTTCGTCGCGGGCGTCGGTGAGCCGGTCGTCGAAGAGGGCGTGGCGGATCGTCAGGATCTGTGCGGCGTTGCGGATCCCGAGCGGGCGCTCGGCGAGCTCCAGGGCACGGGCCTGCGCGAGCACGGCCTCCGCGTCCGGTGACCCGAGGGCCCGCTCCATCCGCGCCTGTACGGTCAGGGCCTGCGCCGCCGTGCGCGGGTCGCCCATGGAAGCGGCGAGCGCGGCCGATTCGACGGCGGCGGTGCGGGAGCGCTGCGGATCGCCGTCCGCCAGGACGTACTTGACGGCGAGTCGCAGCTGTACGGCGGCCCGCATGGCGGTGTCGCCCTCCGAGTCCTCCATGGCGTGGACGTACATCTCGTCGAGCCCGGTCAGCCCCTGGCCGGCCGTGTCGAGTACGGCGAGCCGCGCCCTGACCCGGTCGGAGGGCGCCGCGTCCCGGGCGAGCAGGTCGGTGGCGGCCCGCATGGCGAGGTCGGCGCGGGCGGCGCGGGCGGCCTCCTCGGCGGCGTCGACGAGCCGAGCGATCCGCCGGTTGCCGTGCCGACCGGGTGTCGACTCGGCCGCGAGCAGGGCGAGTTCGGCCGCGAGCGCGCTGTTGCCGCGCCGCCGGGCGAGCACGGCGGCGGCCGCGACCTCGGCGGCGAGGTCCTCGTCCGGGCTGTCGGTGGCGAGCGCCCGGTGGCGTACCGCCTCCACGGGGTCGTCCACGACCTCCGCGAGCGCCGCGTGCCCCGTGCTGCGCTCGGCCCAGCAGGCGTCGTGCACCAGGGTGGAGGGCAGCAGTCCGGCGGTGAAGGACACCGAGCCGTCCTCGGTGAGCGACACGAGCCCGGCCCGCTCGGCGGCCGCGAGGTCGGCCTCGGCGTTGGGCCGCCCGGCCCGCCGTACCAGCGTCGACGAGGGGCGCAGCGCCAGGGCGGCGAGCAGCAGCGTCTCGCGTACGGCGAGGGGCGCGGCGCCCAGGAGCTGGCGGGCGAGGTCGCGGGCCCGCCCGGAGAGCGTCAGCGCCTCCGCGTGGTGCACGGGGGTCCGCGCGTCCGCGAGCGAGCGGCCCACGGCGAGGGCGAGCCTCGGGTTGCCGCCGCTGGCGCGGTGGATGCGCCCGGCCATCCGGGAGGGCAGCCGGTGGTGGATGAGCAGCTCGGCGATCTCGTCGGCGTGCAGCGGGGGCACGAGCAGCACGTCCGCCTCGGACGGCACCCAGAGGTGGGTGGCGTGCGGGTCCTCGGGGCGGTGGCCCTCCTTGGCCTCGCCGTACGGTTCCGGGGTCTCGACGGCCACCACCCGTAGCGCGGGCGGGGCCAGGTGGAGGGCGAACCGCAACAGGTCCGCGCTGTCCGCGTCGACGTGCTGGACGCCGTCGACGACGAGGAGGACGGGGCCGCGGCCGGCCAGCGTGCGCAGGATCTGGGCGAGGCCGAGCCGGAGCGCGATCGGGTCCCAGCCGCCCGCGTCGAGCGGTGCCTCGCGGCAGAGCATGGCGACGGCGGTGCGCTGGGGGCCGGGCAGTTCGTCGAAGACGCCGGAGGCCTCGGGCCGGGTGGCGCCGAGATCCGGCCAGGCCGCCGAGGCCGCCGCGGCGGCCTCGGCCGCCACCGAGGCGACGAGCGCGGCGGCCGAGGCCCCGGGTATCTCGCGGTCGGACGGCAGGGTCGCCAGCCACAGCACGGTCTCGCCGCGCGCCTCGGCGCGGGACGCCTCGGCCAGCGCGAGTTCGGTCTTGCCGACACCGGCGGGTCCGGTGAGCAGGGCGCGGCCCCGGGTGTGCAGGGCGCGTTCCAGCCGGCCGAGGAGTTCCTCGCGGCCCACCGGCGCCGAGTGTCCTCCCGCGCCCGCAGGGCGCAGGGCGAGGTACGGAGCTGTCGCCACTGTCCACCACCTCCGCCGCTCGGGCCCCCCGGCCCAAGAGCCCCGTGCGCAGAGAATACGGAGCCGGGGGGCGGAGTCCAGGCCCCGTGTCCGGCATACGGACAGCGCACCCGGTGGAGAGGTGCGGACGAGCACCAGGACGCGCCCGTGGTATAGACCACGAGCGCGCCGCTGACCAGCAATGATGCTGTTGTGGGGGGTGGTTCAGAGGTGGAGCGGTGGCACCTTAGAAGGTGAGGCTCCACGAGTTGATGTAGCCGGTGTCACCCGAGGCCACATCGCGGACCCGCAGCTGCCAGGTGCCGTTGGCGACCTCGCTCGACGCGTCGACCGTGTACGTGGTCAGTACGTTGTCGGCGCTGTCCGAGGAGGAGGACGCCTTGAGGTTGCGCACCGTGCCGTCGGGGGCGATCAGGTCGATGACCAGGTCCCCGCGGTAGGTGTGCTTGATGTCCACGCCGACCTTGAGGGCGGCGGGGGCGTTGCCGGTGCGGCCGGTGACGGCGATCGAGGACGACACGGTGGTGTTGTCGGAGATCGTGACGTCGGTCCCGTTGGTGAAGACGGTGCCGGTCGGCGGCGTGGTGGTGCCGAGGACGGCGTCGACCGTCTTCGCCGTGTCGGCGATGCCGGTGCCGCAGCCGCCGGTGCAGGTGCCGGGCAGCGGGCGGGCGTTGGTCTTGATCGCGGACTCGATCTCGGCCGGGGTGAGGGTGCTCTTGGCCGACTTGAGCAGCGCGGCGAGGCCGGCGATGTGCGGCGCGGCCATCGAGGTGCCCTGGTAGGGCTCGTAGTTCTCGGTCGACTGGGTCGTCGCGCCCGAGTTCAGCGTGGAGTAGATGCCGTTCTCGGGGGTGGTGACGGTACCCGGCGTGTCGGTGCCGCGGCGGGTCTCGCCGCCGGGCGCGGCCACGTCCACGATGGTGCCGTAGTTGGAGTAGAACGACCGGTTGCCCTCACGGCTGGTCGACGCCACGGTGATGACGTTCGAGCAGTTCGCGGGCGTGAAGCCGGAGGTGTTGGCGTTGCTGTTGCCCGCGGCGACGACGACGGTGGAACCGCGCTGGACGGCGCCGTTGATCGCGGTCTGGTAGACGCTCGGGCAGGTGGAGCTGGCGCCGCCCAGGCTCAGGTTGATGACCTTCGCCGGGTTCGCGTTGGCCGGGACGCCCGGCACGGTGCCGCCGGAGGCCCAGGTGATGGCGTCGGCGATGTCGGAGGACGAGCCACCGCACTTGCCGAGCACCCGCACGGGCTGGATCTTCGCGTTGTACGCGATGCCCGCGATGCCCTTGGTGTTGTTCGTGACGGCGCCGATGGTGCCGGCCACGTGGGTGCCGTGCCAGGAGGAGTCGGAGGCGCGGGAGCCGGTGCCGCACTCGCCGTCGGTGGCGTTCCAGTCGCCCTGGTCCTTGGCGTCCGCGTCACGGCCGTTGCCGTCGCGGGCGTCGGCCGAGGACGAGATGAAGTCGTAACCCGCGACGACGTTGGTCGCCAGGTCCGAGTGGGCGGCGTAGCCGGTGTCGATGACGGCGACGGTGACGCCGGAGCCGGTCGTCTTGTCCCAGGCCGCGGGAACGTTCATGCCGCCGGTGGGCTCGAAGAGGTCCCACTGCTTGGCGTAGTCGGTGTCGTTCGGCGTGACCGCCATCGCGTAGGCGCGGATGTCGGGCTCGACGGAGGCGACGGACGGGTCGGCGCGGAACGCGTCCATGACCTCCGTCAGGTCCTGCTTGGTGGCGCTGTCGCCCAGGTCGACCAGGGCGCCACCGCCGGCGAGGCGACGCTCGAAGGAGAGCTTCTCGCCCGTCTTCGCGGCCTTCTCGGCCGTGTCGCTCTTCGCGGCGGTGTTGGAACCGGCCTCGGCGGCCTGGCTCTTGTAGGTGACGATGACCTTCTCGACCGGGGCGCTGGGGAGCGTCCGCATCGTCTGCGAAGCCGGCGCGGGCTTCGGGGTGGCAGCGCCCGGGGCGGCGGCGAACGCCCCGGAGGTGGTGGCAGCGGCGCCGAGGATGGCGGCGCTCGCGACCACGGATATGACTCTCCGCCTGGAACCGTTCAAGGTGTGGCCCTTTCAAGTACGACGTAACTGCGGAGCAGTGGCGGCGGCGCGGGACACACGGGGCGAAGTGGGGTCGCTGTCCGTCGGTCCCTGGGCTTGGGGAGCCCGTGCGCCGCCACCGGCGCGACGGCCCGGGTCAAGGCCGCCCCCGGCGGACACCACCCTCCTCATGCACCTGTCAGGGTGCGCTCGGGGGATGATATCTGCCGGTGCGGAGGACAGTAGGGAACGGGAGAGTGAACCCGATACGGGGAAAACCCTTGTCACCCCTCAGGGGGTGGCGGGGGGTCGGTGAGGGGAGGGCCCGGAGGGACCGGGCCGGGCAGGGGCGGACTGGATGGAGCCGGATTGGACCGGACCAGGACGGGGCCTGACCAGGACGGACGGGTCCTGGCCAGGACGGGGCCGGGACCGAGCCGGACGACCGGACCGAGCCGAGCCGGACTGAACGGAGGCGGACCGGACCGAGCCGGACGACCGGACCGAGCCGAGCCGGACCAGGCCGGGCCGGACCAGGCCGGGCCGGACCAGGCCGGGCCGGGTAGGGGGCGGCGGGTCGGGCGGGCTCCTCAGCCGAGTTCCAGCGTCGTGACACCGTAGACGCGCTCGCGCGCCACGGGGCGCACCGGGCCCGTGTACATCCTGGCCGTCTCGAACGTCGGCCGGAGCCCCCGCTCCTCGGCCAGCCGCGCCGCCGCCGGGTTCGACTCCGGCATGTCGACCGCGATCCCGGCCGAGCCGAAGTCCCTTGCCTCGGCGGCGAGGGCGTCGAGCAGGGCCGCCGCGTCGGCCGGGGTGTCCGCGAACAGCGGCCCCACCCGCGCCTCGTCCTGGGCGGGACGAACCACCCCGTACCCGGTCACCCGTCCGTCGGCGATCCGCGCCAGCGCGCGATGGCCGGGCGTCGTCAGCCAGGCGGCGAGGAACCGCGGCCGGTCGGCGTGGTGGCAGGCGCCGTCGTACGCGGCGAGGGCGGCCGGATCGACCCGCGAGGCGGCCACGACACCGGTCACCGGGCCCTCGGGGGCCGGAACCTCACCCACGTAACGTGCCGTGCGGTACGCGGTGGAGAAGCCCGAACGCCGGTAGTTGTCCTGCTGCGCCGGGACCCCGTCGAGGCCCACGGACCGGTCGCCCGCGCGGGTCAGCGCGGCCCGCCAGGTCGCCAGACCGTGACCGAGGCCACGAAACCCGGGACGTACCAGATAGAAGCCGAGGAAGGCGTACGCGTCGTCGTAGGTGACGACGGAGACGGCGGACACCGGCTCCCCGTCGATCCGCCCGAGGAAGAAGCCCCCGGGGTCCTGCGCGAAGAACGCCCGGGCGTCGGAACGCCCGGGATTCCACCCCTCCTCGGCCGCCCAGGAACGTACGAGCTCCCAGTCCCGCGCCGTGGCGGGGGAGACGGACAGCGAGCCGGAGGAGACGGAGTCCATGGGGGTTCCTTCAACGGCCGGGAGCGGGCGGGCGGGTGTCCGGCCGACCGGGGGACCGGACAAAGCGCGCCGAGCATAGCGCCGGCCGGGACCGGTCCCGCCGACGGCCGATCGATTCCGGCCGCGGGATCCCGGACCGCGCCGGCGTCCCTCAGTGGACGAGGCGCAGGCGCGGTCCGGCGAGTGAGAGGCGGACGGTCTGGCCCCAAGTCAGTTCCAGCGCGTCCGATTCGACACCGTCGCCGAACGCCACGAGCCGGTCCGACTCGACGGTGAGGCGCAGGCCCTCGCCCGGGTCGAGGAGGCCCTCGACCCGGGTCGTGCCGGTCGTCGGCGACGGCCAGGCCTCGCGGACGAACCAGGCGAGCCGGGCGTCCGCGGGCGAGGGCAGCGCGAGCGTGCTGGAGCGCTGCTCCCACAGGGACCGCAGCCAGCCCGTGGCCCCCGTGCCGGTGCCGACCAGGACACCCGAGGAGGCCTGCGGCTCGGGCGGCGCCTCCGTCGCGTCCAGGCCCAGGGTGTAACGCGCCGTCTGGTGGCCGCGGGGACCGACGTAGATCTCGTTCAGGGCGAGCAGCCGCTGGGCGTCGTCCGTGACGGCCTCGACCATGGTCAGCTCGTCGACCGCGGCCCCGGCCCCCGCCGCGTACGGCAGCAGCCGCCGTGCCCGGTCCGCGCGGTGGCGGACCAGGACGCCGGCGTTGCGCCCGGGGTCGGCGTCGATCCCGATCACGGGCTGCCCGTTCAGGTACTTCGCCGCGTTGGCGACCAGACCGTCCTGCCCGACCACGACGACCACGTCCTCGGGTCCGAACAGGAACCGGTCCAGGTCGGCGCGCTCCACCCGGGTCTGCCGCCACGTCAGCGGTACCGCGCCCGCCACCTCGGCGAGCGCCCGGTGCGCGCGCTCGTGCCGCTCGCGCACGGCATCGACCGAGCGGCCGCGCGCGGAGAGGAAGAACGCCGCCTGGCCGTGCGTACCGTGCCGGGCGAGCAGCTCCTCGTACTCCGTGGTCCGGTGCACGAGCACCGCGCGCGGCGCGAGGCTCACGACCGCGCACCGCCCTCGCCCAGCTTGGCGAGCAGCCCCGTCAGCACGTCGGGCGAGAGCGTCAGGTGCTCGATCCGGGGCAGGTTCTCGGCGGCCGTGGTCACGGCGAGGGCGTGCAGGGTGGCGGGATCCACCTCCGTGTGCGCCCGCAGCCACGCGGACTGCGCACCGGCGCGCGCCGTGCCGACCTCGCGCGCCGCCTCGGCCTCTGCCCGTGCGAGGCGGACCTTCCGTACGGCCTCGGCCTCGGCCCGTACCGCGTCGGCGGCGGCGTTCTCCTCGGCCTCGCGGCGCGCGTTGGTGCCGCGCTGCTCGACGAGCCGCTCCTCCTGCCTGGCCAGCTCGATCTTGCTGGCGAGCTCGTTCTCCGCGATGGCGCGTTCGCGTTCGACGGCGACGGCGCGGCGCTCGTACGTGGCCCGGTCGGCCTCCTGCTGGATCTGTTCGCGGGCGGGGGTGCGCAGGGCGCGTTCCACCTCGGGCTCGGGCCGGATCGCCACCACCCGGACGGCGACGACCTCGATGCCGGTGGCCGGCAGGCGGGGTTCGGCGGCGAGTCCGGCCGTGACGCGGTCCCGTACCGCCGCCACGCCGTCGACGAGCGCCTCGGCGAGCGCGGTGCGGGCGAGGACGTCGAGGGCGTGCTGCTGGGCGGTCTCGGTGAGGAGGGTGGCGATCTGCTCCAGCGGGGCGCCGCGCCACGCGCCCGTGTCGGGGTCGATGGAGAAGTCGAGCCGGGTGGCGGCGGCCGCCGGGTCCCCGATCCGGTACGTGACGGTGGACTGGACGCTGACGTCCTGGAAGTCGGCGGTACGGGCGTGGAAGGCCATCGCCAGTTCGCGGTCGTTCACCGGAACCTCGGAGAGGGCGGCGGTGCGCGGCCGGAACCAGAAGCTGAGTCCCTCGCCGTCGTGGACGAGCCGGCCGCGGCGCTGGTGACGGATGTGCGCGGTGGGCGCGGAGCGCAGATGGCGCCAGCCGGCCCGCCGGGTGATGTCTGCCATGGTGGCGTACCCCCTTGTCGTCAGGTTGACGATAGGAGGTGCGGCTGGTTGTCGTCAAGGTGACGAATTCAAGATCGCTCGGCGGGCGCGGGCCCGTGGGTGGGGTGGAGGGGGGCGCCGAGCGGTCGGACGGTCGAGCGGGCGGTCGGACGGAAGCGGACCGGGTCGCCGCCGTGTCGACTTCACCGTGCGGGCCGTTGGCCTGCCGTGCCGTGCCGTGCCGTGCCGTGCCGTGCCGTGCCGTGCCGTGCCGTGCCGTGCCGTGGGGGCTGCCGCCGTGCCGGGCCCCGCCCGGGCCGTCGCCGTGCCGGCTTCGCCGTGCGGAACCGTCGCCGCACGGGCCTCCCGTCCTCAGCACCCGACCGGCGCGGGCACCGCCTCGGCCTTCGGCTCGGCCAGGCCGGGGAGGGGCGGGCCGGCGGCGCCCTGATCGGCGGCTACCCGGCCGGTCGGGGCCGGTTCCGCGTGAACCGGGTCGATGGCGCCCGACTCGGCTGCGGTGACGGGGGTGGCTGCGGTGACGGCGACGGCCGTGGCGGCTGCTCGGCCGGAGGCGGGCGCGTCCGTCACGGCGAGCTCCGCGACCGCCACGTCGGTGAGGCGCGGCGACGGGACCGCCCGCGTCTCCCGGGGTTCACGCGCGCGCGTGAACCCCGCCGTCCCCGTCCCCCGCTCCGGTGCCGGGGCGGGTTCGGGGGCGCCCTTCGTCAGCAGGACCACGCCCCGTGCCGCGACCAGCGAGGCGCCGGCCGCGACCAGCCAGCCCCACGCGCCCGCGCGGAACGTCTCTCCGAGCAGCGCCACCCCGATCACGGCGGCGGCCGCGGGGTTGGAGAGGTTGACCACGGCGAGCGGCGCGGCGAGTCCGCCCCGGTAGGCGGCCTGCGAGAGCAGCAGTCCGCCGGTCGCGAAGGCCGAGATGAGGAGTGCGAGCAGCGCGGTCTGCCACCAGGCGGGGCCGCCGCCGGGCAGTTCCCGCGCGAGCGCGGCCGTCAGTGTCTGGGTGAGGGCCGAGGCGACGCCGGAGGCTATGCCGGAGGCCGTGGCGTGGCCGAGCCCGCGAGCGCCCCGGCCTCCCGCCGCGTCCGGACCCGCCCCGCGCGCGCCGCCGTGCTCGCGCCCGTGCGGCCGGCCGGAGGCGAGCGCGGCGATCAGGAGCGCCGTCGCCACCGCGACGACCAGGGCCTCGCGCAGGCTGAGCGCCTCGCCGGGTGCCGCAGGCCCGGTCACGGCGACCAGTCCGACGAGCCCGCCGAGGGTCCACAGGGCCCCGCGCCATTCGGTACGGGTCACCCGGCGTCGTGCGTGGTGGGCGCCCAACGGCAGTGCCGCCACGAGCGTCAGCGCGCCGAGCGGCTGGACCAGGGTCAGCGGCCCGTAGTGCAGGGCGGCCACGTGGGCGAGGGCTCCGGCGGCGTTCAGGCCGACCGCCGACCACCACTGCCCACGGGTGAACAGCGAGCGCAGTGCCCCTCGCCCGTCCTGGACGGGGGAGGCGGCGGCGAGCCGGGACTGGGAGACGGCGGCGAGCGCGTATCCGGCGGCGGAGAGGAGGGAGAGCAGCACCGCGACGGCGGTGCCGGTGGCGGGGTTCATCGGTGGGCTCCGACCGGGAGGGAAGGGGCTTTGAGCGCGCGGGGCAGGGGCGGAGGCGGGGGCGCCGTCCGATGGCCGGGGGCGCGGACGGCGAGCAGCGCGAGGCCGAGGAGTGCGGCGGCGGCGAGCGCGTCGAACCAGTAGTGGTTGGCGGTGCCGATGATGACGAGCAGGGTCAGCAGTGGATGGAGCAGCCACAGGGCCCGCCAGCGGGACCGGGTGGCGGCGATGAGGCCGATCGCGACCATGAGGGCCCAGCCGAAGTGCAGCGAGGGCATGGCCGCGAACTGGTTCGCCATCGAGTCCGTCTCCGGTGTCGCCCCGTACACCGAGGGGCCGTAGATCCGGGCGGTGTCGACGAGTCCGGCGGCGGCGAGCATCCGTGGCGGCGCGAGCGGCATCAGCAGGTGCAGGGCGAGCGCGGCGGCGGTGACGAGCGCGAGCACGCGGCGCGACCACACGTAGTGGGCGGGGCGCCGCCAGTAGAGCCAGACGAGGAAGGCGAGGGTGGCCGGGAAGTGCACGGCCGCGTAGTACGTGTTCGCCGCCCGGACGATCGGTTCGCCGTGCAGGAGCAGCTGCTGGATCGTTCCCTCGTCCGGCAGGCGGACCGCGCGCTCGGCGTCCCAGACGAGGTCGGCGTTCCGGAAGGCGCGGGTCTCATGGCCGTTGGCGAAGAGCCGGCCGAGCTTGTAGACGAGGAAGAGCGCGGTCACGAGCATGAGCTCGCGCAGGAGCGGCGGTCTGGCGGACTCGCCGGAGCGCTCGCCGTCCGCTCCTTCCTCCGGCCCCTCCTCCGGTGCGCCCCCGGCCCCGCCGTGCCCGGCGGGGCCGGGGGCAGGCGTCAGCCCCGGTCCTGCAGGACGTGGTCCTCGTATCCCGCGTATCCCGGCAGCCATCGCGCCGCCCTTCTCGTCAGCAATCAGTCAAATCAGCAACAAACCGGGGAAGCCTAGATCCGATTTCATCGAGACGCAAGCGTATCGATACGTTTGCGTCTCGATTGTGCACCCCCTACTCTCGTATGTGCAGACCCAGGTGTCCGGGAGGGATCGATGTCCACAGAGGCCGCGACCGCCGCAGCCCGCCGCAGCAAGATCACGCCGGAGCGCGAGACGGAGCTGTACGACGCCGTCCTCCGCCTCCTGCGCGAGGGCGGCTACGACTCGGTGACCATGGAGGGCGTCGCGGCCCGCACCAAGTGCGGCAAGGCCACCCTCTACCGCCAGTGGGGCACCAAACCGCGGCTCGTCACCGCGGCGCTCGCCCAGCGGCGCTGCACCGTGTTCACCGGCATCGACACCGGCACTCTCGCCGGCGACCTGCGCGAGGCGGCCCGCATCGCCGCCTCCCGCCGGGAGCACGACGCCGAACTCATGGAGGCCGTCGCCCAGGCCTTCATCCAGCACCCCGACCTGCGCGCCGCACTCCGCGAGACCGTCATCGCCCCCGAGGTCGCCGCCATCGACGGGGTGGTGGCGCGCGCGGTCGAGCGCGGCGAGATCGACGCCGACAACCCGGCGATCGGCTTCGTCGCCCCCTGCTTCCTGGGCATGCTCCGCATCGAGCGGCTCTTCGAGGAACGCTTCGCGGACGCGTCGACCATGCGGACCTTCGTCGACGCCGTCCTCCTCCCGGCCCTGCACGCCGAGGGCTGAGCCCCGGGCCCGCCCGACGTGGATCCGTGCCCGTCCGACCTGGTCCCCGGGCCGCCGTCCACCCCGCCGGCGTCTCGCCCGTCCCCGTCCTCGGTCCGTCCCCGTCCTCGGTCCGTCCCCGTCCCCGGTCCGTCCCCGTCCCCGGTCCGGCCCCGGCGACAGGACGCCCCCCGCCCGCTCCGGCACCCTGGAGCCATGCCCGCGCGCAGCCACGACGTCCGCGTCCGCCGGATCTACGAGGCCCCGTCGCCCGACGACGGCGTCCGGGTCCTCGTCGACCGGCTCTGGCCGCGCGGGCTCGCCAAGACCGACGCCCACGTCGACGAATGGCCCAAGGCCCTCACCCCGTCGACCGAACTCCGCCGCTGGTACCACGGCCCGGAGGGCGAGTACGAGGAGTTCTGCCGGCGGTACGAGGCCGAACTCGCCGCCCCCGAGGCCGCCGCCGCCCTCGACCGGCTACGGGACCTCGCGACCGAGAGGACGATCACCCTCCTCACGGCCGCCAAGGACCCGGACGCCGGCCACACCTCGGTACTGCGACGCGAACTGGCCCCGCCCGGCAGGTGACCCTCCGCCCCTCAGGGCGTGTCCCGGCACAATCTGGGCGCCTCGCCGGCGGCGTCGACCGGCGCCGCGTCCACTCCGCGCGTACCCATGGCCTCCGTACCCATCGTCTCCGTACGGTCGGCCAACTCCCGCGCCCACGACACGAGTCCGTCCACGTCGATCCCGTACGCGGCCCCTGCGGCAGGGCTTCCGGGCCGCCCGCCCGCGAGGCGGTCGGCGCCGCGGCGCAACAGCCGCGCCCCGCCCGCCGCGTTGCCGCGGGCGGCGTGCGTCAGACCCACGGCGAGCTGCGCGAGGCCCTGCCACAGCTCCCGCTCCGACTCCGGGCCGGACTTCCAGGCGTCCTCGAAGACCTCGTGCGCGTGGAAGGGCATCCCGGCGTCGAGCAGCCGCTGCGCCTCGCGCAGGGTCTCGGCGGGGCCGCGTGCGACCCCCTCGGGCTGCCGGGGCACGCCCTCCGCGCCGTACGGCAGCGGTCGGCCGAGTCCGTCCCGGGGCCGGGCGCTGCGGGCCCGTCCCTCGTCGTCCCGGTCCCTGCCGTGGTCATTCGCCGTCCGTTTCACCCGCTCATTGTCGCCCTTTGGACGATCAGGGGCGCTAGGCTCAACGGTCCAGTGAATCACTGGTCCGCGTGGGTCGCGCGGGTCACGTCATGGCAGTTGCTCGTGTGGGGAGTGAGTCACCGGTGCCGTCGGAATCCGAACAGTCGCCGCCCGTCAGGCCCTTGGAGACCCCCGCCGGTCCCACCCGGGCGGCGGGCTCCGTCGCCACGCGCCACGACGGGCTGCTCGAACGCGGTCCTGAGCTCGCCGCCGCCGTCCACGCCGTCGACGAACTGGTCGCCGCCGCCGTGGCGGGCGGACCCGCGCACGGCGGCATCCTCGTCTACCGGGGAGAGCCCGGAATCGGCAAGACCGCCCTGCTCGCCGAGATACGCCGTGCCGCCCAGGACCGGTGCACCGTCCTGACCGCCCGAGGCGGCGAGACCCTCACCTCGGTCCCCTTCCACCTCACCCGCCAACTCCTCCAGCCCGCCCTCGACGGCTTCGACTCCGAGGACGTCCGCCTCCTCTTCGGCGACCACTTCGACTTCCTGGCCCCCGCGCTGGGGCTCGCGCCGCCACCCCCGCCGTCGGCCGCGCCCGCCGACCCCCAGGGCGTACGGCACGGGCTCGCCAGGCTCCTGGACCGCCTCGCGGAACGGCTGGGGGACCGGCCGCCGGTGCTGCTCGTGGACGACGCCCAATGGGCCGACGCCGAGACCCTGGCCTGGCTCGACACCTTCACCCGGCTCCGGCCGGACGGGCGTCTGCCCGCCCTCGTCGTCCTCGCCCACCGGCCCCTGCCGCCGGAACCGAACGGCGACGGCGTGCCCGCCATCCTCACCGGGCTCGGCGACCGCGCCGTCCTGACGCTCGGCCTGCACGCCCTCACGCCCGCCGCCACCGCCGTACTGGCCCGGGACACGCTCGGCGGGAACGTCGACGAGCCGTTCTGCCACGAACTGTGGACCGTGACCTCCGGGAACCCGTACGAGACGGTCGAACTGCTCGCCAAGGTCCGCGACCGGATGCTCGAACCCGTCGCCGGATCGGCCGGACAGCTCCGCGACCTCGGCGCGGCCGCGCGCGGCGGAGGACTCGTCTCCCGCCTGGAAGAGCTCGGCTCCGGTCCGACCCGGCTCGCCTGGGCGATCGCCGTCCTCGACTCGGACAGCACGCCGAAGCTCCTCGCGGAGCTCACGGGCATGCGGCCGGCCGAGGTGGCCGAGTACACCGAGCAGCTCCGCCACGCCAGGATCGTGCGGACGAGGCCGTCGGTCACGGCCTCCGACACGGACCGTCTGGAGTTCACGCACCCGCTCATCGCGACCGCCGTCCACGGATCGGTACCGCCCGCCGTCCGGACCGCCCTGCACGGGCGCGCCGCCTGGGCGCTCACCGCGGCCGGCCACGGCCCCGCCGAAGTCTCGCGGCACCTCCTCGAAGTGCACCCGGACGACGACGAGGACGTCGTCAGCCAGCTGCGGGCCGCCGCCGTCGAACACCTCGCCGTCGGAGCCCCCGATGCGGCCCGACGGTGCCTGGGGCGCGCCCTCGCCGAACCGCCCCGCCCGGAGACGTACGCCAGGGTCCTCTACGAACTCGGCTGCGCGTCCCTGCTCACCGCGCCCGCCGCCACCGTCCGCCACCTGCGCTCCGCGCTCGACCTGCCGGGCCTGGACGACGCCCTCCGCATCGACGCGACCCACCGGCTCGCCCAGGCCCTCGCCCACGACAACCAGCTCCAGGAGGCCGCGAGGACCGCCGCCGCCGCCGCGGCCCGGACCCCGTCCGGTATCGGCCGTCGGCGCCTCCAGGCCGCGCACTTCATGTTCGAGGGGTTCCAGGCCGCCGAGGAGGACGGCATCGGCCGCTCCCGCCGCCTCGCCGAGCTCACCGCGCACTTCACCTGCGCCGACAACTCCGAGCGCGCCCTCGTCGCCGTACGGGCCTTCGACGGGATGATGCGGGGCGAACCCGCCGACGAGATCGTACGGCTCTGCGACCGCACCCTCGTCGACGGCGCACCCGCCCGGGGCCTCGGCTGGACCGACACCACCTGGGGCTTCGAGATCCCGGCGCTCACGGGCATCGCGTACGCGTTCTCCGACCGTCCCGACCGGGCGCAGGCCCTGTTCGGCGAGGCGGTCCGGGCCTTCGAGATCTCCGGCTGGAGCGGCGCCCACCTCGCCTTCGCCCACACCCTCCTCGGCCTGGTCCACCGGCGGCGCGGCAACCTGCCCCGGGCGCAGCACCACCTGGAGGAGGGCCTCAGGCTCGCGGACCGGGTCGGCACCGGGCTGCCCGTCCACTGGGACACCGCCTGCCTCCTCGTCGACACCCTGGTCGCCCGTGGCCGTACGGCCGAGGCCCGGAGCGTCGCCGACCACTACGCCTTCGGCCCGCCCTGGCCGGGCGCGATCGTCCTGCCCGACGGCCCCAGCGTGCTCGGCCGGCTGCTGCTCGCCGAGGGCCGGCGCGAGGAGGCGGTCGCCACCCTCGAAGCGGCGGCCGAGTCCCTGACCGGGCGTGGCAGGCACCACGGCCTCTGGGCCCCCTGGCCCTTCGAACTGGCCCGCGCCCTCGCCACCACCGACCCGGACCGCGCGGCCCGCGTCGCCACCGAGGCGCACGTCCACGCCGAACGCCTCGGCACCCCCACCGTCCTGGGCGAAGCCCTGCGCTGCCTGGCCCTCTTCGCCGAACCCGACGAGTCCCGGCGGCTCCTCGCCCAGGCCGTCGAGCACCTGGCCGCCTCCCCCTCCCGCTACGAGGAGGCCCGCGCCCGCCTGGACCTCGCCCACGCGACGGGCTCCGCGGCCGCTCTGGCCGAAGCGACCTCCCTGGCCGCCACCTGCGGCGCGGACACCGCCACCCCGGACCCGGTGACAGCCCGTGCGTCATCCCACCCTCCGGAGTGAGGTAATGTTTCCCCTGCACGCCGACGCGGGAGAAACCCCACGAAGACGTGCGCCGGGACGTGGCGCAGCTTGGTAGCGCACTTGACTGGGGGTCAAGGGGTCGCAGGTTCAAATCCTGTCGTCCCGACTGTGCGGAAACGCAGGTCGGAGGCCGTTCTCTCATCCATGAGAGGGCGGCCTTTCGTGCGTTCCGGGGTGTGGTGGTCGCAGTGTGGTCGCACGCCCGCGCCGGCGCTGGAGCGCAGGGCGGGCTGGTCCGTGCACTGTCTGAGCCTGACTACGTCTGCTGTATCCAGAAAATACCCTTGACCCTCGCTCCTCCGAGCCCGGCTTTCACGCCCTCTCGTCCTCGTCGTCCGCCCGGGCGGGTCGGGGGAGGGGGATGCGGGTCTGCCCCTCGATCGGTGCCGGGGTGCGCTCGCCGAGCCGGCCCTCCAACTGTCGGAGCTTCGTACGCGTCTCCTCGGTCGTCATGTTTTCCCCCATCACCGCTGTCGCGGACCGGGATCCGACGGACGGCCCTGTCCCTGTCCCTGCGCCGCCGATGCCACGGTCCGGGCGTCCTCGCCGGTGAGTTCGACGATGCGGTGCGGTGGAACCCCGGCGGCCGTGGCCCGCGCCAGCAGGGCGTCCCGCTCGCCCGCGCAGTCGCGGTAGGCCAGCAGCTCTTCCTCCACGCGGGCGAGGGCTCCCGGCACCAGCGCGTGGCGCAGCCGGTTCAGCTCCTCGTCGCTCAACGGGACGGGCAGCTTCTCCGCCCCGTCGGGGGTGGCGCCCGCCTCCTCCGGCGGCAGCAGCCGGACGCCCGGGGAGGCGACGGTGACACCGTGCGCGTCGAGCCAAGCCCGTACGGCGGGCGTCTCCAGGCACGCCAGTTCTCCCACAGCGGTGATGGGGGCGCCCAGCGGGGTCGCCGGGTCGTCCACGAGGAACAGGTAGGCGTCGTCGGTCATGTTCGTCTCCTTCGCAGACGCGATGGTCGTGTGCCGTCCTCACCTACCCCCTCCGGCGCAATCCATCGCGGCTCCGGTCACCCTCGCCCACGGCGCGTCGGTGCCGCGCACGCCGCCGTCCCGCCCGGCATCCGGTGCCGGTTGTCAGCCACCAGCCGGTAGACGGCGTGGGCGACCCACCGCACCGGGGGCAGCATGAGCAGTGCCCCCAGCGGCGCCCATCCCCGGCCCGTGCGCAGCAGGATCTTCGCCACTGCCCGGGCGCCGCCGTACACCTGACCGGACGGGGTCACCCAGAGCGCCTCGTGTGCGGCGCGCTCCGAGGTCACGCCCAGCGCGGCCAGATCCGCGAACTGTCGGGGAACGATCTCGCAGTCGGGGCGCAGGCGGCGTTCGACGAACGAGACGGACGCCGTACAGAAGCCGCAGTCACCGTCGAAGACGAGCACCGATCGAGTGCGCATGACTCCATCATGCCGAAACGGCGCCCAACCCTCCTTCCACGAGACCGTGTGCGGGACCGGGGGATGTCCGGCGGCTGAGGGGGCACACGTGCACACGGTGCTCGCAACCACGCGACCGGGCATGCCATCGGCAGCGCATACGTGGGCGGGCGGACGACGGCAGGTAACACCAGGACGCAGGGAGCGCAGTGATGAAAGTCCGCTCGTGGCCGATCCGACCGGACCTCCGGCTCACCGCCCACGTGGTGGCCGGACGCTACCGGCTCGACGACCTGCTGGGCCGCGGCGGCGCCGCCGACGTGTACGAGGGCATGGACCTGCGCCTGCGGCGACCGGTCGCCGTGAAAGTCTTCCGCCCGGACGGTGCCGCCGACACGGAGGAGCGGTTCGACGGCGAGGGCCGGCTGCTGGCCCAGCTGCAGCACCCCGGCCTGATCACCGTGTACGACTGCGGCCGGGACGACGGAACGCCCTACCTGGTGATGGAGCTGGTCAGGGGCACCACGCTGCGCCGGCGGATCGCGGCGGCTGCGCTGGCGCCCGCCGAGGCGTGCCGCATCGGAGCCGCGCTGGCCTCGGCGCTGGCCCATGTGCACGAGGCCGGAGTCGTCCACCGCGACGTCAAACCCGCCAACATCCTGCTGGACGAGGCGGGCGCCCCCCGCCTGACGGACTTCGGCATCTCCCGGCTGCTCGGCACCACGGCTCAGACCGTGACGGGCGCCCTGGTGGGAACCGCCGCGTACATGGCCCCGGAGCAGGTGCTGGGCCGGGGCGCCGGGCCGGCAGCGGACATCTACAGCCTGGGACTGGTGCTCATCGAGTCGATCAAGGGTGAACTGGAGTACGACGGGGCGCCGCTGGAGGCTGCGATCGCCCGTCTGAACCGTCCCCCGGTCATTCCGCCGGACATACCGGCGGCCGTCGTCGAACTACTGGAAGCCATGACCGACGCGGACGAGAGCCACCGGCCGGACGCCCGGGCCTGTGGGCGCGCCCTGGCCGCCTTGGCATCGGAGGATCTCGCGAGAGCGGCCGACGTGCCCGTGGGATCCTCCGTGCTCGCGGCTCCGCCCCTGAGGGGCGAGGACGGCGCCGGCGAGCGGAACCCGGACACGCTGAGGTCGAACGGGGCGGGCGCGGCAGTGGGGGGCGCCGGCGTCGAGGCCGCCGTCCCTGCGCACGACGAGCCGGTGCCCGCACGATCCTCTTCCGACCGGCCCGCCTCACGCCGGGCCGGTCGGATCCTGGTGACCGCCGGTGCGGCACTGACCGTCTTCGGTGTCGGACTGACCGGTTCGGTGGGCGGGCCGTCCGCCGAGGCGGAGAACGTCGCGCCCGTTCCGTCGCGCCCCGCCACGACCGAGCCGACCTCCCCGACCACCTCGCCCGCTCCGCCAGCCGGAGCCGCCGCCGTCTCCGCGTCCGCGCCGCGGTCCCCCTCGTACACCGGGGACCGGCGGGCCGCCGGCTCCGAGGGCGCGGCGGTCGACGGCTGGACGCCGTCGGCTCCTGGCGTCTCGGAGCGGCAGCGCGGCCGTGCGTCCGGTCCGGGAGCAGCCGGGCCAGCCCCCCGGAAGGGCGAGGCGCGGCAGGGGAAGCCGAAGCCGGCCAAGGGCAGGCACGCGCGGTGACACCGCCGCGGCTCCCGGCGTTCACGCCGCCTGGCGGAACACCAGACAGTCGACTCGCCGACTGCCCGGCCGGGGCGGTGGCGGCCGGGTGGCGGCAGGCACTGAACCGCGCACGCGTTGTACGCGGGGCTCGCCGCGTCACTGGACCCGGAGCCCGAGCGGTTCCTGTTCCGCACCTACTGTGCGCGCTACGGCGCAGCGGGAGGCCATGAACTCCCTGCCCTCATAGCGCAGTTCTACCTTCACTACGACCCCTACACGCGCAGGAGTCCGGAGCACACCTCAACGCTCGCGCGGCAGCGCATTGACTTCCTCCTCACGCCGGACCGGTCACGCCTCGTCATCGAAGTCGATGGCGTTCAGCACTACGCCGACGCAACCGGGAAGGCGTCGCCCAGGCTCTACTCCGAGATGGCCGCCGAGGATCGAAGGCTCCGCCTCATGGGCTACGACATCTACCGCTTCGGCGGCCATGAGCTTGCTCGTCCGGGTGCTTCCACCATGCTGCACTCGTTCTTCAGCAAGCTGCTCTCCCGACACAAACGGCCCGGCGCGTGAGGCGGTCCTGCTGCGCAGGCAGTGAGCCTTTTCCAACCTGAAGCACCTGCCAGTCGGAGGACTCTGCGGCAGCTCCCCGGAGGCGCCGGTCAACTGGTGAAGACCTGGCCAGGAGCCCGTGCCGGACTCGGGTAGCCGATCAACGACAGTTCGCTGACCAGTGCGGATGCCAGATTGGAAAGGGCTCATGGTTGATCTCGACCCGTTCGACTACGCCGCCTTGGCCGGCATCACCGCCTTCCTCGACCACCTGGCCGGGCGTCGAGGACCAGGTGCCGCCGACACCGCCAGGAGGACTGGGACCGCATCCTCGGCGTCAGCCTCACCGGAGCGTTCCTGCGCACCCGCACCCAGATCCGGCAGGTGCTCGGCCAGATCGGCGGCGGCGCGATCGTCAACGTCTCCTCCGGCACGGGTCTCTACGCCGTCGCCGGTCAGATCGTCTCCGGCGCCGGGAGGCGGAGCCACTCGTCGCGGGCCCAGTGCCACACCGACTCCCAGCGGTCTTCCGTGAGACCGCCCGTCCCGCTGCACGACCAGAAGACGACCACGTTGTCGGGGCCGACGAGGTAGAAGTCGCCTTCGTCCTCGCACAGGACGATCAAATCGCGCGGGACGCCCTGGTCCCAGGCGATGGCCATGAGCTCCGGCAGGTACGTGTGCGCGCCCTCGTCCGTGACAGTGACGGGCTCCAGGCGGGCACGCTCAACATCACCGACATGGAGCAGGAATTCCCGGAGCCCGGCCGGCAGTCGGACGCCCTGTTCCTCCTCGATCCGCGCGAGGAGCTGCTCGTCAGGGAACTCCGGCGGGGCCTCTTCCGGCCCGTGGGTCTCCCGGATGTACTGGATGACGTCTTTCACGAATCTCCTCACGCCTGCTGCCTCGGACCCGCGACCACGGACCCGATGATCATTCTGGGGCAAGAACGGTCCCGGGGTGGGCGCCGGACGAACTCGTCGACACCTCCGGCGGCACCACTGACGCCCTGCGCCACCAGATCACCGGCCACGCTGCCGAAGGGGCGCTGCTGGCCGGGGTGTGTCGGGGCGGTTCGGCGCTTCCTCCGTCCCCGGAACGGCACCCGGACCGGGCGGCCGGCACCCTGATAGGCCCGGTCCGCCCAGCACTTCAGGTCGGCCGCGGCGAGTACGTCGACCATGCCGTGCTTACGCGCCGCTGTCAGGTCGTGAGTCGAGCCGGGCAGTGCGGGCGAGGCCCACGGCAGCCGCCCGAACGGATCGGTCAGGACCTGGATGTTCATGCCACGGCGCTTGTGCTCGCCGGAGTAGTACGGGGTGTCGGCGGCGATCCTGTCGATCGGCAGCAGCGTCCCGTCGAGGATGACGAAGGCCGGGCGGCGAGCTTGCAGGACCTCGGCGAGGCTGGGGGCGAGTGTGGCCAGGACCTCGACGGCTTCGCGGACATACCGGTACACGGTCGCGATCCCGATGGGGAATCCGGCCGCGAGGCGGGCGTAGGTGTCACCACATCGCAGGTGCGCCAGGACGAGCAAGCCTGCCGTCCCGGCGCCAGGCGCCGCCAGCGCGAACCGATCTTCCGGCGGTGTGCGGGCAGCTGGCCGGCAGGGTGCTGCAGGTGAGCGTTGGACAGGTCGATCGCCGACGGGTAGACAAGCAAGCGAAGCTCCTGGTGAGCGGTGGATCTTGGTCGTGACACCGTCTACCAGGAGCTTCGTCGTTCAGCGCAGCCGGGATGCCTCAACCCGACCAGCCCGCCAGCAGGTTGGAAAAGGCTCAATCTGAAACGGTCCCTGATCGTTTTTGGGGACCACTCGGGAACCAGCGCACTTGACCGACCGGAGCGCACCTTGACCGGGTCAAGGTGCGCTCCGGGGGTCAGGGCTTCGGGACGGTGTTGATGTAGTCGGTGCCGGTGCTGTGGAAGCCGTCCACCGTCTTCTGGACGTCCGCCCGGGAGACGGCCTCGTCGGCCTTGTAGTAGACCCAGTCGACCTGCATGTCCCAGGTGCGCGGGCCGCCGGTGAAGGGGAGGTCGATGAGCCAGTTGCTGAAGTGGATGTCCATCTGCTCGCGCGGGACGTACTTGCCGGAGCTGGTGAACAGCTCCTTGCCGTCCAGGGAGTAGGTGACCTTTCCGTCCATGGCGGTGATCATCATGGTGTGCCAGCCCTCGAGGCGCCGCTCGAGGGTGTTGTGGACCCGGTCCGGCGGGTCGGCCCTGTACCAGCTGACGTTGTCGAGCTGCGGACCCACCGAACCCCAGCCGCCGTTCGGCAGGTACTCGAAGTCGAGTTCGCTGTAGTTCTCCGAGGACTCCGCGGAGGAGATCGGGAAGAAGGTCTGGACGACGTGGTCGCCGTCGCGTCCGCTCGTGGGCTTGTCGCTGAGGTGGACCCGGGCGGCGAAGGTTCCCGTGAAGAAGTTCCGGCTCGTGGTCTGCACCTCGACCTGCGTGGTGCCCTGCTCGGTGCCGTCGGTGGAGGAGCGCAGTCGTAGGACCTTGCCCCCCTCGGCCGTCGGGTCGGAGGGGAAGGCGGCGCCGTCGGCGCTCCAGGTGCCCTTGATCCCCGGGCCGCCCCCGCCGGTGCGGATCTCCCAGCCGTGCGCGGCGAGAGAAGGGTCGTCGGCGCCGGTGTAGTTGAAGCTGTCGAACAGGGTTCCCGGCGGTCCGGTGGGCGTCGGCGAGGCGTCCCGCGCGGGCCCGGCGGCGTCGGTGCTCCCGCCGGCCGCGGGGTCGGTGGAACACGCGGCGAGTACGCACAGGAGGGCGGGCAGCGTGAGCGCGGTCCACGCGCGGCGACGAGAGGTGCGGCGGGGCTGGCTCACACAGGCTCCTTGGGGCGTAGAGGCGGTGACTGGACACGCCCGTTGCATGCGGATCGATCGCTGATCGCATGAATCGAGCGGTCATCCTAGCGAAGGATTCAAGCCATCCCGCCTCATGTTCGCGATCCGGCCGCCGAAGGGTCGGGAGGCGCCCGTTGACATACCGATCCGGTCACGACATCCGATCGGGATATTCCCAATACGCATATTGCGCACCAAACGATTCAGGTCATGCGCTACGGTCCGCTCTACGCTTCAGCGATCTCCAGACCCTGCACAAAAAGGCCACGAACAATGCGCCAAGTCGTCACATTCTCCGGGCGCGCATCGGTCCACTCGGCACAGCCCGGCGTGGCCGAATCGCATCAGGAGGAGCCTGCTCCGGCACCGGTGTTCGTCGACCAGTCGGGTCTGCGCAGCCGTCTGTTCCGGCGCTTCGGCTGGCCGGTCTCCGTGGTCGGCGCGATCCTGGCGGCCGCCATGGGCGGCAGTCTGATCGGTACGCAGTCGGACGCCCCGGCGATGGAGATACCGCCGAAGCCCTCGTACGCGCCCACCAGGGGCCCCTTGTCACCCGCCTGGTCCTAGAGGGCGCGGTCCGCGACGCCTCACCCGAAAAGTCCGGCCATCACGCCGGACATCGCGACATTCCATGACATACCGCGATCATCGTGCCGCCCGGAGCAACGCCTGCGGGCCGGCCGAGCGGGCCTGATCGTCCGCACCACCCATCTCCAGGAGCGCCCTTGTCCCGCCACCAGCGTCGTCGGCAGTCCCGGCTGAGACCGCGCCGACTGGCTGCGCCGCCGCTGCGCTTCTTCATGCCGCTGTCCCTGCTGGCCTGCTTGCTCGCGCTCCTCGTCCTGCGCGGCCTCGCCACCAATGAGGCGTTCCACGACACCCGGATCGCGACCTCGGTCGACAAGACGACCGTGCCGGAGAACCTGCTCAAGGGCGGCCCGATCATCGACGCGCGCGGCGCCAGGAACGAGCGCCCGGTGAGTTATCGGATCCCCAACCACACCGTGGTCCTGACCTTCGACGACGGCCCCTCGCCGGAGTGGACCCCGAAGATCCTGGACGTGCTCGCGGCCCACGACGTCCGCGCGGACTTCTTCGTGACCGGCGCGATGACCACGCGCCACCCGGAGCTGATCCGGCAGATCGTCGCGGGCGGCCACGAGATCGGCGTGCACACCTACACCCACCCCGATCTGGCGTACCAGTCCGAAGCCCGGATCAGCTGGGAGCTGGCGCAGACGCAACTGGCGCTGGCCGGCGTCGCGGGCGTCCACACCGCGCTGTTCCGCCCGCCGTACTCCTCCGACGCCTCGGCGCTCGACGACTGGAACTACCCGGTGATCAAGTACGTGGGTTCCCACGGCTACCTCACCGCGTTCATCGACCGCGACACCGAAGACTGGAAGCGTCCCGGCGTCGACGAGATCGTCAAGGCGGCGATGCCGCGCAAGCCCGGCGCGGGCGAGGTGATCCTGTTGCACGACGCGGGTGGCGACCGTACCGAGACCCTCGCCGCGCTCGAGAAGATCATCGTGAAGCTGAAGGGCGAGGGATACCGCTTCGCCACCGTCTCCGAGGCGCTCGGTGCCACCGACGCCACCGTGCCGGTGCACGGCTACCAGCTGTGGGCGGGCAAGGGCTTCGTCTGGGCCAGCGAGGCCGCCGTGCTCACCCTGCCGGTGCTGGTCGCGCTGCTGGCCGTCGTCGGCTTCCTCAACTTCGGCCGGTTCGCGCTGATGCTCGTCCTCGCACCGCTCCACGCCCGGCGCTCCCGGCGGCGGGACGCGTGGGGACCACCCGTCACCGAGCCGGTCACCGTCCTCGTCCCGGCCTACAACGAGCGCGAGTGCATCGCGAACACCCTCAACTCCCTGATCGCCAGTGACCATCCGATCGAAGTGATCGTCATCGACGACGGCTCCACGGACGGCACCGCGGACATCGTCGAGGCGATGAATCTGCCGTTCGTCCGGCTGATCCGCAAGGTCAACGGCGGCAAGTCCAGCGCGCTCAACACCGGTATCGCGGCCGCGTCGCACGACATCATCGTGATGATGGACGGCGACACCGTCTTTGAGCCGTCCACCGTGCGCGAGCTGGTCCAGCCCTTCGGCGACCGGGGGATCGGCGCGGTCGCGGGCAACGCCAAGGTCGGCAACCGCGACAGCCTGATCGGCGCCTGGCAGCACATCGAGTACGTCCTCGGCCACAACCTGGACCGCCGGATGTACGACATGCTCAACGTCATCCCGACCATCCCCGGCGCGGTCGGCGCCTTCCGCAAGGAGGCCCTGCGGCGGGTCGGCGGGATGAGCGACGACACCCTCGCCGAGGACACCGACATCACCATGGCGGTGCTCTGCGACGGCTGGCGGATCGTCTACGCCGAGCGCGCCCGCGCCTGGACCGAGGCCCCCGCCAGCATCCAGCAGCTCTGGTCCCAGCGGTACCGCTGGAGCTACGGCAGCATGCAGGCGATGTGGAAGCACCGGCGCGCCGTGATCTCCCGGGGTCCGGCCGGGCGCTTCGGCCGGCTCGGGCTGCCCCTCGTCGTGCTGTTCGGCGTGGTCGCCCCGCTGCTCGCGCCGCTGGTCGACATGTTCCTGCTGTACGGCGTGCTGTTCGCGGACGCCCCGATCACCCTCGCCAGCTGGGGCGGCTTCATCCTGCTCCAGGCCGTGCTGTCCTGGTACGCCTTCCGGCTCGACGGCGAGAAGCCCCTGCATCTGATCAGCCTGCCGATCCAGCAAGTGGTCTACCGGCAGCTGATGTACATCGTCCTGTTGCAGTCCACGATCACGGCGCTGACCGGTGGTCGACTGCGCTGGCAGAAGCTTCGGCGCACCGGCGAGGTCGCCGCACCGGTGGAGGCCTGACCATGACCGCATCCTTCGAGTTCGGGGGAACCCAGGACACCGTCCGGCTGAGGATCCCCGCCGCACTGCGACGGGAGTCCCAGCCGGTGCCGGAGCCGTCGACACCGTCCCCGCGCAAGGGCGGCCGAGACCGCTATTTCGACCTGCTGCGCGCGCTGGCGCTGGTCCGTGTGGTGATCTACCACAACTTCGGCTGGTTCTGGCTGCCCGTGGTCTTCCCGTCGATGGGCGTGATGTTCGCGCTGGCCGGGACGCTGATGGCACGCTCGCTCAGCCGTCCCGCCCTGGGCGTCGTCCGGGGCCGTCTGCGTCGGCTGCTGCCGCCGATGTGGCTGTTCGGCGCGGTCGTCCTCGCCCTCGAGATCGTCGACGGCTGGGGGCCCGACGCCGAGGGGCATCCCAACTGGTGGTGGGGCAAGCTGCTGTTCTGGCTCGTGCCGCTGAGCACTCCGCCGTACGCCGAATCACTGAACGGTTTCGACCATCTCGTGGGGCAGGGCTGGGCGATGCAGGTCGTCGTCCCGCTCTGGTACCTCCGCGCGTACCTCTGGTACGTCCTGCTCTCACCGTTGATGCTGTGGGCGCTGCGGCGGATGCCGGTGGTGACGCTGTCCGTGCCGCTCGCGCTGACGATCGTGATGCACACGTTCCTCATCGACCAGGAGTTCCTCTACGGCCGGGTCTGGGAGAACGTCAGCGACTTCGCCATGTTCGGCTCCTGCTGGATCCTCGGCATGGCTCACCAGGAGGGCCTGCTCAAGAAGATCCCCCAGTACGTCGTGCCGTCCGTCGCGCCGCTGATCATGGTGGCCGGCTGGTGGTACCTCCAGACCCGGCCGGTCGATCCGACCGTGCACACCGACATCGAGAGCTGGCCGATAGCCCAGGCCCTGTGGTCCTTCGGCTTCGTCGCCATCCTGCTCCACGTCAGTCCCTCCTGGGAACAGTGGCCCCGACCGCTGGAACGCTGGAACGGCCTGATCAGCCTGCTCAACACACGCGCTGTCAGCGTCTACCTCTGGCACCAGGTCGCGTTGGTGGCCGCCATCCCGCTGATCGACCCCCTCTGGTCCGTCGGCTTCTTCTACGAGCACTTCCGGTGGCTGCTGGCCAGCCAGTGGTTTCCGCTGATGGTGGCGATCCCCCTGACCGGACTGCTGGTGCTGACCTTCGGCTGGGTCGAGGACGTGGCCGCGAAGCGCTCTCCGCGGCTCTTCCCGTACCCGCGCCGCGTGCGGGGCAGGCGCCGGGCCGGCGCCTGACGCGGGCCGTCCGAACCGCGGACGCGCAGGGACGGCAGTGACCCGCGCCACCGATTCCGCTCGGCGAGCGCTTCCCGGCCGGGGAGGGCCAGTGCTCGCGGGTCGAGGAGCTCGTCTTCGGCCTGCTTGCAGAGCTTCCGCCACCCGGTCACGCGGGCTGGACCGACCTTGATGATGTCGTCCCGGACCGCCTGTTCCATGGTGTGTTGTGTCAGGGGCCGTACGGGCTCCGGTGCCCGAGAAAGGGCCTGGGGGCGTCGGCTCGCGGTCCGGGGATGCCGGGCAGCCGGGGCGGTGCCGATGAGTGCGGTGGCGAGCAGGGCGCCGGTGAGGCCGGGCAGGGTGGCCGCCGCGAGTCCGGCGGCGGTGGCGGCGAGGACGGACACCGCGGCTCCCGTGGCGATGGTTCCGAGTCCGGCGGCGGCGGAGACGGGCAGGAAGCCGACACCGACCGAGAGCGCGGCGGTGGCGGCGGCGAGCGCGGCGGGAGGGGCGAGGAAGGAGCGGTCGGCCAGGCGGCGGGCGAGGTCGGCGACGGTCTGCCGCTTGCGGGGGAGCGGCGGCACGGTGGGTACGGCGAGGGCGGCCCCCAGGGCGACGACGGCTCCGCACAGGGCCATCACCGTGAACAGCGGACGCAGGCCGCCGACCCGGACCAGGAGCCCGCCGAGGAGCACCGGCTTGCCGCCGATCCGGTCGGCGAGCGACCCGAAGACCGGCTTGGGCAGCACTTCGGCACCGTCGTGGAGGGCGAGCAGCCCGCCGAGGACGAGAAGCGAGGTGACGGCGTCCTCGGAGAAGCCGCCGAGATTGGCGGCGATGCCGTGGGCACCGAACGCGGTGGTGCACCCGGCCGCGTACAACGGCCACATGGCCCGCTTCGAGGCTATGACGGTGCTCACGGGGTGGGCTCCTCGTCGGTGCCGTGGAGGACGGCGAAGACGCGCTCGGCGTACTCCTCGCACACCTCGGTACAGTGCTTCAGCCGCGCTGCGGCCTCCGCGGCCTCGGGGCGCCGAAGACGTCACGCGCGGTCGGGTCCCGGTGCCGGCGTCGCAGCCGCTCCAAGCCCTGCTCCTCTTCCTCCAGCTCGGCCAGGGTGAACTCGGCGATGCGGATCTCCTTGGCGAGCTCTTCCTCGAACTTCCCGCAGTCGGCGAGGAACTCGGACCAGTCCGCCGATCGTGCGGCGGTGGACATCGCCTGGAAGCGCGCTGCGTCGTCGACGCCCCAGCCGGCAGCTTCCAGCGTGATGGCCTCGCCGTGGGCGACGCCCCGGGTCGGCTCCACCGCTCTGGCGATCCCGTCGGCGAAGACCGGTGGCCGGGCGTCGCGTTTCCGGTGAGGGCCGCACGCCGCTGCTTCCTGCCGCAAGCCGGCGGTCCCGGTCGGTCCGAACCCAAGTGCTGCGTATGCGGCATCGGTAGACATGGGGGCGTGGTTGCCGTGGCGGGAACGCGGGCGGTACGCGTGGACTTGACACCTCGTGCACACTAGGGGAATTTAGGCACGCCTTACCTTAGTAGCTAGTCTTTGATGGCGGCCGTGCGGTGCGCGGCCGCTCAGTCGTGCAATCGAATGGAAGGACCAGCATGTCGGGACGTCGCGAGGACAGCGGCCAGGCCGAGGGCGGCGCCGCTCGGGACCTGGTCGGCATAGGTTTCGGTCCGTCGAATCTGGCTCTGGCCATCGCCGTCGCCGACCACAACCGCCGCGACCCCGAGCGAGCGCTGCAGGCACGCTTCGTGGAGCAGCAGGAGCGTTTCGGCTGGCACCGCGGCATGCTCCTGGAGGGGGCGACCATGCAGGTCTCCTTCCTGAAGGACCTGGTCACCATGCGTGACCCCAGCAGCCGCTTCTCCTTTCTGATGTACCTTCAGGACCGTGGGCGCCTCGCCGACTTCATCAACCAGAAGACGTTCTTCCCCACCCGGATCGAGTTCCACGACTACTTCGAGTGGTGCGCCGCCGAGTTCGGCGACGGCGTCGAGTACGGGCGACGGGTCGTCGAGATCCGCCCCGTGCGCGACGGAGACCGTGTCGGGGCCGTCGACGTCGTCTCGGAGAGCGTCTCCGACCCGGCCGACCGGGAGGTGCTCAGAGCCCTCAACGTCGTCGTCGGTACCGGTCTCAGGCCCCGCCTCCCCGAAGGCGTCACCCAGGGCGAACACGTCTGGCACACCCGTGACCTGCTCTTCCGCGCACCGCAGCTGAAGAACCTCAAGCACCGCCGGTTCGCCGTGGTGGGTGCGGGGCAGTCCGCCGCCGAAGCCGTCGACTACCTGCACCGGACCTTCCCGGACGCGGAGATCAACGCGGTCTTCACCCGGTACGGCTACAGCCCCGCCGACGACAGCCCCTTCGCCAACCGCATCTTCGACCCCTCGGCGGTCGACGACTTCTTCACCGCGCCGGAGAACGTCAAGCAGGACATCGACGGCTACCACCGCAACACCAACTACTCCGTGGTGGACGGCGACCTCATCACGCAGTTGTACCGCACGCACTACCAGGAGAGGGTCAGCGGCCGGGAACGGCTGCGGTTCCTCAACACCACCGAGCTCGGCGGCGTCGAGACCCTGCCCGACGGTGCCCGCGTCCAGGTCCGCTCGCTGACCACGGGCCGGCAGGAGACCCTGGACTGCGACGCCGTGGTCATGGCCACCGGTTACCGTCCGGTCGACCCGCGCGACCTTCTCGGCGATCTCGCCGCCGACTGCCTCACCGACGACCGGGGCCGTGTGCGGGTGGACCGGGACCACCGCGTGCTGATGAGTGACCATGTGGACGTCGGCGTCTACCTCCAGGGCGGCACCGAGCACACCCACGGTGTCACGTCCTCGCTGCTGTCCACCCTCGCCGTCCGCTCCGGCGAGATCACCGACTCCCTCCTGCTGCGCCGTACGGCCCAGGCCCTGCGCGCCGACCGCGGCCGGGGGATCGACGCCGTGATCGGCTGATCGAGCCGCACCCCTGACGCAACGAGGCCGCCCTCCCGCCCCTTTCGGACGGGAGGGCGGCCTCCTTGCCTCTTCCTACTGCCAGTTACCGGTGCGCTCGGACAGCACCGCCGCGATCCGCCGCAGCGCCGACGGGTCCAGCAGACCGTCGTGGTCGTCCGCGACGGTCTGCACGACGACCTCGCCGTCCGTGTACGCCGCCCAGTCCTCACCGGGCCGGGGAGCGTCGGACGCGCGGAAGTGGAGCAGCGTGCCCCGGTACCGACCGGGGGAGTGGGCCGCCAACAGGCTCGTGGCGTGCGCGTAGTTGGCGTGCATCGCCGCCACGATCGTCTCCTCCGGACCCGGCCCGTCCACCGCCGCCTCGACGTCGGCCGCCTCCGCGTCCCCGTCCACCCCCGGGTACGCGTCGAGCAGCGCCAGCAGCTCCACGCGCTCCCCGCGTTCCTGGAGACGGCACGCCAGGGCGTGGGCCACGACACCGCCCAGTGACCAGCCGAGCAGCCGGTACGGGCCGTGCGGCTGGACCCGGGTCAGCTCGGCCAGATACGCGTCGACCAGCTGTTCCAGCGACTCCACGGCCGGTCCGCCCGCCAGGTTCGGGGCCTGCAGGGCGTGGATCGGCACCTCCTCCGGAACGTGCGCCCGCAGCGCCGCGTACCGCCAGCCGAGTCCCGTCGCGGGCGCCGGGCACCACAGCGGCGCCCGGTCGCCCGAGGACCGCAGAGTGAACAGCACGTCGAGGCCCGGCTCGGTGTCCGACGCCGCGGACCGCAGCAGGCCCGCGAGCGCCGCCGCCGTCGGATGACGGAACAGGTCCGCCACCGCCAACTGCCGTCCGGTGACCCGCTGCAACCGGTCCCGCAGCCGTACCAACAGCATGGAGTGGCCGCCGAGGTCGAAGAAGTCGTCGTCGATCCCGACCTCGGTCAGGTCGAGCACCTCGGCGTAGATCTCGCAGACCAGGGCCTCGGTGAGGTCGCGCGGTCCCCGGCCGGTCCGTGCCTCCACCGCCTGGGGGGCGGGCAGCGCGCGCCGGTCGAGCTTGCCGTGGTCGGTCAGCGGCAGCGCGTCAAGCTCCACGAACATCGACGGCACCATGTAGTCCGGCAGCATCCGGGTCAACTGCGCCCGCAGCACGGACGGGTCGAACTCGGCGCCCGCCGCCGGGACGACGTACGCGACGATGTGCTTGCCGCGCGGGCCGTCCTCGCGTACGTCGACCGCCGCCTGGAGCACGGACGGACCGGCCGCCAGAGCCGCCGTGATCTCGCCGAGTTCGATGCGGAAGCCGCGTATCTTCACCTGGTCGTCGGTGCGGCCGAGGTAGTCGACGGTGCCGTCCGGCATCCAGCGCACCAGGTCGCCCGTGCGGTACATCCGCGTGCCGGGCGGGCCGAAGGGGTCCGCCACGAAACGCTCGGCCGTCAGCGAGCGCCGGTCGAGGTAGCCGCGGGCGAGACCGGCCCCGGCCAGGTACAACTCACCGATGACACCGGCCGGCACCGGCTGGAGACGGCCGTCGAGGACGTACGCCGTCGTGTTCGCCGTCGGTCGCCCCACCAGGGGGCGCTCGCTGTCGGCCACACTGGCGGCCAGCGCGTCGACCGTGCACTCGGTCGGCCCGTACAGGTTGAACCCGGCGGTGCCCTCCAGCTCGCGCATCTCCCGCCAGAGCGGGGACGGCACGGCCTCACCGCCCACGCCGAGCGCGAGGAGCGGGGAGCGGCCGTCCCTGATCAGACCGGCGCCGGCGAGCTGCATCGCGTGCGAGGGCGTGACCTCGATGAAGTCGATCCGGTTCGTCTCGATGAACGACACCAGCTGGTCGGGGTCGCGGAGCGTGTCCTCGGTGACGATGTGCAGCGCGTGCCCGTCCAGCATCCACAGCTGCGGCTGCCACGCGGCGTCGAAGGCGAACGACCAGCCGTGCGCCACCCGCAGGCTCCGCCCGCCCGCGGCCTCGACGGTCGGCCGGTAGAGCAGCTCGCGATGGCTGTGGAAGAGGTTGGCGATGGAGCGTTGCTCGACGACGACACCCTTGGGCAGGCCCGTGGAACCGGAGGTGTAGATGACGTACGCCGGGTGCTGCGGCAGCGGGTGCGGCAGCGCGCCCGGTTCCGGAGCGGCGCTCTCGTCGGAGAGCAGCGCCTGCGTTTCCGTCGCGTCCAGGATCAGGGTCTCCGGGCCGCCGTCGCCCGCGAGACCCGCCAGCGTCCCGGTGGTGATCAGCAGCCTCGGCGCGGAGTCCCGGAGGATGTGCTCGATCCGCCCCGCCGGATAGCCCGGATCGATGGGGACGTACGCACCACCGGCCCGCATGACCGCGAGCAGCGCGACCACCGTGTCGGCCCGCCGGGGCAGCAGCATGGCCACCATCCCCTCCGGCCCGACGCCCCGGTCCCTCAACAGCCGGGCCAGGCGTGCCGTACGCCGCTCCAACTCGGAGAAGGTGTACGCGATGTCGCCGCACACCAGCGCCGTGGCGTCCGGCGTGCGCTCCACCTGACGGGCGAACAGCTCGGTCAGCGTCGTCACCGGCGCCTCGACGAGATCGCCCTTCCAGTCGACGAGCACCTGGCGGCGCTCGTCGGCGGAGAGCAGCTCCAGGCTGCCGAGCGGCCGGTCGGGGTTCTCGGTGACGGCCTGGAGCACCCGCAGGAAGCGGGTCGCCATGTTCGCCACGGTGTCGTGGTCGAACAGGTCCGTGCTGTACTCCACGCCCAGCCGCATCCCGTCCCGGCCGTGCTCCTCGGTGATCTCGAAGGCCAGGTCGAACTTGGCCGTTCCCATGTCCACCGGCTCCTGCCGGACCGCGACCTCGCCGAGCGCCAGGTCCATCGGCGGCCTCGCCTGGTGGCTCAGCATCACCTGGAACAGCGGGTGCCGGGCCATGGACCGCGCCGGGTTGAGCAGCTCCACCAGCCGCTCGAACGGGATGTCCTGGTGCGCGTACGCCGCGAGGTCGGTCTCCCGGACCCGGGCCACCAGCTCCCGGAACCCGGGATCGCCGGAGGTGTCCGTACGCAGCACCAGCGTGTTGGCGAAGAAGCCCACGACATCGTCGACGGCGTCGTCGCTCCGGCCCGCGATCGGCGTTCCGACGGGGATGTCGGAGCCCGCGCCGAGCCGGGTGAGGAGGGTGCCGAGCGCCGCGTGCAGCACCATGAAGACGCTGGCGTCGCAGCGGCGGGCCAGTGCCCGCACGGCCCGGTGCAGGGAGGCCGGCACGTCCAGATCGACGGTCGCGCCGCGCAGGCTCGGTGCGGCGGGCCGCGGCCGGTCCGTCGGCAGCGGAAGCTCCTCCGGCAGCCCCTCCAGCGTCTTGCGCCAGAACTCCGCCTGCCGGTGCAGCAGCCCTTCCGGGTCCGACTCGTCCCCGAGCAGCGCGCGCTGCCACACCGCGTGGTCCGCGTATCCCACCGGAAGCGGGACGAACGAGGGGCGCTCGCCCCGGCCTCGCGCGGTGTACGCGTCCGCCAGGTCCCGCAGCAGCGGCAGCGCGGACCAGCCGTCGGCGGCGATGTGGTGCAGCACCAGGATCAGTACGTGGTCCTCGGAGCCGAGGGTGAACAGCTCGGCGGCGAAGGGCGCTTCCTCGTCGATGCGGAACGGGCGTGAGGCCGCGTCCGCGAGCCGGCCGGACAGCTCCGCCTCGGTGACCGGCGTGACCGGAAGCTCCGGCCGCGCCGACTCCGCGTCGAGGATCACCTGCCGGGGCGTGCCCGCCTCGTCCGGCAGCACCGTCCGCAGCGCCTCGTGCCGATCCGTCAGGTCACCGAGCGCGGCCCGCAGCGCTTCGGCGTCGAGGGCGCCGGTGAGCCGTGCCGCGAACGCCATGTTGTACGCCGGGTTCGGCCCTTCCAACCGGTACAGGAACCACATGCGCTGCTGCGCGAACGACAGCGGCAGCGGATCCGGGCGCTCCCCGGCCCGCAGCGGCGGCCGGGTGCTGCGCGTGCCCAGGCGCTGCGCGAGCGCGGTGACCGTCGGTGCGTCGAAGACCGTCCGCAGCGGCAGTTCCACCCCCATGGTGGAGCGGACCCTGCTGGCGAGCCGGGTCGCGAGCAGCGAGTGCCCGCCGAGAGCGAAGAAGTCGTCGTCGATGCCGACCTCGGGCACCCCGAGGACCTCCGCGAACAGGTCGCAGAGGATCTCCTCCGAGGGGTTGCGGGGGCGCCGGCCCGCCACGGCCGGACCGAGCTCGGGCGCGGGCAGGGCCCGGCGGTCGAGCTTGCCGCTGGGTGTCAGCGGAAGCGCGTCCAGTGCGACGAACGCGGACGGCACCATGTGCTCCGGCAGCGCCGCCGACAGATGGCGGCGCAGTTCCGCGGGATCGGTCGCGCCGGTCGTGTAGGCGACCAGCACCGGGTCGCCGTCCGTGCCGAGGTCGCGGCGGGCCACCACGGCGGCCTCCCGGACACCGGGGTGCCGCGCGAGCACGCCCTCGACCTCACCGGGTTCGATGCGGAAGCCGCGTATCTTCACCTGGTCGTCGGTCCGGCCCAGGTACTCGATCACCCCGTCCGCGCCGCGCCGGGCGAGGTCGCCCGTGCGGTACATGCGCGTGCCGGGCGGGCCGTACGGGTCGGCGACGAAGCGTTCGGCGGTGAGCGCGGAACGTCCCAGGTATCCGTGGGCCAGCTGAGGGCCCGCCAGGTACAGCTCGCCGGGCACGCCGGCCGGGACCGGGCGCAGGGCCGCGTCCAGGACGTACGCCGAGGTGTTCCACACCGGGCGGCCGATCGGCACGCCGTCGCGGTCCCCACCGTCGGCCGGGCACGGCCAGGCGGTGACGTCCACGGCGGCCTCGGTGGGCCCGTACAGGTTGTGCAGCTCCACAGTGCCGCCGAAGAGGCCGTGGAAGCCGCGTACGAGGTCGGGGGTGAGCGCCTCACCGCTGCACAGCACCCGGGTGAGGACCGTGCAGGCGGCCGCCTCCGGCTCGGCGAGGAAGGCGCGGAGCATCGACGGGACGAAGTGCGCCGTCGTGACGGCCTGCTCCTGGATCAGCCGCGCCAGGTACTGCGGGTCCAGATGGCCCTGCGGGCGGGCGACCACCAGCGTCGCGCCGGTGATCAGCGGCCAGAAGAACTCCCACACCGACACGTCGAAGCTGGACGGCGTCTTCTGGAGCACCCGGTCGGCGGAGGTGAGGCCGTACTCGCCCTGTGCCCACAGCAGCCGGTTGACGACGGCCGAGTGCGGCACGACGACGCCCTTGGGGCGGCCCGTCGAGCCGGAGGTGTAGATGACGTACGCGGGATCGGCCGGGCGGACGGCGCAGGGCGGGGTGCCCTCCGCGGGCGGAAGGGCCTCCGAGTCGTCCAGGGTGAGGACAGGGGCCGCCTCGGGCAGCAGGCCGCGTGTCGCCGTGTCCGTCAGGACCGCGACCGGCCGGGCGTCGTCCAGCATGAAGGCGATGCGGTCCGCCGGATATCCCGGGTCCAGCGGCAGGTACGCGGCACCGGCACGCAACACGGCCGCCAGGGCCACGACCAGGTCGGCGGAGCGCGGGAGCGCGACCGCGACGACCGCGCCCGGGCCCGCGCCCAGCCGGGTCAGCCGGCCGGCGACCCGCTCGGCCCGCGCGTCCAGCTCGGCGTAGCTCAGCCGGTCGTCCTCGAAGACCACGGCGGTGGCCTCGGGGGTGCGGGCCACCTGCTCGGCGAGGAGCGCCGTGAGGGTGGTGTCCGGTACGGGGCGGGTGGTGCCGGGCGAGGTCAGCAGTCGCGTCTCGTTCTCGCCCAGCAGGTCGACGCGGCCCAGCGGTTCGTCCGGCGTGGCGGCGAACGCCTCGAACGCGCGGCGCAGCCGGTCCGCGACGGATCGCACCTCGTCCTCGTCCAGCGCGTCGGGCCGGTAGCCCAGTTCGAGGCGCAGGCGGGTGCCGGGCAGCACGGTCAGCGCGAGCGGGTAGTGCACGCCCTCGTCGCCACCGGCGTCCTCCAGGCGCAGCCCCGGCGCGAGTTCGGCCAGCGACTCGGGATCGAACGGATAGTTCTCCACCACGGCGAGGGTGTCGAACAGCTCCCGCCCGCCCGCCAGGCGCTGCACCTCGGCCAGGCCCAGGTGCTGGTGCGGGACCAGTGCGGACTGCTCCTCCTGGAGCCGGGCCAGGGCCTCGGCGAACGACTCCGCCGGAGGCAGGACGGCCCGTACCGGGACGGTGTTGACGAAGACGCCCACCATCGACTCGACGCCCGGCAGGTCGGCCGGCCGGCCGGACACCGTCGTGCCGAAGACGACGTCACCGCGGCCGAGCGACCGGGCCAGCGTGAGCGCCCAGGCGCCCTGGACGACCGTGCCCAGGGTCAGCCCGCGCGAGCGCGCGACGGCGGTCACCGAGGAGGTCAGCGCGGGGTCGAGCTCGACGACGACCTTCCGCGGCGGCTCGGTCACCGACTCCGACGCGCCGGGCGCGACCAGCGTCGGGCCGTCCAGGTCCGCCAGCGCGGTCCGCCACGCGGCCTCGGCGGCGCCCCGGTCCTGCGCGGCGAGCCAGTCCAGGTACACGCGCGGGGAGGTGGCGGGCGCGGGACGGACCCCTGCGTAGTGGGCGAACAGCTCCTGCACGAGGAGCGGCTGCGACCAGCCGTCAAGGATGATGTGGTGGTTCGTCAGGACCAGCCGGTGCAGCTCGGCGCCCAGCCGCAGCAGCGTGAACCGGACCAGGGGCGGCTGCCCGAGGTCGAACCCGCGCTCCGCGTCCAGGACGGTGAGGCGCTCGGTCTCCCGTGCCCGTTCGGCGTCGGGCAGCGCGGACAGGTCGGTGAAGCTCCACGGCACGTCCACCCGCGAGGGGATCAGCGCGGCCGCCTTGCCCTGCCGGTTGCGGCGGAACCCGGCCCGCAGGCCCGGCTGCCGGTCCAGCAGTGCCTGGGCGGCGGCTCGCAGCCGCGGCTCGTCGACGGGCCCCCGCAGCGTCAGCGTCAGATGGCCCGCGTACACGTCGTGGCCGTCGTCGTCGAGCTCCGTCCGGAAGAGCAGGCCCTCTTGGAGCGGCGTCAGCGGGAGGATGTCCTCCAGCTTGGAGCGGGCGGCGGTGCGGCCAGTCACGAAAGCCTCCAGTCGGCTTCGAAGTCGTCGATCTCGTCCTGGGTGAGGGAGATCAGGGAGAGGTCGGAAGGCGTCCAGCCGCCCGCGTCGGGCTCGTCGGTGTGTGCGGCCAGAGCCGTCAGGTACGCCAGCCAGCCGTCGGCCAGCGACCGTACGAGAGCGGTGTCCAGGGCCTCGCCCGCGTACGACCAGGTGGCACTCAGCCGGGGGCCGCCGGGCGTGGCGGCCACATGGACGTCGATCTCCAGGGCGTGCGCGAGCGGCAGCGCCGGGTCGACGCCGTGGAACAGGCCCTCGTCACCGGCGACCGGCTGCCACGGGGCCTCCGCGTCGCCGGACCCGAACCGCCCCAGGTAGTTGAAGCAGATCTCGGGCACGGGCAGCGCGGCCAGACGCTTTGAGGCCTCAGGGTCGAGGTGGCGCAGCGCGCCGAACCCGAGACCGCCGTCACCCACGGCCCGCAGCCGCTCCTTGACCGCCTTCAGCGCCAGGCCCGCCGCGGGACCGCCCGCACGCGCCTCGGTGAGGTCGACGGGCCCGGGGTCGAGGCGTACCGGGTGGACGTTGGTGAACCATCCGACGGTCTGCGTCAGGTCGACGCCTTCAGCGATCGTCTCCTCGCGGCCGTGGCCCTCCAGCTGCACGCTCACGCCCGCGTCCGCGACTCCTGACCGGCGCCGGTGGTCGGCGACGGCAAGGGCGAGCGCGGTCAGCAGGACGTCCTCGACGTTCGCGTGGAACGCCGCGGGCACCCGGGTCAGCAGAGCCTCCGTGTCCTCGAGGCCCACGGACACGGTGTGCCTGCGGGAGGTCGCGGAGGTGTCACGGGCCGGGTCGAGCGCGCGGCCGGTCAGCGGCGCCCCGCCGTCGCCGAGGGCCCGGGCCCAGTCGTCGGCCTGCCGGACCGTTTCCTCACGACGGGCGTACGCGCGCAACAGCTCGCTCCAGGCACGCAGCGAGGTACCGGTGGGCGTGGCCTGCTCGCCGCGCCACGCGGCGTCGAGGTCCGTGCACAGGACGCGCCAGGACACACCGTCGACCACCAGATGGTGGATGACCAGGACGAGCCGGTTCTCCGGCTCCCACCACACCGCCTGCACCATGACGCCGGACTCGGGGCGCAGCCGGTCCCGGGCGGCGGCGGCCTCGGTCGCGGGGTCCGCCTCGGCGCGCCGCAGCACGTCCCCGGCCCGTACCGAACCGGGCGCCGGGGCGTCCAGCTCCCAGCTGCCGTCGGCGGCGCGCACGAGGCGGGCCCGCAGCGCCGGGTGGCGGTCGAGCACCGACTGGAGGACGGCGGTGAGCCGTTCGTACGTCAGCCCCGCCGGGGTGCGCAGCGTCATGCCCTGGCTGTAGCCGTCGACGGAGGCGGCTGTGGGAGCCGAGTCGGCGAGCTCCCGCAGCCACGCCGTGATCGGCGTCTCCAACACCCGGCCCACACCGTCGTCGGACGGACGGTCCGTCGCGGCCTTCTCCGGCCGGGCGACGGCGGCCAGGGCGGCCGGCGTCTGGTGGCGGAAGACGTCACGGGGGCCCAGCTTCCAGCCCGCCGCGCGGGCGCGGCTCACCAGCTGGAGGGAGATGATGCTGTCCCCGCCCAGTTCGAAGAAGTTGCCGTCGGCGTCCACCGTCTCCTGACCGAGCAGGGCGGCGAACAGCTCGCAGAACAGCTGTTCCGCCTCGGTGACGGGCGCGCGTCCACTGCCCTGTTCGGGCAGTTCGGGCACCGGCAGCGCGGCACGGTCCACCTTGCGGTTGGCCGACTGCGGCAGCCGCTCCATGGGCACCCACAGCGAGGGCACCATGTGCTCCGGCAGCAGGGCCGCCGCATGGGCGCGCCACAGGTCGGTGTCGGCCGCGTGGCCAGGGGCGGGCACCACGTAGGCGACCAGGCGTCGCGATCCCGGCAGGTCGTCGCGGGCGATCACCGCGACCTCCGCGACGCCCTCGTGCCGTCCGAGGACGGCCTCGATCTCGCCCGGTTCGATGCGGAAACCGCGGATCTTCACCTGGTGGTCGGCCCGGCCCAGGCACTCGAGCTCGCCGTCGGCGGTCCAGCGCGCCAGGTCGCCCGTGCGGTACATCCGCGCCCCCGGCGTGCCGAAGGGGTCGGCGGTGAACCGCTCCGCGGTCAGCGCCGGACGGCCCAGGTAGCCACGGGCCAGACCGGCACCCGCGAGGTACAGCTCACCGGTCACACCGGGTGGCGCGGGCCGGAGCCGGTCGTCCAGCACGTACGCCGTCGCGCCCCTGATGGGCCGTCCGATACGGGGAGCTCCCTCTCCGGTGACCCGGGCGACGACCGAATCCACGGTGCACTCGGTGGGACCGTAGAAGTTGTACGCCGTCGTCGCCGGGTGCGCGCCGAGGTCCCGCCACAGGGAGTCCGGCATGGCGTCCGCGCCGGGCCCCAGGAGGGCGGGCCGATGCCTGCCCTCGTCGAGGAGGCCGTGCTTGACGAGCTGCTGGAGGTGGGACGGGGTCAGGTCGAGGTAGTCGATCCGTTCCTCGGCGACGTACGCGGCCACGGCCTCGGCGTCCGGGTACGTCGACTCGTCCAGGACGTGCAGCTCGTGCCCGCCCACCATCAGCAGCAGCGGGTCGAGGGACGCGTCGAAGGCGAACGAGGCGATGTGCCCGACCCGCAGCCGGCGCCCGCCGACCTCGGGCACTTCGGGCGGGAACAGCGTCGAGGTGTGCGCCGCGTACAGGTTGGCGAGGTTGGCGTGGGTCACCACCACGCCCTTGGGGCGACCGGTGGAGCCCGAGGTGTAGATGACGTACGCGGCGTCGCCGGGCCTGGCCCGTACCGGAGGGACCGGCGCCGCCGGCACCTGGGCGTCGATGAGGACGACGGGGAGGTCGGGCCGACGGGGGAGGGACCGGGCCAGCTCACGGGTGGTGAGCAGGCACACGGGCCGCGCGTCGTCCAGGGTCCGCGCCAGCCGCTCCTCCGGGTAGTTCGGGTCCAGCGGCAGGAACGCGGCCCCCGACCGCAGCACGCCGAGCAGCGCGGCGACCGTCTCGTGACGGGGCAGAGCCAGGGCCACGAACCGTTCCGGAGCCGCGCCGTGCGCGGCCACCAGCCGGGCGATCCGCTCCACGCGCGCGTCGAGGTCGGCGTACGTGATCCGCTCGACGGCACCCGTCCGCGAGCCGAGGACCAGCGCGACCGCGTCCGGCGTCCTGCGGACCTGCCGCGCGAACGCCTCGTGCAGCGGCGGCGCCTCGGGTGCGGCCACGGGCGGCGCCACCAGCGTGCCCCGCTCGCCCTCCGTCAGGATGTCGTGGTCGCCGATCGGCAGCTCGGGCCGGGCGACGGCGGAGGACAGCAGCCGTACCAGGCGCTGGGCGAGGACCTCGACCGTGTCCGGGTCGAACAGGTCCGCGCTGTACTCGGCGAAGCCGCTGACCTGTTCCGCGTCACCGTCCGGGTCGAACCGCTCGATGAACGTCAGGCTCAGGTCGAACGTCGCCGTGCCGGTGGCCACCACGTGCGGCCGGGTCCGCAGACCCTCCACGGGCAACTCGGAGGCCGTGCCGCTCTGGTGCACCGCCATCACCTGGAACAGCGGGTGACGGGCCGTGGACCGAGGTGGGTTGAGGATCTCCACCAGCCGCTCGAACGGCAGGTCCTGGTGCTCGAACGCCGCCACGGCCGTCTCCCGTACCCGCCGCAGCAGGGTCTCGAAGGACGGCGCGCCTGAGGTGTCGGTGCGCAGCACGAGGGTGTTGACGAAGAAGCCGACGAGGTCGTCGAGCGCTTCCTCGCCGCGCCCGGCCACGGGCGTGCCGACCGGGATGTCCTCCCCGGCGCCGAGCCGGGTCAGCAGGGCCGCCACGGCTGCCTGGTACACCATGAACGGGGTGACGCCGAGCGAGGCCGCGAGCGTCCGTACGGCTCGGGCGAGCTCGGCCTCGACCGTGAACCGGACCATGCCGCCCCGGTTGGACGACTCGGCGGGACGCGGCCGGTCGGTGGGCAGCCGCAGCTCGTCGGGGGCGCCGCCGAGGGCCTCCTTCCAGTACGCGGCCTGGCGCGCGGTGAGACTGCCCGGGTCGCCGGCGTCGCCGAGGAGCTGTCGCTGCCAGACGGCGAAGTCGGCGTACCGCACGGGCAGCGGCGACCAGGCGGGGTCCTTGCCGGACAACCGTGCCCGGTAGGCGTCGGCGAGGTCACGGACCAGGACGGGCAGGGACTGACCGTCTCCGGCGATGTGGTGCAGCAGGAGAAGCAGTACGTGCTCCTCGGGACCGGTCTCGAACAGGACGACACGCAGCGGCGGTTCCTCCGCCAGGGCGAACACATGCGCCGCCGCGGCGGCCAGTTCGGCCTCCACGGTCTCGGGCGTCGTACGGCGCACCTCGAGCCGCGGTCCCTGCTCCGGCTCCAGCACGACCTGGCACGGAGACCCGTCGCGCTCGGGGAAGACCGTCCGCAGGCTCTCGTGGCGTACGGCGACGTCGGCGACGGCGTCGGCGAGGGCGGCCGTGTCCAGCGGCCCGCTGACGCGCAGCGCGGTGGGGATGTTGTAGGCCGGGCCCGGCTCCTCCAGACGGTGCAGCAGCCACAGCCGCTGCTGCGCGAACGACAGGGGGGCGGGGGCACCGGCCGTTCCGGCGGTGAGCGCCGGGCGCTCGGCGGCTCGGCCTTCGGAGCCGTCCAGCACCCGGGCCAGCGCGGCGGGCGTCGGCGCGTCGAACAGAGCCCGCAGGGCGGGCCGTACGCCGCACTCCGCCTCGACGCGGGTGATCAGCCGGGCGGCGAGCATGGAGTGACCGCCGAGCAGGAAGAAGTCGTCGTCCGGCCCGACCTCCGGAAGCTCGAGGACCGCGGCGAACAGGGCGCACAGCGTCGCCTCGCGCGCCGTGGCCGGCTCCCGGCCGGCGGCGCGCCCGTACACCGGGGCGGGCAGCGCCCGGCGGTCCAGCTTGCCGTTGCTGGTCAGCGGCAGCCGCTCCAGCGTGACGACCGCCGCGGGCACCATGTGCGCGGGCAGCGTGGCGGCCAGCCCCTTCCGCAGCCGGTCGGTGTCGGGGGCGGGCGCTCCCCCGGCGGGCACCACATAGGCGACGAGGCGCGGGTCGCCCGGCTGGTCCTCGCGGGCGATGACGGCCGCCTGCGCGATCCCCGGGTCCCGGCGCAGGAGCTGCTCGATCTCGCCGGGTTCGATGCGGAAGCCCCGGATCTTGAGCTGGTGGTCGACCCGGCCCAGGTACTCGAGGACACCATCGGCGGTCCAGCGCGCGAGGTCGCCGGTGCGGTACATCCGGCTGCCGGGGGCGCCGAACGGGTCGGCGACGAACCGCTCCGAGGTCAGCTCCGGGCGGCCGAGGTAGCCGCGGGCGAGCCCGTCACCGGCGACGTACAGCTCACCGGGCGAGCCCGGCGGCACCGGGTGGAGACGGCCGTCCAGGAGGCGGACGGCCGTGTTGTGCACCGGGGTGCCGATCGGCACGACCGGGCCCGCGTGGTCCGGACGGCAGGTCCAGAGCGTGGCGTCGACCGTGGTCTCGGTGGGACCGTACGAGTTGAACATCCGGGTGGTGGCCGACCAGCGCCGCATCAGCTCGGCCGGGCACGCCTCGCCCGCCACGATCAGCGTGGCTCCGGCGGGCAGCGACCGCTCGTGCGGCAGCGTCGCGAGGACGCCCGGGGGCAGCGTCAGATGGGTGACCGCGTGCCGCGCGCAGAACTCGGCGAGCGGCGGCCCCAGCCGCTTGTCGGTGGGGACGACGACCAGGGTGGCGCCGGTGAGCAGGGCCATCGTCCACTCCCACACCGAGGTGTCGAAGCTGAACGAGGCGAACTGCAGCACCCGGCTGCCCGGTCCGGCCCCCAGCTCCTCCGCCATGGTGGAGACCAGGCTCGGTATGCCCTCGTGGGTGACCACGACGCCCTTGGGGCGCCCGGTGGAGCCCGAGGTGTAGATCAGGTAGGCGGCGTGGCCCGGTGCCGAGGGGCGCAGAGGGGCCTGAGTGCCCCGGGTGGGGCGTGCCGCGTCGTCGATGAGGACGGCCGGGATCTCGCCGTGCGGAAGTCGGCCGGTGGACCGGGAGTCGGTGACCAGCAGGCCGGGCCGGGCGTCCTGGAGCATCAGGGCGATGCGGTCGGCCGGGTACGCGGGGTCGACCGGCAGGTACGCGGCTCCGGCCTTCATGACGGCGAGTGCCGCCACCAGGAAGTCGCCCGAGCGGGGGAGGGCCACGGCGACGACCTGCTCCGGTCCGGTGCCCAGCGCGGCCAGTTCGCCGGCCAGCAGGTCGGACCGCCCGTCCAGTTCGGCGTAGCCGAGCCGGTGTTCACGGCCGCCCTCATCCTCCCAGACCAGGGCGGTGGCGTCGGGGTCCTCGCGCACCCGGTCCCGGAAGAGGTCCGGGATGGTGGCGCGTTCCGGCGCGCGCCGGTCGCTGCCCCACGTCGTCAGGACCCGCTCGCGCTCCTCCTCGCCGAGCAGGTCGAGATCGCCGAGCGGGGTGTCCGGGGCGTCCAGAGCCGCCGCGAGCAGCCGCTCGAAACGGCCGAGCAGGTGCCCGACCGTCTCCTCCCGGTACAGGTCGCGGCGGTAGGTCGTGTCCAGGGTGAGCGTCCCGGCTGCGTCGAGCACCGCGGAGACGGCCAGGTCGAACGCGGCGGTGTTGCCCGGTACCGGCCGTTCGGCGATCTCTACTCCGGGCAGCTGGAAGCCCTCCCAGACGTCACTGCGCAGCGAGAACATGACGTCGAAGAAGACGTGGTGCCCGGCCGTGCGCTCCGGGCGCAGCTCCTGGACCAGGGTGTCGAAGGGCACGCTCTGGTGCGCGTACGCCCCCAGGCAGACCTCCCGTACCTGCTGGAGGAACGAGCGGAACGTGGTGTCCGGCGTGGCCCGGGTACGCAGCACGAGGGTGTTGCCGAAGTTGCCCACGAGCCGCTCGGCACCGGAGTCCGTGCGCAGCACGGCCGGTGACCCGACGAGGAGGTCGGGCGCGTCGGCGGCCCGGTGGAGCAGTGCGTTGAACGACGCGAGCAGGGCCATGAAGGGGCTGACGCCCTCGGTCCGGCACAGGGCGTGCACGCGGTCGCGCAGCGCGGCGGGCAGCGTACGGACCAGCCGCCCGCCCTCCTCGGCGCGCTCCGGCGAGCGGGGGAGGTCGGTGGGCAGGGGCAGCGGCGCGGGAGGGTCCGCGAGCAGCTCGCGCCAGTGGGCGAGGTCGGCGTCCGTCCAGGGCGCGCGCTGCTGTTCGCGTACGGCCACGTCGGCGTACTGGAGGGGGAGTCCGGGCAGGAGCTGCCCGGTATAGGCGGCGGCGACCTCCTGGAGCAGGACCTGCCAGCTGCCGTCGTCCCAGGCGATGTGCTGGGCGACGAGCACGAGGACGTGCTCCTCCTCGGCGAGCCGCAGGATCTCCAGGCGGACGGGCGGGTCCGCCGACAGGTCGAAGGGGCGCGCCGCGAGCCGGGCCGCGGTCTCGTCCACCGCCGCTTCGCGGTCCGCGGGTGGGACCGCCGCCAGGTCGGTCTCGCCGATGACGGGCTCGGCGTCCGGGACGAGTACCTGAACCGGCTCGCCGTCCTCACCGGGCCGGTAGACGGTACGCAGGACATGGTGGCGCTCGATGACCTTCCGCAGCGCCCGCCGCAGTCCGGATACGGACAACTCGCCGGAAAGGCGCACCGCCACGGCTATGTTGTAGGCCGTGCTGTGCGGCTCCAGCTGATGCAGCAGCCACATCCGGCGCTGCGCCGAGGACAGCGGAGCCGGTCCCTCTGCCCGGGCCGGGGGAGTCGGCGGGGACGCGTCCCCGCCTCCGGGCCGCCTCGCTATTCCTCGGGCGGCCAGTTGACGGCGCAGCAGCTCGCGGCGTCGTTCGTTCGCGTCTGCGCTGTGGCCGATGTTCGCACCCGACAAGAAGGTTCACGTCCCCTCAACCTGACTGATGGGCCGAACCATAACTTAGGATAGCCTTATCTTGCTATCGTGGGCCCGCTCGCCGGGCCACCGCCTCGGCGGGGGAAACCCAGAGGTGGAGGATCGTGTTGCGCATCAGAGAACTGGCTCTGGACCTCTCGCCGTTGCGGGCCGGCGGCCCCCTCGGCCTGGTCCTCGCCACCCGCGTGCTCGCCCTCCTCTGCATCGGACTCACCTCGGTCGGTGTGGTCGTACAGGTCTACGAGCAGACCGGATCGTCGGTCCAGGTGGGCGCCGTCAGTCTGGTGCTGGGCGCGGGACTCCTGCTCGGCTTCCTGGTCGGCGGAGTCCTCGCCGACCGCAGGGATCGCAGGGCGCTGATCCTCGTCGGCAGCGGCTGGGCCGTCGTCACCTTCGTCGCCCTCTCGGTGAACGCGGCGGCCGACAGCCCCGCGCTGTGGGTCGTCTACGTCTCCGGCACCCTGTTCGGTTTCACCGAAGGCGTCGCGGAGACAGCGCTCACCGCGGTCGTGCCCACCTTCGTGAGCGAGGAGCACATACCCGCCACGGGCGCGCTCGTCACGGTCACCACCACCCTCGGATCGATCGCCGGTCCCATGCTCGGCGGTGTACTCATCGCCGGACCCGGCCTCGCCACCACCTTCGGTCTCGCGGCTGCCGGCACGGCGATCACCACGCTGCTGCTCACCCGCCTCGGGCCCATGCCGCCGACGGACGCGGAGCCGACGGGTGCGGAACCCGCGGGCGCGGATGTGCCGAAGGCCGCCGCGGCCGCGGAACGGCCCGGGGCGCTGGAGTCCCTGCGGGAAGGGTTCGCCTTCATCAAGGGCAGCCGCGTCGTCGCCGCCGTGCTCGTCGTGGACCTGTGCGCCGCGCTCTTCGCCACGCCGACCGCTCTCTATCCGGAGTTCGCGGAAGAACGGTTCGGAGGCGGCCCCGAGTTGGTCGGCGTGCTCACCACCGCTCCGGTGATCGGCGCGACCGTGGCCTCGCTCGTCTCCGGCTGGACGGGCCGTACGCGCCATCAGTGGCGGGTGCTGTGTGCGGCGGTGGCCGTATGGGGTCTGGCCTGTGTCGGGTTCGGCCTCAGCCCGCTGCTCGGCTTCGGCCTGTTCTTCCTCGCCCTCGGTGGCATGGCCGACACCTTCTCGGAGATCATGCGCCGTACGCTGCTGATGCGGCACACCCCGGATCCCCTCCAGGGCCGGGTGAGCAGCCTCTGGCTCGCCCAGGCCATGACCGCGCCGGCGCTGGGCGGCGTCCTGGCCGGCCTCGCGGCCTCGGCCGTCGGGCCGTCCACAGCCGTCGCCGCGGGTGGCGCCCTGTGCGTCGCGGCCCTGTGCCTCGTCGCACTGCTCTACCGCCGACTCTGGCGGGAAAGCGGCGAGTCGACCGTACGGGAGGACGACGACACGCAGGACGTTCCGGCAGGTGGTGGCGGGCCGGGGAGTAACAGTGACGCAACGGCGGCCACCTGAGCCTTGATGGCTGGTACTTAGGTATGGCTATCCTTTGCTTCGTGCTTCCGTATTCGCAGAACCGGTCCGCGGCGTCGCCCGTTCGACCACCCGCGACGGTTCCGCGACGGACCTCCGTGCACCTCGTCGCCGTCCCCGTGTGCCTGGTCGTGCTCGGGCTGCTCTGCCTGTGCTCCATCGCCCTCGGCACCAAGTCGATCGCGCCGGAACGCGTCCTCGAACTCCTGTGGAGCCCGGACGGCTCCGAGGAGTCCGGCATCGTCCATCAGATGCGGGTGCCCCGCACCGAGTTCGGCCTCGTCGTCGGCGCCGCGCTGGGCGTGGCGGGAGCCCTGATGCAGGGTCTGACCCGCAACCCGCTCGCCGACCCGGGCATCCTCGGCGTCAGTGCCGGAGCCTCCCTCGGGGTCGTCCTCACCACCGGCCTGCTCGGCATCACCGCTCCCCAGGGCTATGTGTGGTTCGCCTTCGCCGGGGCCCTGGCCGCGATCGCACTCGTCTACGCCCTCGGCAGCGCCGGAAAGGGCGGGGCGACACCGGCGAAACTCGCGCTCGCCGGCGCCGCCGTCACGGCGCTGCTCCAGTCCCTCGTCAACGCCGTCCTCCTGTTCGACGCCGCGGCGCTCGGCGACTTCCGCTTCTGGGTCGTGGGTTCACTGACCGGACAGCCGGCCGGGGTCCTCGTCGACGTGCTGCCCTTCATCGCCGCCGGAGCCGTGCTCGCCGCCACCACCGCCCCCGCGCTCAACAGCCTCGCCCTCGGTGAGGGCGTCGCCACGGCCCTGGGCCGGAACGTCGGCCTGGTGCGGCTGCGCGGCGCCGCCGCCGCCACGCTCCTCGCCGGAGGCGCGGTGGCCCTGTGCGGGCCGATCGCCTTCGTCGGCCTGGTCATCCCGCACATGGCCCGCTCCTTCACCGGTCCCGACCACCGCTGGATCATGCTGTACTCCGCGTTGCTCGGACCCAGTCTGCTGCTCGCCGCCGACATCGCCGGACGCCTCGTCGCCCGGCCCGACGAACTCCACGTCGGCATCGTCGTCACGGTGATCGGAGCGCCGTTCTTCATCGCGCTGGTGCGCCGCCGCCGACTTCGGGAGCTGTGAGCCGTGACCGTCACCGTCACCGACACCACGCCCGGCGCCGCCGCCGTCCGCAAGGCGGGCGGGGTGGTGATACGTCTGCCCCGGATCGGGGCCTCCTGGATCGTCCGGCCGCGCAGCGTCCTCGTGAGCCTGCTGCTGGCCGCCGCGGTGGCCGCGGCGTTCGTCGTCGAGGTCGCCTTCGGCGAACTCGACCTGCCGCTCCCCGACGTGGTCCGCAGCCTCGCGGGTGGCGGCGACCCGACGACCGCCCTGGTCGTCCACAGCCTGCGCCTGCCGCGCGCCCTGGTGGGCCTGCTCTGCGGCGCGGCGTTCGGCGTCGCGGGAGCCGTCTTCCAGACGCTGACCCGCAATCCGCTGGCCAGCCCCGACATCATCGGCGTCTCCGCCGGAGCCGGTACCGTCGCCACCGCGGGGCTGCTGATGGGCATCGGCTCCGGGCTCGGCCTCCAGACCCTGGCGCTCATCGGGGGCCTCGGCGCTTCGGCGCTCATCTACGTGCTCGCCTGGAAGTCCGGCACCACCGGGTACCGCATCGTGCTCGTGGGCGTCGGCATCGCCGCACTGTGCACCAGCGCCACCAGCTACCTGCTTCTCAAGGCGGGCGTCTACCAGGCCCAGCAGGCCCTGATGTGGCTGACCGGAAGCCTCAACGCGCGCGACTGGGAACACGTCGGCCCGCTGGCCGTCGCCCTGGCCGTGCTCCTGCCGTGCGTGGTGCTGCTCGCGCCGTGGCTGGGCGGGCTGCAGTTCGGCGACGAGATGGCGAAAGCCCTGGGGCTGCCGGTGCAGACCGCGCGGATCGCGCTGCTCGCCGTCGCCGCCGCCCTGGTGTCGTTCGCGACGGCCGCCGCCGGCCCCATCGCCTTCGTCGCTCTCATCGCGCCCCAGATCGCCGTACGCCTCGTCGGTGTGCCGGGCCCCGCGCTGCTGCCGTCCGCCCTGGTCGGCTCCTTCGTGGTCCTGGCGGGCGATGTGGCGGGACGACAGCTCCTGCCGGGCACCGAACTTCCCGTCGGCGTCGTCACCGGTGTACTCGGCGCCCCCTGCCTGCTCTGGCTGCTCGGCAGGTCCAACCGCACCGGCTCAGGAGGGTGACCGTGGAGAAGCGATCGCAGGGGCTCGCCGCCGAGGGCCTGACCCTGGCGTACGACGGCCGCAGCGTGGTGAACGCCCTCGACGTGACCATCCCCGCCGGGCGGGTGACCGCGGTGGTCGGCGCGAACGCCTGCGGCAAGTCGACGCTGTTGCGCGGGCTGTCGCGGCTGCTCACGCCGAAGGAGGGCGCCGTCTACCTGGACGGCCGGCTCATCCACACCATGCGCGGCAAAGAACTCGCCCGCCGCCTCGGCATGCTGCCGCAGTCGCCCGTCGCGCCGGACGGCATCACCGTACTCGACCTGGTCAAGCGCGGACGCAGCCCGCACCAGTCGTGGTGGCGCCAGTGGTCGCCCGACGACGAGCAGGCGGTGTACGAGGCCCTCGAGGCCACCGGCCTGCTGGAGCAGGCCGAACGCAGCGTGGACGAACTCTCCGGCGGCCAGCGCCAACGCGCCTGGATCGCCATGGCGCTGGCGCAGGGCACACCGGTCCTGCTGCTCGACGAACCCACCAACCACCTCGACCTCGCGCACCAGATCGACATCCTCGACCTGGTCGTCGACCTCAACCGTGAGCAGGGACGGACCGTCGTCCTGGTGCTCCACGACCTCAACCACGCCTGTCGGTACGCCGACCACGTCATCGCCATGAAGGACGGACGGGTCGTCGCCGAGGGTGCCCCGGCCGAGGTGATCGACCGGGAGCTCATCGCCGAGGTCTTCGGTCTGAGCTGCACGGTCATCGAGGACCCGGCAGGAGGCGGCCCGCACATCATCCCGTTCGGCCGTCACCACGGCGGGCGGGCCGGGCACGAGCCGGCCGTCACCGCCCGCTGAATCCGCTCGCTCGATCCGCTCGTCACAACCGCTCGCACGACCGCGCCATCCCCCAGCACGAACACCCGCACCGCTCACCCTGCACGACCTGCGGCACGCCCGCTCGGAAGGACAGTCATGCCCCTCTTCAGAACTCCCGCCATCCAGTCCGGTCAGGCGGCCCCGCTGGACCGCCGCCGTTTCCTCGCCCTCGGCGGGGCGGTCGCCGCCACGGGACTGCTGGCCGCCTGCGGCGACTCGGACAAGGGCAAGGAACCCGGCAAGAACGGTTCCGACAAGTCCGCCTCCGGCCCGTGGACCTTCACCGACGACCGGGGCAAGAAGATCTCGCTGCCCAAGCGGCCCGAGCGGATCGTCGCGCAGTCCCACCCGGCCGCCGCCCTGTGGGACTTCGGCATCCAGCCGGTCGGCCTCTTCGGCCCGCAGAAGACCGCTGACGGCAAGCCCAGCCCGCAGATCGGCAACATCGACCTGTCGAAGACCACCTCGGTCGGCACGGCGTTCGGCGAGTTCCAGATGGAGAAGCTGATCTCCCTCAAGCCGGACCTGATCGTCACCATCGCCTACGGCCCGATGGTCTGGTACATCCCGGACGAGGTCTACAAGAAGGTCGAGGAGGTCGCCCCGGTCGCCGTCATCCAGCTGATGGGCGTCGCCGTGCCGGACGCCGTCAAGCGCTTCGGCGAGCTGGCCGCGGCGCTCGGCGCGGATCCGAAGAGCGCCGAGGTCGAGAAGGCCAAGGCCGACTTCGAGAAGGCCGCGGCGGGCGTCACCGCGGCCGCCCAGGCGAAGAAGGGCCTGTCGGTCGCGGTGGTCTCGGGCACGAAGGAGAACTTCTTCGTCGCCGACCCGACCTTCCACGGCGACGTGAAGTACTTCCAGCAGCTGGGCCTCGACATCGTCAAGCCGGCGAAGCCCGAGGCCGGCTTCGAGGCGCTCAGCTGGGAGGAGGCCGGCCGCTACAAGGCCGACCTGGTACTGGAGGACGCCCGCCCCGAAGGCGGTCTGACGCACCAGCAGCTCGGCGCCTATCCGACGTGGAAGGGCAGCCCGGCGGTCAAGGCCGGCCAGGTGTCGGACTGGCAGACGGAGACGCCGTTCACGTACCAGCGTTTCACCAAGGTGCTGAACGACCTCGCCACCACCGTGAGCAACGCCCGCACCAACGTGGTGTGACGCTCGCCCCGGTCGAACACAGCGGCCCCTGCCACGCGCGCGTGGCAGGGGCCGCTGTGCTTTTCCGGTCTACTGAGCGTCGATCAGGCTCTTCGGGCGCAGGTCGGTCCAGTTGGCCTCGACGTGAGCCAGCGCCTCGGAGCGGCTCACCGGACCGAGGACCGTCCGCCAGCCCTCGGGCGCGGTCCGGAAGGACGGCCACAGCGAGTGCTGGCCCTCGTCGTTGACCAGCACCAGGAAGGAGCCGTTCTCGTCGTCGAAGGGGTTGGTCATGGGGTGACGCCTTTCTCGGGGGTGGGGCCGTACGAGGAGAGGAAGCCGGTGCGCGGTGGGGTCAGGCCCCGTCGCGCTCGGCGAGCATGCGGCGCAGGGCCTTCTTGTCGATCTTCCCGATCGCGGTGAGCGGCAGGTCCGCGACCGTCTCCACCCGGTCGGGCAGCTTGAAGGCGGCCACACCGCGCTCCAGCAGGAAGGCCCGCAGCGCCTGGACCGTCGGCGTCGAGCCGCTGGGGACCACCACAGCGCAGATCCGCTCGCCCTCCCCGGCCGGGTCGGGCAGACCGACGGCGGCGCAGCGCCGGACCTGCGGATGGGCCGTGACATGGCCTTCGACCTCTTCGGCGGAGACGCTCTCGCCGTTGCGGTCGATGGTGTCCTTGACCCGCCCCTCCACGATCAGGTGTCCGGACGGGAGTCGGCGGACCAGGTCGCCGGAGCAGTAGAAACCGTCGGGGGTGAAGGCGGTGGCGTTGACCTCGGGGGCGCGGTAGTAGCCGCGCAGCGTGTACGGGCCGCGCACCAGCAGCTCTCCGGGCTCGCCGGGTGCGACGGGCCGGCCGTCCGCGTCCACGATGCGCAGCTCGTCGTCGGCGCTGAGCGGTCGGCCCTGGGTGAGGGCCACCGTCTCCGCGTCGTCGTCCGGGCGGGTGTAGTTGAGCAGGCCCTCGGCCATGCCGAACACCTGCTGCACCGAGCAGCCGAGCGCGTCGGGGATGGCGCGGGCCAGGTCGGCCGAGAGCTTCGATCCGCCGGCCTGGAGGACGCGGAGACTGGAGATGTCCGCGGGGTCCCACTCCGCCGCGTCGATCCACAGCGGGATCAGCGGCGGCACGAGCGCGGTGTGCGTGACGCGTTCCGCCTCGATCAGCGGGAACACGTCGCCGGGCGCCGGGGAGGGGGAGAGCACGACACGCCCGCCCACCGACAGGGTCCCCAGCATGCCGGGGCAGGCCAGCGGGAAGTTGTGCGCGATGGGCAGACAGGCGAGGTAGACCGTCTCGTCCGACAGCTCGCACGCCTCGGCGCTGGCGCGGGCGTTGTACCCGTAGTCGTTGTGGGTGCGGGGGATCAGCTTCGGGACGCCGGTGGTCCCGCCGGACACGAGGAGCAGGGCGACGTCCGCCGGGTCGGGTTCGGGGAAGTCGCGCGGCTCCGCGTCGATCTTCGCGAGCGCGGTGTACGGGCCCGGGTCGCCGGCCACCAGGACGTGCCGCAGCTCGGGCGCCTCGGCCTGTACGGCGGCGGCGAGTTCCCGGTAGTCGAAGGCGGCGTACTCGTCGGCGATGACGTACGCCACGGCCCCGGAGAGCCGGGCCAGGTGGCCGATCTCGGTGAGGCGGTGCGCGGGCAGGGTGAGGGCCGGGATCGCGCCGAGGCGGGCCAGCGCGAAGAACAGGACCGGGAACGCTCCGGTGTTGGGCAGCTGCACCAGGACGCGGTCGCCGGCGCGTATGCCGAGGTCCGCCAGACCGGCGGCCATCCGGTCGGCCCGCTCGTCCAGCTGACGGTAGGTGAGCCGTTCCCGCCCGGCCGCGATCGCGAGGCGGTCGCCGTACCGGGCCGTCCAGTCGCGGAGCAGGGCCCCGAGGGTCCGGCCGTCCCAGTGTCCGGAGGCCGCATAGCGGGCCGCGGTCTCCGCGGGCCACGGTGTCAACCCCGAAGGCAGGGGCGAGGGAGGCTCGGTGGCGATAGGGGTCACGTTCGGCTCGACTCTCGTGGCCGGAGGGCGGCTGGCGCTCCTCGCTGGTTTCCGCTCGTCATGGGGCGCGGAGACCGGGGGTATTCCCGGCATCCACAAACAGGTGTGGTTAGGTTAACCTAAGTCCCGTCGTTGCACACCTCCAGCCGCAAAGGGTGCTCCTGGTGTCCATTCCTGTCTGCTTCAGGGTGATTTGAGGACGGTTCACCGATCCTCGCGCCGAACGGTCCGGATGCCCACAACCGCCCGGAACGCGACTCTCATCACGACACGACGTCCCTAGGAAGAAGCCGCTTCATGCTGTCGATCGACGACCTCCGGCGTGTGGTCACCGAGTTGCTCGGCTCCGGTGCCGAAACCCCCGGCGACCAGGACAACCTCATCGAACTCGGCCTGGACTCGCTCAAGCTGATGAGGATCGCGGACCGCTGCCGACGGACAGGACTGGACATCGGTTTCGCCGACCTGGCACGGCGTCCCACGCTGGCCGGCTGGAGCGACCTGCTCACCGAGGCGGAGGGCGCGGCCGCGGCCGCTGCCCCGGCGTCCGACGACACCCTCTCGGCCGCCACCCCGGCGCCGACCGCCGTCTCCCCGGAGCCCAGGGACGGAGAACCGTTTCCGCTGGCGCTCATGCAGCACGCGTACTGGGTCGGCCGCGGCGGCTCCCAGGCCCTCGGAGCGGTGGCCGCCCACCTCTACACGGAGTTCGACGGCTCCGGCGTCGACCCCGCCCGCCTCGGTGCCGCCGTCGCGGCGCTGGCGGAGCGCCACCCCATGCTCCGCGCCCGCGTCCTCGACGACGGCCGCCAGGTCATCGGAGCGTGGACCGGTGGTACCGCGCTCCCCGTCCTCGACCTGCGCGACGCCTCCCGGCACGAGGTCGAGGAGCAGACCACCCGCCTCCGCGAACAGCTGTCGCACCAGCTGCTCGACGTCGAGGCCGGGCAGGTCTTCGACATCCGCGTCACCCTGCTGCCCGAAGGCCGCACCCGCGTCCACGTCGACGTCGACATGCTCGCCGCCGACGCCCGCAGCTACCGCACTCTCCTCGCCGACCTCGTCCACCTCTACGAGCGCCCCGAGCGGCCCCTGCCGCCCCTGGACTACACCTACGCCCAGTACCTGGCCGAGCGCCGCGCCCAGCCGCCGCGCGACCAGGACGTGCGCTGGTGGCGCGAGCGTCTCGGCGAGCTGCCCGGCGCCCCCACCCTGCCCGCCCGCCCCGAGGCCGAGCGCGGCGCCGTGCACCGGGTGACCCGCCTCCACCACTGGCTCAGCCCCGAACAGCGAGCCCGGCTCACGGACCAGGCACGGCATCACGCCGTCACCCCGGCGGTCGCCGCCGCCACCGCCTTCGCCGAGGTCCTCGGTGCGTGGAGCGGCGAGCCCAGGTTCCTGCTCAACGTCCCGATGTTCGACCGCCGTCCGCTCCACGCCGACGTGGACCGCCTCGTCGGCGACTTCACCAGCTCGATCATGCTCGACGTCGACCTGACCGAGACCCGTACCTTCGCCGAACGGGCCGGGGACGCCCAGGACCGGATGCACCGCGCCGCCGCCCACTCCTCGTACTCGGGCGTAGAGGTACTGCGCGACCTCTCCCGCGAACAGGGCTCCCAGGTCCTCGCCCCCGTCGTCTTCACCAGCGCGCTCGACCTCGGCGAGTTGTTCGGGCAGGACGTCGAGCGCTGCCTCGGTGAACCCGCGTGGATCGTCTCCCAGGGCCCGCAGGTCCTCCTCGACGCCCAGATCACCGAGCTGCACGACGGCCTCCTCGTCAACTGGGACGTCCGCGCGGACGCCTTCCCGGACGGCACCGCCGAGGCCATGTTCGCCGCGTTCACCGACCTGATGGGCAGGGTGGCCGACGGCACCGCCTGGGACGTCCCCGTGGGGCCGCTCGCCACCGAAGCCCAGCTCGCCGTGCGCGCCGAGACGAACCGCACCGACGGGCCCATGCCCGAACAGCCGCTCCACCAGGCGTTCTTCGCCCGCGCCGCCACCACCCCGGACGCCCCGGCCGTCCTCGCCGCCGATTCGACCACCCTGACCTACGGTCAACTCGCCGACCGTGCTCTGCGGGTGGCTGGGGCCCTGCGGGCACGCGGCGTCGATCTCGGTGACGCGGTGGCGATCCGCCTGCCCAAGGGGCCCGACCAGCTCGTCGCCGTCCTCGGCGTCCACGCCGCCGGCGCGCACTACGTGCCGATCGGCGTCGAACAGCCCGCCGCCCGCGCCGAGTCCATCCGTGCCCGTGCCGGATTCGAGGTCGTCCTCGGCGCCGCCGACGGCGATGCCACCACCCTCCCGCTGGACGAGGCCGCCGCCTGGACCGAGCCCTTGGCCGCGCCGCTCTTCGCGGACGCCCGAGACGTCGCCTACGTGCTCTTCACCTCGGGCTCCACCGGCGAGCCCAAGGGCGTCGAGGTCTCCCACCGCGCCGCCGCCAACACCATCGACGACCTCGTCGAACGCCTCGGCCTCGGTCCTGCCGACCGCACCCTCGCGCTCTCCGCCCTCGACTTCGACCTGTCCGTCTTCGACGTCTTCGCCCCCCTGTCGGTCGGCGGGGCCGTCGTCACGGTCGACGAGCGGACCCGCAAGGACGCCACCGCGTGGACCGGGCTTGTCCGGCAGCACGCCGTCACCGTCCTCAACTGCGTGCCCAGCCTGCTCGACATGCTGCTCACCGCGGCCGAACACGACCCGATGGGCACCAGCCTGCGCGCGGTGCTGCTCGGCGGCGACTGGGTCGGCGTGGACCTTCCCGTACGCCTGCGCGCCCAGGTTCCCGGCTGCCGCTTCCTGGGCCTCGGAGGCACCACCGAGACCGCCATCCACTCCACGATCCAGGAGGTCGTGGGCGGCGAGGTGCCCGCGCGGTGGACGAGCGTCCCGTACGGCACCCCGCTGCGCAACGTCCGCTGCCGCGTGGTCGACGCCCAGGGCCGCGACTGCCCCGACTGGGTCGCGGGCGAGCTGTGGATCGGCGGTGCCGGGGTGGCCGACGGCTACCGGGGCGACGCCGAGCGGACCGCCGACCGCTTCGTCGAGATCGACGGCTACCGCTGGTACCGCACCGGCGACCGCGCGCGCTACTGGCCCGACGGGGCCCTGGAGTTCCTGGGGCGGGCCGACGACCAGGTGAAGATACGGGGCTTCCGCATCGAACTCGGCGAGGTCGAGGCCGCCCTGGCTCAGCACCCGGCCGTCCGCCAGGCCACCGCCCTGGTCCTCCGCACCGGGCCCGCGCCGCGCCTGTGCGCCGTCGTCGCCACCGGCGCGGGCGTGGGACTCGACGAGGACGACCTGAGGGCCGAGGCCGCCGAGCGGCTGCCCGTCCACATGCTGCCGGACACCATCGCCGTCCTGGACGAGCTGCCGCTGACCGCCAACGGCAAGACCGACCGCCGCGCACTGCGCGAACTGCTCGCCGCCCAGACCAAGGAAGGCGAGCGCGAAGCGGCGCGGTCCTCACTGGAGGAGGTCATCGCCCGGGTCTGGGCCGGTGTCCTCGGCGCGGACCGCGTCGGACGCCAGGACGACTACTTCCAGCTCGGCGGCGACTCCATCCTCGCCACCCGGATCACCGCACAGCTGCGCGAGGCCCTCGACACCGACGACGTGTCCGTCCACGACGTCCTCTCCTCCCTCACCGTCGCGGAACTCGCCCGGACCCTCGCGGTCCGCGACGCCGACGACCGGCTCGAACTCGTCGCCGAGATCTACCTGGAGATCGACTCCCTGTCGGACGAGGAGATCGACGCCCAACTGGCCGATGCCGAGGGCGATCCGGAACGCGCCGATGGCTGAGCCGCTCGCCGGCGCGGCGGCAGGCGCCGCGGCCGACGCCTGGTTCCGGCGGTACGCGCCCCGGCCGGACGCCCCGGCACGCATCGTGTGCTTCGGACCGGCCGGGGGCGCCCCCGCCTTCTACCGCGACTGGGCCCGGGCCGTGCCCGACGACGTCGAAGTGCTGTCCGTGGTCCTCCCCGGCCGCGAACGCCGCTTGGCGGAGCCCGCGCTGACCGACATGGCGGCGCTCGCGGACGCCGCCACCGCCGCACTGCTTCCGGTCCTCGACCGGCCGACCGTGCTCTTCGGCCACAGCATGGGCGCCTCGGTCGCCTTCGAGGTGACCCGCCGTCTGGAGGCGTCCGGCGGGCCCCGCCCCGCCGCCCTCGTCGTCTCCGGCAGGCCGAGCCCCCGTCGTCTGCTTGAGCGTCCCTCGCCCGTGGGGGACTACGACGACGACCAGATCGTCGCGTACCTGCGCGGCCTCGGAGGAACTCCGGACGAGCTGCTCGACGACCCGGAGGCGCGGGAGCTGATCCTGCCGCCCTGCCGGGCCGACTTCCAGGTCATCGGCCGGTACGCCCCCGAGCTCCGCCCCCGCGTCAGCACCCCGCTGCACGTCCTGCTCGGAGACCGGGACGAATCCGTCCCCACCTGGGACGCACCGCGCTGGGGCGAGGTCGCCACCCGGCTGAGCGGGACGCACGTCCTGCCCGGCGGCCACTTCTACCTGGTCCCCGAGCGGCCCGCCGTCATCGACCACGTGCTGCGGTCGCTCCACGGGGCCGGCGCGCCCGCCGCCGTACCCGCCGACCTGTCCCGCCCCACCGATCCCCACGAGGGAAACGCCCGCCACGCCGGACGATCCGACTCCGGGAAAGAGAGAGAAGCCGTGACCTTCGCCCCTGCCTACCACGAGCGCCGCATCACGCTGACCGGCGACGCGCTGAGCACCGCGGCGGCACTGTCGGAGACCTCGGCCGACGCCTACGTCCTCTACGAGAACCGGGGCGCCATCGGCTGGGCGGAAGGCGAGTACGGCACGGTCGTCGTCCGTTCCGGCGGGACCACCCTGCGCCTCGGCGACGCCGACCCGGTCGAGTTCCCCGCCGACCGCGGTGTGCTCCACGCGCTCGACCAGGCCCTGGCCGCCGTGCGGGTCGAAGGCTGGCGGGCTTACGGCTGGGCCGCGTTCGAGCTGAGCTACCCCCTGCACGGCCTGCCCGCCGCGCCCGGTGACACCCCGCTCGCCCACCTCGCCGTGCCCCGGCGCGAGGTCCGGATCGAGGACGGTGGCGCCCTGCTGCGCGTGCTGGACCCCGAGGACCTCGACGCGCTGGAGCGGCGGGTGCGCTCGGCGTCCGCCCTCGGCGGCGCGGTCGGCAGCGCCCGGCGGGTGACCGCCGACGTCGAGCAGCATGACGCCGACCTCTACCGGGCCTCCGTGGCGGCGGCCGTGGAGGAGATCCGCGCCGGCAACCTGACCAAGGTGATCCTCTCCCGCGTCGTGCCGGTCACCTCGCCCGTCGACCTGCCCGCCACCTACCTCGAAGGCCGCCGCGGCAACGACCCCGCCCGCTCGTTCCTGTTGCGTCTCGGCGACTGGGAGACGGCCGGCTTCAGCCCCGAGATCGTGGCCCGCGTCACGGGCGAGGACGGCCATGTCGTCGCCCAGCCCCTGGCGGGCACCCGCGCCCTGGAGGGTGACCCGGACGCGGATCGCGGCCGCCGCGCCGAGCTCTACCGCGACGAGAAGGAAGTCTTCGAACACGCGGTCTCCGTACGCCTGGTGGCGGAGGAACTGGAACAGGTCTGCACCAGGGAGTCCGTCGTCGTCGACGACTTCATGTCGATCAAGGAGCGAGGCAGCGTGCAGCACCTGGCTTCCCGTCTCTCCGGTTCCCTGGCCCGGGGCAGGACCGCGTGGGAGGCGTTCGGCGCCCTGTTCCCCGCGGTGACGGCCTCCGGCATACCCAAGGCCGAGGGCTGCGAGCTCATCCGCCGCGCCGAGCGCAGGCCCCGCGGGCTCTACAGTGGTGCCGTGCTCACGGTCGACGCGGACGGCACGGTCGACGCCGCCCTGGTGCTGCGCAGTGTCTACCGCCATGAGGGGCGGACCTGGATGCGGGCCGGCGCGGGCATCGTGGCGCACTCGACCCCGGAGCGTGAACTGGAGGAGACGCGCGAGAAGATGCGCAGCGTCTCGCGCTTCCTGGTCCCCGCGGCCGAGACCGAGGGAAGGTTCCTGACGTCCGCCCCGGACGAGCAGTCCGCAGCGTTGGCCCGCTGAGCTCGACGGGGAGGGACCGGGACGGTCGGTCGCGCGCGTCCGTGCGCGGTCGGCCGTCTCGTACGTCCGCACCCGATTCCCGACGGACGCGCGGTGACAGGAGAGTTGTGCAGTACGACGACAGTGGTGGCCCGCCCGGCTTTCCCCCGGGTCCTGGCCGACCGCACGCGGGAGCCGTGGAGATCTGGCGGTTTCACGCCGCCCCGGCCGAGGTGAATGCCGCCGAGCGCATGGCGGACCTCCTCGATCCTGAGGAGCGGCGGCGCGCGGCGGCCTTCCGGCGCCCCGCCGACCGCGGTCTGTACCTCGTCTCCCATGTGGGACTGCGGGTGCTCCTCGGAGCCCGGCTGGGTCTGACGCCCGAGTCCGTCCAACTGTGGCGCGCCGCCTGCCCGCTGTGCGGCGGCCCGCACGGACGGCCGGAGGCGGCCACCGCCCCCGACCTCCACTTCTCCCTCTCGCACGCCTGCGGAATCGCCCTGTGCGCCCTGGCCGGCACGCCCGTCGGCGTCGACCTGGAGGCAGCCGCCTCCGTACCGGACACGAGCCTGGTGCCGCATCTGCACCCGGCCGAGCGCGCCGCGATCGGCCGGGTGCCGGAGAACAGCCGCGCGGACGCCTTCCTGCGGTGCTGGGTCCGCAAGGAGGCGTATCTGAAGGGCATCGGCACGGGCCTGGGTGTCGACCCCGACACGGTCCACGTCGGCCTGGGCCCAGGGCATGGCGGCACGGAGTCTCCAGGGCCCGACGGCTGGAGGCTGGCCCCGGTGGCGGTGCCGCCCGGCTATGCCGCGGCCGTCGCGCTGCGCCATCCGGACGCACCCGCTGTCACGACCCACGTGGCCTCGCTCACCTCGCTCATCACGGCTTGCGCCGTGTAGAGGGACCAGGCGACGGGACAGCCGCGCGGGGGGGGCGCCCCCCCCCGCGGTGCCGCACGGCGCACGAGCGCCGGGTCTACCCGGCGCCCCCAACCCCCGCCCCCCGGGAGCGGTGTCTAATAAACCAAAACACA
>NZ_JBHXRW010000040.1:1208-77524 GCF_042716635.1 Streptomyces sp. NPDC058664 | reverse complement strand
GACGCCGCTCAGGTCAAGCCCGCCCCCGGCTCCTTCGCCGAGGCCAAGGCCCTCTCCACCGCCTCCGTCAAGCTCACCCCCGTGCCCCCGGGCCGCGCCCCGGTGGGCGCGGGAGCCCCAGAACCGCGAGGAAGAAGACCATGACCGTGGACTCCCAGGGAACGGCGACCGCCGATCCTCAGGACGCGCCCGGGAGGGCGGCAGGGAAGTCTCAGACTCCGCCACCCTCCTCGGGCCCGAAGGAAGTCCTTCAGCCTCCACGCGGCAGACGCTCCCTGCCCGGCGGGCTGCTGCCGTACCTGCTCGTCGCGCCCGCCCTGCTGTCCATGGCGGTGCTGCTGCTCTACCCGCTGATCCGCAACGTGATCCTCTCCTTCCAGCAGATCAACCGGAAGGAGTTCATCACCCGGGAGTCGGTCTGGATCGGCTTCGACAACTACACGGACCTCCTCGGCGATCCGGACTTCTGGACCGTCGTCGTCCGCAGCGTCGTCTTCACGGCCGTCAACGTCGCCCTCATCATGGCGATCGGCACCGGCATCGGCCTGCTCCTGAACCGCCTCGGCAAGAAGATGCGACTGCTCCTCTCGCTGGCCCTGATGTTCGCCTGGGCCATGCCGATCGTCGCCTCCGTCACGGTCTTCCGCTGGCTCTTCGACGAGCAGTTCGGCGTCGTCAACTGGCTGATGCGCACGCTGGGCTTCTCCGGCTACGAGCAGCACAACTGGTTCGAGACCGGCTTCTCCACCCTGGTCATCGTCCTGATCCTGCTCGTCTGGGGCTCCGTCCCCTTCGTCGCCCTCAACATGTACGCCGCCCTGACCACCGTCGGGACCGAGCTGTACGAGGCCGCCAAGATGGACGGCGCGAGCGGCTGGAGGACCTTCTGGGCCGTGGTCTTCCCGAACCTGAAGTCCTTCTTCATGATCACCACGTTCCTGGAGATCATCTGGATCTTCAAGGCGTTCGCACAGGTCTACGCGATGAACCTGGGCGGCCCCGACCGAGGTTCCGAGACGCTTCCCGTCTTCGCCTACATCGAGGGCGTCGGCCAGTTCCACTACGGTGTCGCCGCTGCCATCTCCATCCTGACGATCGTGATGCTCATCGCGGTCATGTCCTTCTACTTCCGCCTGATCCTGAAGCAGGAGGAGGAGCTGTGAGCGCCACCACCGAGACTCCGCAGAAGCTGCGCACCAGGAAGCCGCTCACCGTCGGCGCGGTCGCCAAGAACCTCAGTGCCCTCGTCCTCGCGGTCGTCTTCGTCTTCCCCGTCTACTGGATGTTCTCGTCCTCGCTGAAGCCGCAGCACGAGATCATGACGAAGGACCCCGTCTTCGTCTTCACGCCGACGTTCGAGAACTACACGACGGCGACCGGCGTCGACCTGTTCTGGACGTACGTCACCAACAGCCTCACGGTCACCATCGGTGCCGTGGTGCTCGCCCTCCTCGTCGCCCTGGCAGCGAGCTTCGCGATCGCCCGCATGAGGTTCAAGGGACGCAAGGGCATCGTCCTCGTCGTGATGCTGGCGCAGATGGCCCCCTGGGAGGTCATGGTCATCGCGATGTACATGATCTCCCGTGAGAACGACATGCTGAACAGCATCCCGATGCTCACGCTCATCTACTTCGTGATGGTCCTTCCCTTCACGATCTGGACCCTGCGCGGCTTCATCGCCGCCGTCCCGGTCGAGTTGGAGGAGGCCGCGCAGATCGACGGCTGCACCCGGGCCCAGGCGTTCCGCAAGGTGATCTTCCCGCTGCTCGCCCCCGGCCTGATGTCGACCTCGCTCTTCGGCTTCATCACCGCCTGGAACGAGTTCGCCATGATCCTCATGCTGAACAAGGACAAGGAGTCGCAGACCCTGACGCTCTGGCTCACCCAGTTCCAGACCGCGTTCGGCAGCGACTGGGGCGCCACCATGGCCGCCTCCACGCTCTTCGCACTTCCCGTGCTCGTCGTCTTCCTCTTCCTCCAGCGCAAGGCCGTCGGCGGCATGACCGCCGGCGCGGTGAAGGGATAAGGGCTCCCCCATGACCACACTCGTACACGCCACGGACACCCTGACCCGTGACGCGCTCACGGTGCTCCAGCCCGGCTTCGTCGGCACCACCGCACCCGACTGGCTGCTCCGCCGCATCGGTGAGGGCCTGTCGTCGGTCGGCCTGTTCGGGCGGAACATCGCCGGCACCGAACAGCTCACCGCGCTCACCGCGCAGCTGAGGGCCGAGCGGGACGACGTCCTCGTCGCCATCGACGAGGAGGGCGGGGACGTCACCCGCCTCGAGGTCAAGCAGGGCTCGTCCTTCCCCGGCAACTACGCGCTGGGCAGCGTCGACGACGTCGAGCTCACCCGGGCCGTGGCCCGCGAGCTGGGCCGCCGGCTCGCCGCGTGCGGCGTCGACCTCAACTGGGCGCCCTCCGCCGACGTCAACTCCAACGCCGAGAACCCGGTCATCGGCGTCCGGTCCTTCGGACCCGACCCGGACCTGGTCGCCCGGCACACCGTGGCGTACGTCGACGGCCTCCAGGGTGTCGGGGTCGCGGCCTGCACGAAGCACTTCCCCGGACACGGCGACACGAACGTCGACTCGCACGACGCGCTGCCCCGGATCGATGTGGACCTCGCCACACTGCACACCCGTGAGCTGGTACCTTTCCGCGCTGCCGTCGCCGCGGGTACCAAAGCGGTCATGAGTGCGCATATTCTGCTTCCCGCGCTCGACCCCGGCCGCCCGGCCACCCTGAGCCCGCAGATCCTCACCGGTCTGCTCCGCCAGGAACTGGGCTTCGAGGGGCTGATCGTCACCGACGGCATGGAGATGCGGGCCGTCGCGGCGACGTACGGCATCGAGCGCGGATCCGTCCTCGCCATCGCCGCGGGCGCCGACGCCATCTGCGTCGGCGGCGGGCTGTGCGACGAGGACACCGTGCTGCGACTGCGCGACGCGCTCGTCAACGCGGTACGGACCGGTGAACTGCCCGAGGAGCGGCTGGCCGACGCCGCGGCGCGCGTGCGCGCCCTGGCGGCCTGGACCCAGGCGCACCGGGCGAGGGGCGGGGCTGAGACGGTGCCGGGCGCGGCAGTGCAGGAGGGGACCGCGCCCGGTGCCGGCATCGGACTCGTGGCGGCCCGCAGGGCCCTGAAGGTGACCCGGGGGGAGCGGCCGTACACACCGATGGCCGGCGCTCCCTACGTGGCCTCCTTCACTCCGGTCGCGAACTTCGCGGTCGGTGACGAGACGCCCTGGGGTGTCGCGGCGGAGCTGGAGCGGCTGCTCCCCGGCACGGAGACGGGCTCCTACGACGAGCCCTCCGTGGACGGCGTCCTGGCCGCCGCGGGGGAGCGGCGGATCGTGGCGGTGGTACGCGACGCCCACCGGCACCCGTGGATGACCGAGGCCCTGGACGGCCTGGTCGCGGCCCGCCCCGACACCGTCGTGGTCGAGATGGGCCTCAACGAGGCGGAGCCCCGTGGGGCCCTGCACATCGCCACGCACGGCGCGGCCCGGGTCTGCGGCCGCGCGGCCGCGGAGGCGGTCGTCGGGACCCGCGCCTGACCGCGCTCCCGCACCCGTACGTGAAGGGGCCCGGCACCTGGACAGGTGCCGGGCCCCTTCACGCTTCGGGCCTAGATACCCTGCCAGGCGGGCTTGTTCGCGAAGGTGTGGCGGAAGTAGTCCGCGAGCTTCAGCTTGGAGGCGGCGGCCTCGTCCACCACGACCGTGGCGTGCGGGTGCAGCTGGAGCGCGGAGGCCGGCACGAGCGCCGCCACCGGACCCTCCACCGTCTGCGCCACCGCCTCGGCCTTGCCCTCGCCGGTGGCGAGCAGCACCAGGTGACGGGCCTCCAGGATGGTGCCGATGCCCTGGGTGATGACGTGGTGCGGCACCTGCTCGATGTCGTCGTCGAAGAAACGGGCGTTGTCCACGCGGGTCTGCTCGGTGAGCGTCTTGATCCGGGTGCGGGAGGCGAGCGAGGAACAGGGCTCGTTGAAGCCGATGTGCCCGTCGGTGCCGATGCCGAGGATCTGCAGGTCCACGCCACCGGCCTCGGCCAGCGCCCTGTCGTACGCCTCGCAGGCCGCCTGGACGTCCTCGGCGGAGCCGTCGGGTCCCATGAAGGCCTCGGGGGAGAGGCCGAGCGGCTCGACGACCTGGCGGAGCACGGTGGAGCGGTACGACTCCGGGTGACCCGAGGGCAGGCCGACGTACTCGTCCAGCTGGGCGATCCGAGCCCGCGAGGCGTCCACGGAGCCGGCCGTGACCTGGGCGATCAGGGCCTCGTAGATGGGCAGCGGAGTCGAGCCCGTGGCCACGCCGAGCAGCGCGTCGGGCTTACGGCGCAGGAGGCCGGCGATGCCGTCCGCGATGAGCTCGCCGCCCGCCTTGGCGTCCTTGACGATGACAACTTCCACGCTGTGCCTGCCGATCTGGTGAGGGGCTGGTGAGGGGTCGTGTGGTATAGACCAATCTAAGGGCAAATCTAGCAGAGGAGGGGCCTTCCCCTCATGCCGTTCCGCCCCCCGGACGCCCCCGTCGACTCCATCGTCGACCGCCCCGGTCCCACCAGCCACTCGAACCCCAACAGCCGCCCCACCCCCGCCTTCACCGCCCCGAACCACTCGCCCCGGGCCGCTGCCGCGAGGCCGCTCGGACCGGACCGGCCGCTCGCGCTCAGGTCAGCGAGCCGCCCGTCGCGTCGATCCAGTGGCCCGTCACCCAGCGGGCGTCGTCGGAGGCAAGGAAGGCCACCACGTCCGCTATCTCCGCCGGAGTGCCGACCCCGCCCAGCGCCGAGAGGGCCGCCGCCCCCGCCCAGGCCTCGTCGCCGCTCCGCAGCCAGGCCGCGTTGATGTCCGTGTCCACGATCCCCGGGGCCACCGCGTTGACCGTGATCCGGCGCGGCCCGAGGACCTTCGACAGGTCTCGGGTGAAGACGTCGAGCGCGGCCTTCGACATCGAGTACGCGATCAGTTCCGGCATGACCGCCGTCCTGGTCAGCCCCGTCGAGACGTTGATGATCCGGCCACCGTCCCGCAGCCGCTCCGCGCCCAGCCGGGCCAGGAAGAACGGCGCCTTGGTGTTGACCGCGAAGACCCGGTCGTACTCCTCCTCGGTGAGCGTCGCGAAGGGCTGCGAGGCCGTGATCCCCGCGTTGTTCACCAGGATGTCCAGGCCCCCGCCGCCCACGGCCGTGTCGAACGCCTCCCAGAGGGCCGCCGCGTCCCCGGGTGTCCCCAGCTCCTGGCCGAGCGTGAACGCCTCGCCGCCCGCCTCCTCGATCGCCGCGACCGTCTCCTTCGCCGCGGCCTCGTTGCTCCCGTAGTGCACCGCGATCCGGGCCCCCTCGCGGCCGAGCCGCTCGGCGATCCCGCGCCCGATGCCCCGGCCGGCGCCCGTCACCAGCGCGGTCTTCCCGGCCAGCTTTCCCGACGGCTCTCCGGTCGTCTTCTCCGCGGCCCTCCCCGCGGTGCTCTCCACGGTCCTCGCTGCGTTCTTTCCTTCGGGCACGCCCATGACGACACTCCCCCTATTTCTGTAGCGGTCGCTATGGAAAGACCGTATCCCACTTCCGTAGCGGGCGCTATAGAATTCACTCCATGGTGACGACACCCCGCGGCCGCCCCCGTTCCTTCGACCGGCTCACCGCCCTGGAGCAGGCCACGATGGCCTTCTGGGAACACGGCTACGAGACGACCTCCGTCTCCGACCTCACCCGCGCCATGGGCATCAGTGCCCCCAGCCTCTACGCGGCCTTCGGCGACAAGAAGACGCTGTTCGAGGAGGTCGTCGAGGCGTACGCCACCTCGTACGGCGCGTACGGCGGCCGCGCCTTCGCGGAGGAGCCCACCGCCCGCGGTGCCCTCGGCCGGGTCCTGAGCGAGGCCGCCGAGCTCTTCACGGAGCCCGGCCACCCCCGCGGCTGCCTGATGATCTCCGCCGCGACCAACTGCTCGACCCCCGAGGTCGAGGAGTCCCTGAGGGCGCGCAGGAACGCCAATCTGGCGTCCTTCGAGGCCCGCATCCGCCGTGGCGTCGAGGCGGGCGAACTGCCGGCCGACACCGACGCCCACGCGCTGGCCCGCTTCAGCGGGGCCGTACTCCAGGGGATGTCCCAGCAGGCCCGTGACGGGGCGACGGCGGGGGAGCTGGCGACGGTGGCCGAGGCGGCGATGCGGGCGTGGCCGCCGGGGGAGTGAAGCCGGGCGGAGCCGCGCGAGAGCGGCGGAAGGGGAGAGGAAAGGGGGGAGCACCCGCGGGCCGCGGCGCCTGGCGGGACCCTCAGCCCGCCCGGCACCGCAGCCCGGAGTTGCATCCGGCCGGGGGTGTGCGGTCCCTCGGCCGTTGTGGGAGGTCTCGACGCAGTCAGGGCAGAGAGCGTCGGGTACCTCGTTCCATCCTCCTGTGCGGGGAGGATGGAGGCTCTGTTGCGTTCATTGTGGACTAGACCATTCTTGTCTGTCCATCCACAGGAACGCGGTGCTTCCTGGCCCATCCTCCAGTACGAAGCCGCAGAGATCCAGGTTCACCGGCCCTTTATTCCACGGGTACGCTCGCACCGTGCCCTCCATGAACGACCTCGTGCGCCAGCACACCGCCCTGAGCGACTCCGACCTCGAGTGGCTCCATCTGCTGGTGTCGGAGTGGCAACTGCTCTCCGACCTCTCCTTCGCCGACCTCGTCCTCTGGGTCCCGACCCTCGACGGTACGCGGTACGTCTCCGTCGCCCAGATGCGGCCCAACACCGGCCCCACCTCGTACCAGGACGACATGGTCGGCCACCTGGTGCCGCGCGGCCGCCGTCCGCTGCTCGACGCCGCGCTCGACGAGGGCAGGATCGTCCGCGAGGGCGACCCGGAGTGGCGCGAGGAGGTTCCGGTACGGGTCGAGTCCATCCCCGTCCGCCGCGAGGGCAGGGTCCTCGGCGTCATCGCCCGCAACACCAACCTGCTGACCGTCCGTACCCCCTCCCGGCTCGAACTGACCTACCTCCAGTCGGCCTCCGACCTCGCGCAGATGATCGCCGCCGGGTCCTTCCCGTTCCCCGGCGAGCAGGTCGACATGGACTCCTCGCCGCGGGCCGGCGACGGACTCGTCCGCCTGGACGCCGAGGGCATCGTCCAGTACGCCTCGCCCAACGCCCTCTCCGCGTACCACCGGCTCGGTCTCGCCGCCGACCTCGTCGGCCAGCACCTCGGCCAGATCACCGCCGAACTCGCTCCCTCCCGCGGCCCCGTGGACGAGGCCCTGGTCACGCTCGCCTCCGGCTACGCGCCGCGCGAGTTCGAGGTCGAGGGGAACGGCGGGGTGATCCAGCTGCGGGCGATCCCGCTCAAGCCGAAGGGCACCCGCATCGGTTCGCTCGTCCTGCTCCGGGACGTCACCGAACTGCGCCGCCGCGAGCGCGAGTTGATCACGAAGGACGCCACCATCCGGGAGATCCACCACCGGGTGAAGAACAACCTCCAGACGGTGGCCGCCCTGTTGCGCCTCCAGGCCCGCCGGATGGACTCCGACCAGGGCCGCGAGGCCCTCAACGAGGCGGTGCGGCGCGTCGGTTCGATCGCCATCGTCCATGAGACGCTGTCTCAGAACCTGGACGAGCGGGTGGAGTTCGACGAGATCGCCGACCGGGTGATCGCGATGGTGGCCGAGATCTCCCCGGGCCGGGTGACCTGCCGGCGCAACGGCCGCTTCGGCATTCTCGACGCCGAGGTCGCCACCCCGCTCTCCATGGTCCTCACCGAGGTCCTGCAGAACGCCCTGGAGCACGCGTTCGCCCCGGGCGACGAGGGCACCGTCGAGGTCACCGCCGTCCGCGGCGAGCCCAGGGCCGACGCCCGGCTCCTGATCACGGTCCGGGACGACGGCCGGGGCCTGCCCGAGGGCTTCGACCCGCAGCGGGCCGGCAACCTCGGCCTCCAGATCGTACGGACCCTGGTGGAAGGGGAGTTGGGCGGATCCTTCGACATGCTGCCGGGCGCCGAGCGCGGTACGAAGGTGGTCCTCGACATCCCCGTACAGCCGCAGAAGTAGTCACGCGGCAGAAGTGGCCGCCCGGCAGGGGCGGTCACGCGGCGGTGGACAGCAGCGAGCCCCGGACCGAAGGAGATCGGTCCGGGGCTCGAATGCTGTGGGTTACTGCTGCGCGCTGCGGCTCAAGGGCGGTGATTGCGTACGCGATGTACGCGCCGCCGGCCTCAGGCTGTCGGTGGGCGTCAGGCGCTGGCGTTACGCGCCCGGTTGCGAGCGGCACGGCGCTTCATCGCGCGGCGCTCGTCCTCGCTGAGGCCACCCCAGACGCCGGAGTCCTGGCCGGACTCGAGCGCCCACTGCAGGCACTGCTCCATGACGGGGCAGCGGCGGCAGACGGCCTTGGCTTCCTCGATCTGCAGCAGCGCAGGACCGGTGTTGCCGATGGGGAAGAACAGCTCGGGGTCTTCCTCACGACAAACGGCGTTGTGACGCCAGTCCATGGCTGCTACCTCTCTTGGTATGTGCGATTGCTTGTGAATGTGAACGCTTTCACGAATCCCCCCGCAAGGGAAGGGCCGACTGCCAGATCAACTGGCGTGGTCCTTGGACTGAGGAGGGGTTCTGGCTCTCAGTGGAGGCCGGTCTTGCGGGCCGTCCCGATCGCCAAGAAGAGACTCGCAAACCTCGGCAGCGGATACAACCCCTTCCGGAAAGTTTTTTTTGATTCCTCGGTGTCGGCTAGGTCACAGCCGTACTTCTAAGGGGTGGATGCGCGCCTAAACGTTCGAGTGAAAGGACTTTGGGCCCTTCCACTCACACAATCACACGCAGTGCACGGCGTACGCCTGTGAACGACACGCTTCTCCGCAGTCCGAGGTGGTCTCCGTCCATCTGGAGGGGGAGGGGAACCTTCGAATGCAAGGTGAAGTCGGTCAGGTCGTGCAGAGAGGTCGCGTGCTTGCCTCGCGGGCCCCGCTCCGGGGTCGAGGTGAGCAGCTGGGTGGCGTAACGGGCCACCGCCGGGGTGGAGAGACGGCGCAGTCCGAGCACGTCGAGCGCGGTCTCGAAGGAAGCCTCCGGGGACGCGTACACCGGGCGATTGCCCAGGTAGGTCCAGGGGGAGGTGTTGCAGATTATGGAGAGGACGAGGTCCTCGACCGGCTCCGCGCCGGGGCGCTCCAGGGTGATCGTGCCGTGTCGGCGGTTCGGTTCGTCGAGGAACTGGCGCACCACCTGGCGCAGATAGAGGGCGTGCGTGGATCTCTTCCCGCGCTCCCGCTGTTGTTCGACCCGGCCGATGACGCTGGCGTCGAAACCGAGGCCGGCGCAGAAGGTGAACCAGCGGGACGGCACCGACTCGTCCTCCGTGCCCGGTGTCCCCGAGGCGAGCCCGAGGCTCACTGTGCGTGCCCGCCGCTCACGCAGCGCGTCGAGCAGGGTGCCGGTCGCCTCCACGGCGTCGTTCGGCAGTCCGAGGGCACGGGCGAACACGTTGGTCGAGCCTCCGGGAACCACCGCGAGGCTCGGCAGGCGGTCGGGGTCGGGCCCGCCGTGCAGCAGCCCGTTGACGACCTCGTTCACCGTGCCGTCTCCGCCGAGGGCCACCACGAGGTCGATGTTGCCGGCCTCGGCGGCCCGCCGGCCCAGGTCCCGCGCGTGCCCGCGGTACTCGGTGGTGACCGCCTCCAGCTTCATCTCGCTCGCGAGCGCGTGGATGAGCACGTCACGGGTGCGGGCACTGGTGGTGGTGGCTGCCGGATTGACCACGAGAAGTGCGCGCATGGGCTTCAGCGTACCTACCCGGCGGTACCGGGCCCAGTCCCGACCGTCCCGCCGGCCTCCGGCCCCGGCCTCCGGCCCCGGCGACCGCCGGTGCGCCGCTCGTCGAGCCCGCCCGTCGAGCCCGGCGGCCCCCCGATACCCTGCCTTGTATGAGCAGTACGGAGCAGACCCCCCGTCCCGCCCGTCTCGCCGCCGCGGCGGCCGTGGCCGGCATCGAGGCCCTCGGACTCGTCGCCGGGGGCGTCTACATGCTGGTGGACGCGCTGACCCGGGCGTCCGGCGACCTCGCCGGTGCCCTGACCGGCGCCGTGACGCTCGTCGCACTCGGTCTGATCCCGCTCGCCGCCGCCCGCGGCCTCTGGCTGCGCCGCTCGTGGAGCCGTGGCCCGGCCGTGATCACCCAGATCCTGGCCCTGCCGGTCGCCTGGCAGATGCTCCAGGCGAACAGCGCGATGATCCCGGCCGGCGTCGTCCTCGGCGTCCTGGCCGTCACCGGGCTCGTCCTCCTGGTGAACCCGGCCACGACCGAGGCGCTCGGCATCCGGCGCCCCGGCCGGCAGGCCTGACGAGGGTTACTCCTCCACCAGCAGCTTCTCCCGCAGCTGCGCGAGGGTCCGGGCGAGCAGCCGGGAGACGTGCATCTGCGAGATGCCCACCTCCTGCGCGATCTGCGACTGGGTCATGTTCCCGAAGAAGCGCAGCAGCAGGATCCGCTTCTCCCGGGGCGGCAGGTCCTCGAGGAGCGGCTTGAGCGACTCCCGGTACTCGACCCCCTCCAGGGCCTCGTCCTCCGCGCCCAGGGTGTCCGCCACCGCCGGCGACTCGTCGTCCGTGTCGGGGACGTCCAGGGAGAGCGTCGAGTAGGCGTTCGCCGACTCCAGGCCCTCGAGGACCTCCTCCTCCGAGATCCCGAGCCGCTCGGCCAGCTCGTGCACCGTCGGCGAGCGGCCGTGCTGCTGGGAGAGCTCCGCCGTCGCCGTGGTCAGCGAGAGCCGCAGCTCCTGGAGCCGGCGCGGCACCCGGACCGCCCAGCCCTTGTCACGGAAGTGGCGCTTGATCTCACCGACGACCGTGGGGGTCGCGTACGTCGAGAACTCGACCCCGCGCTCCGGGTCGAACCGGTCCACCGACTTGATCAGGCCGATCGTCGCCACCTGGGTCAGGTCGTCCAGCGGCTCCCCGCGGTTGCGGAAGCGCCGGGCCAGGTGCTCCACCAGCGGCAGGTGCATCCGAACCAGCCGGTTGCGCAGCTCCGCCTTCTCGGAGGAGCCCTCCGGCAGCTCGCGCAGCGTCACGAAGAGGGCGCGGGCGCCGTTCCTGTCGTGCGGGTCCCGGGCGATGGGGGCGGCGTCCGGGACCTCTTCGGCCTCGCCGTCGGCTTCCTCGCCGTCCGAGGCCTTCCCCGCCGTCTCCGCAGCCCGCGACCCGTCCGGCGCCTCGGTCTCGTCGGGCCTGTCCGATCCGTCCGATCCGTCCGACTCCGGCCCCTCGGCGGCAGCCCCGGAGGTCAGGGAGGTCGCGGAGGCCTCGGGGGAGCCGCTCGCACTCGCGGGGCTTCGGGGGGCCTCGGGGACACCTGGTGTCTCGGGAACCTCGTGGTGCTGCTCGTGCTCGATCATCTGGTCCGCCTGCTCCGTAGCGACCTCATGCGGCCGCGCCTGCTGCTCAGGGATGCCGGCCGTCGCGTCCCCGCTCCTCACGCCGGGCCTGGCCCCGCGCCGCGCTGTTTGTACAGGCTGATCGAGACCGTACGGTCGTCGGCCACCGACGACTCCACCTTCCCGGCCAGCGCCGACAGCACCGTCCAGGCGAAGGTGTCCCGCTCGGGCGCCCGGCCGTCGGTCGTCGGGGCGGAGACGGTCACGTCGAGGGAGTCGTCGACCAGCCGGAAGACACAGCTGAGTACGGACCCCGGCACGGCCTGCTGGAGCAGGATGGCGCAGGCCTCGTCGACCGCGATCCGCAAGTCCTCGATCTCGTCGAGGGTGAAGTCCAAGCGCGCCGCGAGGCCGGCCGTGGCCGTACGCAGCACGGACAGATAGGCACCCGCAGCGGGCAGCCGGACTTCCACGAAGTCCTGGGTCCCGGGCTCGCCTGCGATCTGGGACACCCTCACCTCCAAGGTGGCACAAGCTCATTCGGGGTTCGGAGGGGGAGACCTCCGAACCGGGCGGTACGCAGGGGGCTGCGCGGTCCGCCGTGACGCTATCGCGATCCGTCCCGCCGTGTCGCCGCGAACTTCCCACCCCCGTCGACCCCCCGGCCGCCGATCATCACCCATGGTAGGCCCATGGATGCGGACGGTGGGCGGGAGTCTGCGGAGGTCGGAAACGCGCGACCGGCGGAGGGGTGACGTACCCAGCCGGGGTGCGCCCGAATCGCCGGACGGCCGAATCGCCGGACGGTCGTACGGTCGGAGGATCGAACCGGCATGACAATTCGGGGCAAGCGGGTACGAAGGGTTCTCAGACGATCGAGCCGTCCACGAAACACCAGCGCCAGGCCTCGCCCGGCTCGAAGGTCCGCATCAGCGGATGCCCGGTCGAGGAGAAGTGCCCCGTCGCGTGCCGCCCCGCCGAGGAGTCGCAGCAGCCCACGTGTCCGCAGCTCAGACAGAGCCGCAGCTGGACCGGATGCGTACCGTCCGCCAGGCACTCGGGACAGGTGTCGGCCAGCGGCGCCGGTTCGGGGCGCGGCATTTCGGCAAGGTGCGGGCACTCGCTCATGATGGCCAGGTTACGTTGCGGCTCAGGACGGGGACGGGCATGGACGCACTGCAGCTGGTGGCACTGGTGGCGGCGAGCGCCGCGATCGCGGGGTTCGCCCGCAGGACCCCGGTGCCCGCTCCGCTGCTCCTCGTGGCCGCCGGCCTCGCCGCCTCGTACGTCCCCGGGGTGCCCGACTACACCCTCGACCCGCACATCGTGCTGCCGCTGATCCTGCCGCCGCTCCTCTACACCGCCGCCCTCGACTCCTCGTACCTCGACCTGCGGGCCAACATCCGGCCCGTCGCCCTGCTCTCCGTCGGGTACGTCCTCTTCGCCACCGTGGCCGTGGGCTGGCTCGCGTACGTCCTCGTCCCCGACCTGCCGCTCACCGCCGCCCTCGTGCTCGGCGCGGTGATCGCCCCGCCGGACGCGGTCGCCGCCACCGCCATCGCCCGCAAGCTCGGCCTGCCCCACCGGATCACCACGATCCTCCAGGGCGAGTCCCTCGTGAACGACGCCACCGCCATCACCGCCTACAAGGTCGCCCTCGCGGCGGCCGTGGGCGAGGGCGTGAGCTGGGCCGGCGGCATCGGCGAGTTCGCGCTCGCGGCGCTCGGCGGCATCGGCGTCGGCCTGGTCCTCATGGTCCCGATCCACTGGCTGCGCCGGGGCCTCGGAGACTCCCTCCTCCAGAACACGCTCTCCCTCCTCATCCCCTTCGTCGCCTACGCGGCGGCCGAGGAGGTCCACGCCTCGGGAGTGCTCGCCGTCGTCGTGGTCGGCCTCTTCCTCGGCCACCGGGCCTGGCAGGTCGACTTCGCGACCCGGCTCCAGGAGGAGGCCGTCTGGAAGATGGTCGCCTTCGTCCTGGAGTCCGCCGTCTTCGCCCTGATCGGCCTCCAGCTGCCGTACGTCGTCCAGGGCCTCGGGCAGTACGGGATCGGCGAGGCGGCCTGGTACGCGGTCGGGGTCTTCGTCGCCGTGGTCGTCGTCCGGTTCGTCTGGGTCTATCCCGCGACCTTCCTGCCCCGCTGGTTCTCCGCCCGCGTCAGGGAACGGGAACCCGGAGTGGACTGGAGGGCGCCGCTCGTCGTCGGCTGGGCCGGCATGCGCGGCGTGGTCTCCCTCGCCATCGCCTTCTCCATCCCCGTCGTCGCCGACGGCGAGGAGTTCCCCGCCCGCAACCTCGTCCTCTTCCTGACCTTCACCACCGTCATCGGCACCCTCGTGGTGCAGGGCCTCACCCTGCCGCCCCTCATCCGGCTCCTGAAGCTTCCCGGGCGGGACACGTACGCCGAGACGCTGGCCGAGGCGCAGGCGCAGAGCGAGGCCTCGCGGGCCGCCGAGGAGCGCCTCGACGCGCTCCTCGCCGAGGGGCGCAACGCCCTGCCGCAGCCCCTCGCGGACCGGCTGCGCACGGTTCTGGAGCGGCGTCGCAACGCGGTCTGGGAGCGGCTGGGAGCCGTGAACGAGGCCACGGGGGAGACCGCGGACGACACCTACCGGCGGCTCTCGCGCGAGATGATCGACGCCGAGCGGGAGGTCTTCGTACGGCTGCGCGACGCGCGGCGGATCGACGACGAGATGATGCGGACCCTGCTCCGCCGGCTGGACCTGGAGGAGGCCGCCGCCTACCGCGAGGAGACGGACGGCTGAAGGGCCCTTCCAGGGCCCGCCGGGGGCGCTTGGGAGGCTCCTGGGGGCTCCTAGGGGGCGCCCGTCACCACAGCCGCGAGCCGGGTACCCGCCGGGAACGCGCCCTCCTCCGCCAGGACCGTGAGGCAGTGGAGCATTTTGGCCACATACAGCCGCTCGATGGCGAGTCCGTGCCGCGCCTCGAAGTCACGTGCGAAGGCCTCGAGGGCCGGGGGCGTGCGCGCGTACCCTCCGCCGTGGAAGCGTTCGTCCAGCGTCCAGTCGCCCCGCGGACCGCCGAACGCCGCCTCCTGGAGGGCGCGGACCTCCCCGCCCAGGAACCCGCCCCTGAGGACCGGGACGCCAAGGGCTCGCTGCCCGGGGGAGAGGCCGGCCGCGAGGCCCGCGAGGGTGCCGCCCGTGCCGCAGGCGACGGCGACCGTGTCCGCCGCCCCGGCGAGCTCACGGCCCAGCTCCACGCAGCCCCGGACGGCGAGCGCGTTGCTGCCGCCCTCCGGGACCACGTACGCGCCCGCGGGGGCCCGTTCCAGGAGCGCCGCGAGGACCGCCGGGTCGTTCTTCGCGCGGTACGTGGCCCGGTCCACGAACTCCAGACGCATCCCGTCCGCCGCGCACCGCGCGAGGGAGGGGTTGAGCGGGCGCCCGGCCAGCTCGTCGCCGCGGACGACGCCGACCGTGGGGAAGCCGAGCAGCCGGCCGGCGGCCGCCGTCGCCCGCAGGTGGTTGGAGTACGCGCCGCCGAAGGTGAGGACCGGACGCCCGTCCGCCGCGCCCAGGTTGAGGGCGAGCTTGCGCCACTTGTTGCCCGGGAGGTCGGGGTGGATGAGGTCCTCGCGCTTGAGCAGCAGCGTGAGCCCGCGCCGGGTGAAGCGGTCGTCCTCCACCGGCTCCAGGGGCGAGGGGAGCCGGGGCCGCAGACGGGAGAGGTCGGACGCGTTCACCCGGCCATTGTCCCGGCCGCACGCGCGCGGGATGCGACCGGTCCGGGCCGCGCGCGGCGCGCGAGATTCCTCCCGGCCGGTCCGGCCTCCCGGCCGCTCAGCGCAGCAGGTCGGCGACCCGCTCCCGCATCGAAGCCATCGTGAAGCCGCGCGGATCGACCTTCCCGGGCTGCCACTCCAGGTGCCCGATGACCGAGCGGTGCGTCCAGCCGTGCACCCGGCACAGGGCGGCCGCCGCCTTCGCGATGGCGTCCAGCTGGACCTTCGGCCACGGGTCCTCGCCGTCCCCGAGGTTCTCGCACTCGAAGCCGTAGAAGTGGCGGTTGCCGTCCGTGGTGGCCTCGTCGTCCCGTGGCAGACGCCGCTCGGCGATGACCGCCCGGAGCACCTCGTCGTCGCCGAGCCCCGCGTGGTTCGCGCGCCCGTAGCCGACGAGGTGGACGGTGCCGTTCTTGGCGATCACGCCGTGACAGAGCGGACCCGGCAGGGCCGCGTGGCCGTCCCGGCAGATCCGTACGGTGCTCGCGGTGCCGCGGGTCACGGTGTGGTGGATCATCACGCCGTGCACCGGGCCCCAGGGGCCCTTGTGGTTGCGGTTGTGGGTGGACCAGTCGCCGACCTCGACGAGCGCGAGGCCCTCGTCGCGCAGCGCGCTGCGGAACCTGCTCGCGGACATGGGTGTGGACATGACCGACTCCCTCCGGAGAACGGGGTGAGCTTCCGGAGTACCGGAGTCCGGCACTCCGCTGCCATCCGTTCGGGCCGTGTGCGAGCCGATCCGGACACCGCCCGCCGTGACGTCCGGGACTCCGCTGTTCGGATGGAAATCACGTGACATGCCCCGAAGATCGTCGAACAGTCCCACCCGAATGTGTAATGGCGCGGACACGCTCCGTGCTGAAAGGCTTGAGTCGCAAGTCAGTCATACGAGAGGGAGTTCCATGTCCGTTGGTTCGGTTGGCGACGACGTACGCGCGGAGCAGCAGGCCCCGCAGCAGAGTCTCGGCACCGCCGCCGCGCGGAACCTCGCCACGACCACCAAGTCGGCGCCGCAGATGCAGGAGATCACCTCGCGGTGGCTGCTGCGGGCGCTGCCGTGGGTCCAGGTGCAGGGCGGTACGTACCGGGTGAACCGGAGGCTCAGCTACTCCGTGGGGGACGGCAAGGTCACCTTCGTCCAGACCGGAGAGCGCGTCACGGTCATTCCCGCCGAACTCGGCGAACTCTCCGTCCTGCGCGGCTACGAGGACGAGGAGGCCCTGGCCGAGCTGGCCTCCCGCTGCCGCCAGCGGGAGTACGCGGCCGGCGAGGTGATCGCCGTCGCGGGCGAGCCGACCGACCGGGTCCACCTCCTCGCGCACGGCAGGATCGAGCAGGTCGGTGAGGGGCCGTACGGCGACGAGGCCGTCCTCGGTGTCCTCGCCGACGGCGCCCACTTCGGCGACATCGCCCTCGTCGACCCGGAGGCCACCTGGGAGTGGAGCGCCCGCGCGGCCACCGCCTGTACGGTCCTGGAGCTCACCCGGGACGACGTGCGGAACCTCGCGGAGCGGGCCGGTTCGCTCGCCGCCCACCTCGCGACCGTGGCGGCGCTGCCCCACCAGCGGACCAACAAGTACGGCGAGGCCGAGATCGACCTCTCCGCCGGTCACGTCGGCGAGGCCGTCGTCCCGCACACGTACGTCGACTACGACGCCTCGCCCCGTGAGTACGAGCTGAGCGTCGCCCAGACCGTGCTGAAGGTCCACAGCCGCGTCGCCGACCTCTACAACCAGCCGATGAACCAGACCGAGCAGCAGTTGCGGCTCACGGTCGAGGCGCTCCGCGAGCGCCAGGAGTACGAGCTGGTCAACAACAAGGAGTTCGGGCTCCTCTCCAACTGCGACTACGGGCAGCGGCTCCAGCCCCACGACGGCGCCCCCAGCCCGGACGACATGGACGAGCTGCTCTCCCGCCGCCGGGGCTCCAAGATGTTCCTCGCCCACCCGCGGGCCATCGCCGCCTTCGGCCGCGAGCTCAACAAGCGCGGCCTGGTGCCCGAGACGATCGACGTCAACGGCAACCGCATCCCGACCTGGCGCGGTGTGCCGATCTACCCGTGCAACAAGATCCCGGTCTCGGACGCCCGCACCACCTCGATCATCTGCATGCGTACCGGCGAGGCCGACCAGGGCGTCATCGGTCTGCACCAGACCGGCATCCCCGACGAGATCGAGCCCAGCCTCTCCGTCCGCTTCATGGGCATCGACGAGCAGGCGATCATCTCCTACCTGGTCACGGCCTACTACTCGGCGGCGATCCTCGTCCCCGACGCGCTCGGTGTCCTGGAGAACGTCGAGGTCAGCCGCTGGCGCTGAGCCGACGACGCCCGGGGGCGGGAACCGAACCCTCCCGCCCCGGGCGTTCCGGCCCGCCACCACGGAGGATACGAAGGAAGTGACCGTGACCATGACCAGCGCGGATGTCGTCACCGACGGTCAGGGGGCCGTGGTGCTCCTGGACCGGACGCGGACGGCTGTCAATCCCCAACTGCGCTCGACCGTCGAGACCCTGCCCGGTTCCATGCGGCGGGTCGCGATGTACCACTTCGGCTGGGAGCACGCCGACGGCACACCGGCCACCGAGCAGGCGGGCAAGGCGATACGCCCGGCCCTGGTCCTCGCGGCGGCCCGCGCGCTCGGCGCCGAGGAGGGCCAGGCCGTGAAGGCCGCGGCCGCGGTCGAGCTCGCGCACAACTTCACACTGCTCCACGACGACATCGTCGACGAGGACGTGACCCGGAGACACCGGCCCACCGCCTGGACCGTCTTCGGCGTCCCGGACGCGCTGATCGCCGGTGACGCGATGAGCGCGCTCGCCCTGCGGCTGCTCGCCGAGGACCCGCATCCCGCCTCGGCGGCGGCCTCCGCCCGCCTCGCGGCCTGCATCATCGAGCTGTGCGCGGGGCAGCAGGCGGACTGCGCCTTCGAGCGGCGCGGCCCGCGCGAGGTGTCCCTCGACGAGTGCCTGACCATGGCGACCGCCAAGACCGGCGCCCTGCTCGGCTGTTCCTGTGCCCTCGGCGCGCTCTACGCGGGCGCGGGGAACGAGGAGGTCGCGGCGATGGACGCCTTCGGCCGTGAGGCCGGCCTCGCCTTCCAGCTGATCGACGACCTCATCGGGATCTGGGGCGACCCGGACCGCACGGGCAAGCCGGCCGGGGCCGACCTCGTCGCCCACAAGAAGTCGCTCCCGGTGGTGGCGGCGCTCGCCTCGGGCACCCCGGCCGGGGACGAGCTGGCCGAGCTGTACTCCCGTCCGGTCCTCGACGCGGCGGCGGTGCGGGCGGCGGCGGACGCGGTCGAGCGGGCCGGCGGGCGCGACTGGGCCCAGGCCCAGGCGGCCGAGCGGATGGGCCGCGCCGTCGAGTACCTGGCGCAGGCGGTCCCGGACCTGGAGGCGGCGGGGGACCTGCTGGCCCTCGCGGAGTTCGTCACCCGGCGCACGCGCTGATCCGCGGACCGGAGGTCACCCCTCGGGGACGATCCGGGTGACCACGGTCTCGATCAGCTCGTCCAGATCCCGGTCGCCGTGCAGGCCGGGGACGGTGAAGTGGTCGAACAGCAGCCCGGTGAGGGCGAAGTAGAGCAGCCGGACCGTGTCCGCGTCCCCGGGCATCCCGGACTCGAGGTGCAGCCGGACGTTCTCGTCGAGGTCGGCGCGGAGCACCTTGGTGAGCTGGGTCCGCAGCTCCGGGCGGCGTACGGCTTCGAGTCGCAGCTCGAAGAGGCCCAGGTAGCAGGTGCGTTCGGCCGCGAGTCGCTGGGCGAGCTGCTTCATCAGCTCGACGACCAGGGGGCGGCTCGGCGGCGGCAGCAGGGCGGTGTCGATGACCCCGGGCTCCGGGGTGAGGCGTACGAAGATCCGGTCGGCGACCTGCGAGAGCACCTGGTCCCGGTCACGGAAGTAGTTGGACGAGGTGCCCGTGGGGACCCCCGCCCGGGCGTCGACCGCCCGGAAGGTCAGCCCGCGGGCGCCTTCGTCCGCCAGTACCTCGATCGCGGCGTCGAGCAGTGCCGTACGGCGCTCCGGGTTCTTCGCCATGTCGGCCCCTCCTTCTTCTTTCTCGAAAATAGGGCTTGCACAACCACTACAGGTGAAGCACTATAGCCGTCGTGGTTGCGGTCGCGGCCACGATCCGAAGTGGAAGAGGACCGGTTTGCGCAAGCTCACGTACTACATCGCCTGCACCATCGACGGCTTCATCGGTGACCCCGAGGGCGATGCCACGTCCATGTACAAGTTCGTGGACGCCGAGTACCTGGAGTTCATGAACTCCGAGTACCCCGAGACGGTCCCGGCGCAGGCGCGGGAGATGCTCGGGATCGACGCCGAGAACAAGCGGTTCGACACCGTCGTGCAGGGGAAGCTGTCGTACCAGCTCGCCCTGGACATCGGCGTCACCAGCCCCTATGGCCACCTGCGGGAGTTCGTCGCCACCCGCTCGCTCGCCGAGTCGCCCGACGCCAACGTCGAGCTGATCGCCGACGACCTCGTCGGCCGCGTCCGCGAGCTCAAGGCCGAGGACAGTCCCCTGGGCATCTGGCTGTGCGGCGGCTCGACCATCGCCGGCGAGCTGATCGAGGAGATCGACGAGCTGGTCATCAAGACCTATCCGCAGGTCTACGGCAGCGGCATGCCGATGTTCGGCGCCGGCTTCGAGCCCCGCGACTTCGAGCTCGGCACGGTGCGCACCTTCGACAACGGCGTGCTCGTCCGTACGTACACCAGGAAGCGATAGCCGTCCGTGCGCGGGGAAGCGGTAGCGGCGGGAAGCGGTTCCGCGTGGGCCGTCCTACCCTGGAGACATGGGTGAAGAGGCGCCTCGCACGACGCGGGACCCCCGGGCCGAGCACCCGTGCCCGGGCTGCGGCCGTCCGCGAACCACGGTGGCCACCCGGCACAAGGTCCTCGGGGCCTGGGTGCCGGAGTGGGTGGTCCAGCCGTGCGGCAACCCCGCGTGCCCGCTCCACGAGGGGGCGGAAGGCACGAGCACGCACGTGACCGGCAAGAACGACGAGATCGGGAGAAGTCCGGCCTCGGGGTGACCGGACGCGCGCCGGAGCCGGTCATACCGCTACAGTCCGCGCATGTCATCGGAGTCGACGGAAGTCTGGACCGGCTGGTACCGGGACCGCAGCGGCGCGGAAGCGATCGTCATCACGGCCGACGGGCGGCGCGTCGCCACCCGGATCAGGGGGGTCGAGTACACGGGTGAGGGCTTCGCCGCGCTCAGCGCGACCGGCGAGGGCGGGCAGCCGCTCACCGGCTGCGTCCTGGAATGGGACCTGCCGCTCCCGGTCGTCGTGGACGGCGCCACCCAACCGGCCACGCTCAGCTGCCTGCTGACGCTCGGAGAGCGAGCGGACCTCAGCCTGACCCTGCACTGCGGGGGCGCCGCCTTCGAGTCGTGCGTGGCCGGCGGTGACTTCGACGGAGCCCTTGAGCGGGTCCGGCGGCAGCTCCCGCCCGGTGCGGACTTCGCACGCCGGCTGCTCCAGGCGGCCTGAGGCGAGGACGACCGCTGTTTCCGGCGGAGCGAGAACGAGGAAAGCCGCTGTCTCCGGCGAACCGGGAACGGAGAAAGCCGCTGTTTCCGGAGGACCGGGAACGAGGACGGCGGCGCCCCGGGGAGGGGGCGCCGCCGCCGTGCTTCACGGTCCGGCCGCTCAGCTCTTGAAGGCGGACGCGAGGCCGTAACGCCACAGCTGGTCCACGCGGGACCGCTCCTGCGCGTTCGGCTGGGCGTTCTGGCAGGACGTACCGGGGCCGCCGCCCGACATCAGCTCGCTGCACGGACCGCTGTAGTGGTCCGGAAGACCCAGGACGTGCCCCGTCTCGTGGGCGGTCACCCGGGTCGAGTTGTACTGCTGGTTCTGCCGGTAGTCGAGGAAGATGTAGCCGCTGCCGTGCCCGTCGGTGCTCGCGTACGAGCCGCGGGAGTCGTTGCCCTCGTAGTAGCGGAAGTCCGGGTTGCTTCCCTCGACGAGCCGGACGTTCACCACCGAGCTGTTCCATATCTGCGTGGAGCGGGCGATCTGGGTGCGGAAGCTCGGCGCGTTGGCGGCGCTGTAGACGACGGTGACCGCGAGCGCGCCGGGACTGGCGGCCCGCTTCTTCGCGACCGACTTCACGACGGCCTCGAAGAAGGCCTGGTTGGCCTTGGCCTCCTCGGCCGAACCGGCGTACGCCACAGCGGCGCCGCCCGTCCGGTCGGCGCTCACGGCCGCCGCCGGGGCGGCTCCGAGGGAGGCGGCGAGGCCGAGACCGAGGGTGGCGGTCAGTACGGAGGTGAGGACCTTGGGGTGACGCATGGGGGGCTCCTCCTCATAGGGGACTGGAGAGAGTCTCGGGGGAGCCGGGGCCCGCGGGGATGATGCCAACCGCCGATAACTCCATCGCATCGCCGCATCGAGAGCCATCAACGGCCTTGAAAAGGAGGGTGATTGAGCCGCTCCGGGCGTCTGGTGCGACTCAGGGAGCCGCCCTACCCTCGGGGGCATGGAGCTGGAGGTGAGACACCTGCGCGCGCTCTGCGCGATCGCGGACACGGGCAGCCTGCACAAGGCGGCCCGGCAACTGGGCATGAGCCAGCCCTCGTTGACCACCCAGCTGCGCCGCATCGAGAACTCCCTGGGCGCCGAGCTCTTCTCCCGCGGCCGCACCGGCTGCCGGCCCACCCCGCTCGGCCGTTCCCTGCTCAGCCGGGCCCGCCCCCTCGTCGCCGACATGGCCGCGCTCGTCACCGAGACCCGGGCCGCGGCGGCCCGCACCGGAGGACCCGGGCTCGGCGTCGGCTCCACCGCCAGCCGGGCGCTCCCCGGCTGGCTGCGCAGGCTCCGCCAGCGGTTGCCCGGCACCGACATCGGCCTCCGCATGGACGTATCGGCGAACGCGCTGCTGCGCGCCGTCGCCGCGGGCCGGCTCGACGTGGCCTTCGTCCACGAGGTGGAAGGCTGCCCGCTACGGGTCCCCGAAGGCCTTGAGCGGCGGGTCCTGGTCGCCCGCGAACCCCAGTTCGTCTCCATGGCCCGCGACCACCCGGCCGCCGCCCGGCCCGTGGTGGACCTCGCCGACCTGGCCACCGACCACTGGATGGTCGACCCGACCGTGGACGGCGAATGGGACGGCCTGCGCCGGGTCCTGGACGCCGCCGGCATCGACCCGCCCCTGCTGCACGGCGACTACCACACGGCCGCCTCCCTCATCGCCCTCGGCGAGGCCGTGGCCCCCTGCCAGCCGACCTCGGTCCCGCGCGAGGACATGGCCGTCCGCCCGCTGCGCGGCGACCCCCTGGCGGTCCGGCTCCTGCTGTACGCGCGCCCCGGAACACCCCTGGACACGCTGTACGCGGAACTCGCCGCCGCGTACCGGGAGGTGGCCCTGCGCGCCGCCCCGTACCGCGAGTGGCTGAGCAGCCAGGGGACCGCGGCGGGGCTGTCGGTGGGACCGTGCATGATGGCGGTATGAGCGAACGCGAGGACGGGCCCGGCCCGGAGGCGATGCGCGCCTCCGGGCCCGAACCGGAGGCGGTGCGTGCCCGGCCGGGCGACCCGGGCCGGGCAGTGGTGCGTCACGCGCGGCCCGAGGACATGTCCCGGGTCGTCGAGCTCATCGCCGAGCACGCGGCGTACGAGAAGGCGGCGCCCCCGGCCCCCGGCCTCGCGGACCGCCTCACCCGCCTGCTCTTCGGCCCGGAGGAGCCCCGCCTCCGCTGCCTGGTCGCCGCCCTCCCCGACGGCACCCTCGCGGGTTACGCCACCTGCGAGCCGGAGCTCTCCACCTGGGACGGCACGGAGTACCTCCACATGGACTGCCTCTACCTCACGGAATCCGCCCGCGGCCACGGCCTGGGCCCCCTCCTGATGGCCGGGGTCCGCACCGAGGCCCGCGCCCTGGGCCTCGCCGAGATCCAGTGGCAGACCCCGGAGTGGAACGAGAGCGCGATCCGCTTCTACGACCGCCTGGGCGCCACCTCCAAGGAGAAGCGCCGCTACACCCTCCGCACGGAGAGCTAGCGCGGCGCCCGGCGCCCGGCGAGCAGCCGCCCGGCCTCCGCGACGATCGCTCCCGCCGGAGCCTCGCGCGCGCCGTCCCGGACCGGCGCCTCGGTCGTCCCCGAGGGTCGCGGTCCCCGGGCGGGGTGCCAGAACCCGCCGCGCTCCACGTCGAAGAGCGCACCCTCGGCCGGCTCCTCCGGGTCGCCGTTCCGCCGGTCGGGCCGGCCCGGCGTGATCAGGATCGGACAGCCCTTGGGGCGTCACGCAGTACGCGACGGACTGGCCGGTGAGGGGCTTACCGGTGGGGTTCTCGAAGACGACGTCCCACCGGTTGATGGACTGGTCGCGAACGCTGCCGCCGACTTCGAGGCCGGAGCTCTTGACGTACCCACCGGAGATCGCCACCGTCCCGGACGGGCACGTGGCGCGGCTATGTGCGGTCGAGTGCGCCGGCACCGTGACGAACCCTCCATTGACCGCGGTCGGATTGGCAGTGCCTGACGGGCCGGTCTCGCCCTGGATCCCCTGAGGGCCCTGAGGCCCGGTCTCGTTCCATGTGACGGTGAGCTCATTGCCCCGGCACTGCTCTCCGGCCTCGGCGTCGATGACCCGGAGGGCTCCCGTGCGCTGGTTGTGGCAACCGGTGTAGGTGCCGTCGGCCCCGGGGATGTCGGCCTGTGCCACGCCGCCGAGCACGGTGACGGTCAGGCCGACCGCGGCGGCGGCGGCGAGCCGATCCGGACGGGTCTGCGCCCCCTGAGAAGGGCATGAGTGAAGCACGGGACAGGAGGGTGATCTCCATGGAGGCTGGGGAATGAGGGCACGGACCGGGCCGCGTGCGGTCGGGCCGTGCCCTGCGAGGGTGCCCTCGATGTCGGGGCCCCTTACACGGTTACACCTGTTTGCCCCGCTATGTCCCTCATGTGCCTGGGTGAGCGCGACCATCGGGGGACGCCCCCGGACGAGGGCCTCGCAGCCCTACGTACTGGAAACGCGAACGGCCCGCACCGGGGTGACCGGGCGGGCCGTTCCTTTTGCCCTCCGACCTGGGTCGGAGCGGAGGACGGGAGGGGCCTGGATCAGGCCTTCTTCGTCTCCCAGAAGATGCGGTCGATCTCGGCGATGAGTTCCAGCGCCTTCTCGCCCGTCTTCGGGTCCGTCGACGCCTTGGCGGCCGAGAGGGCCTTCAGGGTGTCGTTGACCAGCTGGTTGAGCTCGGGGTACTTCTCGAAGTGCGGGGCCTTGAAGTAGTCGCTCCAGAGCACCGACACGTGGTGCTTGGCGAGCTCCGCGCGCTGCTCCTTGATGACCGTGGCGCGGGCGCGGAAGTGCGCGTCCTCGTTCGCCAGGTACTTCTCCTGGACAGCCTTGACCGACTCGGCCTCGATGCGGGCCTGGGCCGGGTCGTACACGCCGCACGGGAGGTCGCAGTGGGCGCTGACCTTCACCTTGGGGGCAAACAGGCGGGAGAGCATTGTGCCGTCCTTCCTCGTGATCGTCTTCTCAGGTGGGACATTACTCGGTGAGAAGGGCGTTTTCGCGAGCGCCCCCTGGGGCTTAGGTCAAAAGTCCAGGGTCACCATGGGACTCGTGTACGAGTGGACGAGCGGACCGGGAGGTGCCGGATGAGGGGATCGGGGTCGGAGCGGGTGGTGGAGGCCGGGGCTCCGTTCGGGGTCGCCGAGGTGACGGGGGTGTCGATGGTGCCCACGCTGCTGCACGGTGACCAGCTGCTCGTGCACTACGGGGCGCGGTTGCGGGCCGGCTGCGTGGCCGTGCTGCGGCATCCGCTCCAGCAGGATCTGCTCATCGTGAAGCGGCTGATCGAGCGACGCGACGGCGGGTGGTGGGTGCTGGGGGACAACCCGGACGCCGAGGGCGACAGCCGGGTCTTCGGGGCCGTACCGCCCGAGCTGGTTCTCGGGCGGGTGCGGGCGCGCTACCGGCCGGTGTCGCCCGGGCGTCAGCGGTCGGCCGGGGTGGTGCTCTCCTGGCTGGTCTCCGCCGTCAGGCCGGTGGGCTCCGGCCGGTCGGCCTCCAGGCGCTTGCGGGCCCGGTAGGCGGCCACGTTGGCGCGGGTCGCGCAGCGGTCCGAGCAGTAGCGGCGGGAGCGGTTGGTGGAGGTGTCGAGGTAGGCGTTGCGGCAGGGCGGTGCCTGGCAGAGGCCGAGCCGGTCGGCGCCGAACTCCGTCAGGTGGAAGGCGAGGCCCATCGCCGCGATGGCCGCGTATCCCGCGGTCGCGTTCGAGGGGTGGTCGGCGAGGTGCATGTGCCACCGCGGCCGGCCGTCCTCGTCGAGGGTGTCGTGGCCGGAGATCTGGGGGCTCACCGGGAACTCCAGGAGGAGGGAGTTCAGGAGGTCCACCGCCCCCGTGTGGTCGCCCTCGTCGGCCGCGGTGAAGACCGCCCGCAGCCGGGCGCGTACCGCGCGGAAGCGGGTCACGTCGGAGTCGGTGGCCCGGCGGGCCATCTGGGTGGCGGGGCCGAAGAGCTCGCGGATGACCTCGACGGAGGTGAGGGCGTCCTTGTTGCGGGCCGGCTCCTCGGTGTTGACCAGACGCACGGCGTAATCCGAGTAATAGGCCAGTTCCACTTGTAGTCCTTACTCCGGCGGTCTAGTGTCTGGGGCGGAAGGGGTAACGACTGTTGTCCCTGTCAGGGTATTACGTGAGGGGAAGGGGTGACGATGACCGGAACCGACTGGGCGGGCTGGCAGCAGAGCTGGGACCGTCAGCAGGAGTGGTACATGCCGGACCGTGAGGAGCGGTTCGGGGTGATGCTCGACATGGTCGAGGCACTGGTGGGAGCGAAGCCCCGCGTCCTCGACCTCGCCTGCGGTACGGGAAGTATCACGGATCGGCTCCTCAAGAGGTTCCCCGAGGCGAGCAGCGTCGGCGTCGACCTCGATCCCGCCCTCCTCGCCATCGCCGAGGGGTACTTCGCCGGCGACGAGCGCGTCACCTTCGTGAACGCCGACCTCAAGGACCCCGCGTGGACCGCGCGGCTGCCCCACGACTCGTACGACGCCGTCCTGACCGCCACCGCGCTCCACTGGCTGCACAGCGAGCCCCTGACGGCGCTCTACGGGCAGGTCGCCGGCCTCGTCCGCGACGGCGGCGTCTTCATGAACGCCGACCACATGATCGACACGACCACGCCCCGCATCAACGCCGCCGAGCGCGCCCAGCGGCACGCGCGCATGGACCGGGAGAAGGCCGCCGGGGTCCTCGACTGGGCCGACTGGTGGGCCCTCGCCGGCAAGGACCCCGTCCTCGCCGAGCCCACCGCCCGCCGCTTCGAGATCTACGGCGAGCACGCCGACGGCGACATGCCCTCCCCGGCCTGGCACGCCGACACCCTCCGCGCCGCGGGATTCGGCGAGGCCAGGGCCGTCTGGGCCTCGCCCTCCGACACCCTCCTCCTCGCCGTGAAGTAGGCCGGACAGGGGAGAGGGGCGGTACGGGTGACCCGTACCGCCCCTCTCCTCATGCCGTGCGCCCTACAGCACCTTCGACAGGAACGCCTTCGTCCGGTCGTGCTGCGGGTTGCCCAGGACGTCCCGCGGGTTGCCCGACTCGACCACCACGCCGCCGTCCATGAAGACCAGCGAGTCGCCGACCTCGCGGGCGAAGCCCATCTCGTGCGTGACGACGATCATCGTCATGCCCGACTCGGCGAGGTCCCGCATGACGTCGAGGACGTCACCCACCAGCTCCGGGTCGAGCGCCGAGGTCGGCTCGTCGAAGAGCATCAGCTTCGGCTCCATCGCCAGCGCGCGGGCGATGGCGACGCGCTGCTGCTGACCACCGGAGAGCTGCGTCGGGTAGTTCCCCATCTTGTCCCGCAGGCCGACCCGGTCGAGCAGGCGCTCGGCGCGCTCGCGCGCCACCGCCTTGGACTCGCCCTTCACCTGGATCGGGGCCTCCATGACGTTGGCCAGGGCCGTCATGTGCGGGAAGAGGTTGAAGCGCTGGAAGACCATGCCGATGTCCCGGCGCTGGACCGCGACCTCGCTGTCCTTCAGCTCGTAGAGCTTGTCGCCCTTCTGCCGGTAGCCGACCAGGTGCCCGTCGACGGAGAGCCGGCCGCCGTCGATGCGCTCCAGGTGGTTGATGCAGCGGAGGAAGGTCGACTTGCCGGAGCCGGAGGGGCCGACGAGGCAGAAGACCTCGCCGTTCTGCACCTCCAGGTCGATGCCCCGGAGGATGTGTGCGGCGCCGTAGGACTTGTGGACGCCCTCCGCCTTGACCATGGGCTGACCGGTCATGCCGATGCCTCCGGGGAACGCTTGAACGTGGTGAGGTTCGCCTTGACCCGCTGCAACGGGGTGGGCGGCAGGTTACGCGTCGAACCGCGGGCGAAACGGCGCTCCAGGTAGTACTGGCCGACGCTGAACACGCTGGTCAGCGCGAGGTACCAGATGGAGGCGACGAAGAGCATCTCCATCACGGCACCGGCCGTGTTGCCGATGTTCGAGGAGGCCCGCAGCACCTCGGTGTACTGCACGGCCGAGACCAGCGACGAGGTCTTCAACATGTTGATGAACTCGTTGCCCGTCGGCGGCACGATCACCCGCATGGCCTGCGGAAGGACGATGCGACCCATGGTCTTCGGCTGGGACATGCCGAGCGCGTGCGCCGCCTCGGTCTGGCCCTCGTCGACCGACTGGATGCCCGCGCGGACGATCTCCGCCATGTAGGCGCCCTCGTTGAGGCCGAGACCGAGCAGCGCCACCATGAACGGCGTCATGACGTCCACGGTCTCGTTCTTGTAGATCGGCCCGAGGTCGATGTACTGGAAGATCAGCGACAGGTTGAACCACACCAGCAGCTGGACGTAGACCGGGGTGCCGCGGAAGAACCAGATGTAGAGCCACGCGACCGCGCCCGTCACCGGGTTCTTGGAGAGCCGCATCACCGCGAAGAGGACGCCGAGGACCAGGCCGAGGGCCATCGAGGCGACGCTGATGATGATCGTGTTCCACAGGCCGCTGATGACCGAGGTGTCGAACACCTTGTCCCACACCGTGTCCCAGATGATGTTGCCCTGGGAGAAGGCGTAGGCGAGCCAGCCGAGCAGTACGACGACCACGACGGCGCTGACCCAGCGCCCGTAGTGCCGCACGGGGATGGCCTTGATCGCCTCGTACGGAGTGCCCGAGGCGCCGGGCCCGGCCGGAGCGGCGGCCGGGTCCTTGCTGATCTTGTCAGTCACGACGACTGCCCTTCAGTGGAGCGGGGAGGTCACTTGCCGGCGTTGATGGTGGCCGACTTGACGGCGCTGTCCTCGACGTCCCACTTCTTCAGGGCCTCGGCGTAGGTGCCGTCCTTGATGATCGCGTCGAGCGCCTCCTTGACGGCGTCGCGCAGCTGGGGCTTGTCCTTCGAGACGCCGATGCCGAAGAGGCCGACGTCGCTCTGGCTGCCGACGACCTCGAAGTCGTTGCCGCCGCCCGAGGTCTTCGCGATGTACGCGGCCACCGGGTAGTCGTTCAGGTCGGCCACGGCGCCGCCGGCCTTGACGCGGGTCTGCGCCTCGGCGTCGCTGTCGAAGGCCTGGATCGTCAGCTTCTTGGCGCCGCACTTCGTGGCCTGGGCCTTGAAGGTGTCCTCGTAGATCGTGCCGCGCTGGACGGCCACGGTCTTGCCGCAGAGGTCGTCGAGGGAGTTGATGCCCTGCGGGTTGCCCTTCTTGACCAGGAGGGAGACGCCGGAGCTGAAGTAGTCGACGAAGTCGATGCCCTTGCCGATCTTCTTCCCGTTGTCGTCCAGGCCCTCCTGGCGCTTCTTGTTGTCCGTCATCGAGGACATGATCAGGTCCTGGCGACCGCTGTAGATCGAGGTGATCAGACCGTCGAAGGTGCCCGAGGTGAACTTGAACTCGACGCCGAGCTGCTTGCCCAGGGCCGCGGCGATGTCGGGGTCGACGCCGACGATCTTGCCGTTCTCGGTGAACTCCATCGGAGCGTACGAGGCGTCGGTGCCGACCTTGATGACACCGGCCTTCTGGATGTCGGCGGGGAGCTTCGAGAAGAGCGGGGCGGCGTTGGTGGACGCGGAGCCGCCGTCCTTCGTCGGGGTGGCGGAGCCGCCCTCGGTCTGGTCACCGCAGGCGGTCAGCAGCACGGAGCCGGCGACCGCGATGGCGGCGACCGCGGCAAGACGGGACGTGCGGGTCTTGGCGGTCGTACAGCGCGTGGTGCGTGCGGTCATGATCGGGTTCCTCCGGCGTGTGAGGGAGTTGCCAGGTGGTCACGTACATCTCTTCGAGTGTCGTGACCTCGTGTGATTACGGCATCTTGCCATTCGGACCGCCCCAAACCGGCTGCCGCGGATGTCAAAATCGGGTAACGAGTGACGGCCGAATGCCGACAGGCCGGTACATCAGGGCCGGATCTTCTTCGGAATCCCTTCCCCGCCACCGAAAAATCTCCTGTGGATCTCGCCATTCGGACGAGTCGAAGGCCGCCAATCGGGTGGGGAGTGCATCTGTCGGGACATGGGGTGACGTGTCGTTCTCCGTCCGTGTCCGGATGCGCTCGGTATGAGTCGCGTCACCGAGCGGTTATGGACTCGTCTGCGGTGCCGTCCGTCCGGTAAGAAGGATCCTTACACCCCTCATCCGGGGCTCAGGGCGCGTTGTGCGGCGCGCCCGCGCGGCTGCCAGACACGGCGGCCGCGGTGCCTCCCCACCCCTCCTCAACCAGGAGTGGCCACCCTCAAATGAAACAGACTTAAGGGGTACAACCCAATGGCAGCGGAGATCGTCAATCCTCGCAATGACAGTGGTACGGAAGGGGCTCCGGAGGAGCCCTTCGATCCTGTCTTCGCCCTCCACCGGGGCGGCAAGATGGCCGTTCAGGCCACCGTCCCCCTGCGGGACAAGGACGACCTGTCCCTCGCGTACACGCCCGGCGTCGCCAAGGTGTGCACCGCGATCGCCGAGCAGCCCGAGCTGGTCAACGACTACACCTGGAAGTCCCAGGTCGTCGCGGTCGTGACCGACGGTACGGCAGTGCTCGGCCTCGGCGACATCGGCCCGGAGGCCTCCCTCCCGGTCATGGAGGGGAAGGCCATCCTCTTCAAGCAGTTCGGCGGCGTGGACGCGGTCCCGATCGCCCTCGCCACCACCGACACCGACGAGATCGTCGAGACCGTCGTCCGGCTCGCCCCGTCCTTCGGCGGCGTGAACCTGGAGGACATCTCGGCGCCGCGGTGCTTCGAGATCGAGCGCAAGCTCCAGGAGCGCCTCGACATCCCCGTCTTCCACGACGACCAGCACGGCACCGCGATCGTCACGCTCGCCGCCCTCCGCAACGCGGCGAAGCTGACCGGCCGGACCCTCGGCGACCTGCGCGCGGTCATCTCCGGCGCCGGTGCGGCCGGAGTGGCCATCGCCAAGTTCCTCCTGGAGGCCGGCCTCGGTGACGTGGCCGTGGCCGACCGCAAGGGCATCGTCAGCCGCGACCGCGAGGACCTCACGGACGTCAAGCGCGAGATCGCCGAGCTCACCAACAAGGCCGGGCTCGCCGGCTCCCTGGAGAGCGCCCTGGCCGGCGCGGACGTCTTCATCGGCGTCTCCGGCGGTACGGTCCCCGAGGCGGCCGTCGCGTCCATGGCTCCGAACGCCTTCGTGTTCGCCATGGCCAACCCGAACCCCGAGGTCCACCCCGACGTCGCGCACAAGTACGCGGCCGTCGTGGCGACCGGCCGCTCGGACTACCCGAACCAGATCAACAACGTGCTCGCGTTCCCCGGCATCTTCGCCGGCGCGCTCCAGGTCCGGGCCTCCCGGATCACCGAGGGCATGAAGATCGCCGCGGCCAACGCGATCGCGGACGTGGTGAAGGACGAGCTCGCCGCCGACTGCGTCATCCCGTCGCCGTTCGACGAGCGGGTCGCCCCTGCCGTCGCGGCCGCGGTCGCCGCCGCCGCCCGCGCCGAGGGCGTCGCCCGCCGCTGACGCGTGCGTCCGGTGGCGCGCCTTGTGCGGGCGCGCCCGCCGGTACGCCCGCGGATTCGTCCGCCGGTCCGCCCGGTGGTCCGTCCCGGTGGTCCGTCCCGGTGGTCCGTCCGCCGGTACGCCGAGAGGGCCCCGTTCCGTACGTCGGAACGGGGCCCTCTCGCATGCTCCGGGGGCCGAGGGCGGCGGCCCGCTTTCAGACGCAGGCCCTGCCGGTGGGAGCCGGGGCCGGTTCGCGGGTGGCGGGGTACCGGGCGGTCAGGAACAGGGCCGCGACGGAGGGCTTCACCGCGTAGTCGGCGCCGGTCCTGCCCCCGTCCGCCTCCCACCAGGAGAACGGGTAGCGACGGCCGGACGCGTCGTACGCCTCCCGCATCCCGCCGATCACATCCGCCACGGCGCTCGCCGGACCGGCCCCGTCGGTCCTGGCGAACGCCCGCGCGAACAGCTCCGTGCAGTGCACACGCTGCCCCGGGCGTTCGACGAGGTGGTCGAGGACCTGTCGGGCGGAGGCGGGCAGCGCCGCCGCGAAGGCGACGGCGAGGCCGCCGTCCGCCGCACCCCACGCGGACGACGCGGAGTGGCCCGAACCCCCGTCGTGCCGCTCCCGGTCCGGTGCGCCCTCGTCCAGGAACCTGCGCGTGTCCGTCACGCCCGCACCGTATCGGCGGGGAGGGACACGCGTCACACGGGTGTGTGGTTCCGCCACGCGCCCGCGGCGACCTAGGGTCGGGTCCATGTTCGCTGCCTATGCTGCCCGAATCGATCGCGACCAGCCCCTGAACGGCCTCGAATTGGGCGAACGCCCCGAACCCGAGGCGCGGGCCGGCTGGACCACCGTCACCGTCAAGGCCGCCTCGCTCAACCACCACGACCTGTGGTCGCTGCGCGGGGTCGGACTGCCCGAGGGGAAGCTGCCGATGATCCTCGGCTGCGACGCCGCCGGCATCGACGAGGACGGCAACGAGGTCGTCCTGCACTCCGTGATCGGCCAGACGGGCCACGGCGTCGGACCCGACGAGCCCCGGTCCATCCTCACCGAGCACTACCAGGGCACCTTCGCCGAGCGGGTGACCGTGCCCCGCTGGAACGTGCTGCCCAAGCCGAAGGAGCTCTCCTTCGAGGAGGCCGCCTGCCTGCCCACCGCCTGGCTGACCGCCTACCGGATGCTCTTCACCAACGCCGGCGTACGGCCCGGGGACTCGGTGCTCGTCCAGGGCGCGGGCGGCGGCGTCGCCACCGCGGCGATCGCCCTCGGCAAGGCGGCCGGTCTGCGGGTCTTCGCGACCAGCCGCGACGAGGCCAAGCGCAAGCGGGCCGTGGAGCTGGGCGCGGTCGAGGCGTACGAGCCGGGCGCGCGGCTCCCGCGGCGGGTGGACGCGGTCATCGAGACCGTCGGCGCCGCCACCTGGTCCCACTCGATCAAGTCGCTGCGGCCGGGCGGCACCCTCGTCATCTCGGGCGCCACGAGCGGCGACCGGCCCGCGCACGCCGAGCTGACCCGGATCTTCTTCCTGGAGCTGAAGGTGGTCGGTTCGACCATGGGCTCCAAGGACGAACTGGAGGACCTGCTGTCCTTCTGCGCGGCGACGGGCGTCCGGCCGGTCGTCGACGAGGTCCTGCCGCTGGACCGGGCGCGGGAGGGCTTCGAGAAGATGGCCTCCGGCGAACTCTTCGGCAAGATCGTCCTGAAGACCTCGTGACGAACCCTTGATGACTCGTCAGTAGTGCTGATGGGATCTCCGGCACGCGAAACATGAGCGATGTTCACCTCGTCGTGCCGGAGGTCTTCCTTGTTGCGAACCACCCTTGCCGCGGGCGCCGCCGTCGCCGCGCTGCTCGCCCCGACCGGCGCCGCCCACGCCGAGAGCCCCGGCGGTGACCGGATACCCGCCCTCACCGACGAACACGGCCGCACCCTCACCCTGCGCGGCTGGAACGTCGAGGACAAGGCGAACCGAGGCGACGCCGCCCTCTCCGCGATCACCGAACGGCACTTCCGCGACATGCGGGCCAGGGGCTTCAACTTCGCCCGCCTCCTGGTCTTCTGGGACGATCTCGAACCCCGGCCCGGTCAGTACAGCCAGGGCTATCTGCGGAAGATCGGACGGATCCTGGACTGGGCCGAGAAGCACGACGTCAAGGTCCTCATCGACGCCCACCAGGACGTCTTCGGACCCGCCTTCGGCCATCGGGGCGTGCCCGCGTGGGCGACCAGGACCGACGGACTGCCCTTCACCCCGCACCCGGACGACTGGTTCTCCGAGTACTTCGAACCCGCCGTCCAGCGGGCCTTCACCCACCTCTACGAGGACGAGGACCTGCGGCGCGCGCAGGCCGACATGTGGCGGGTGCTCGCCGACCGCTTCGAGGACCACCCGGCCGTCATCGGCTACGACCTCATCAACGAGCCGATGGGTGAGCTGCGGGAGGGCGAGGACCTGGCGACGGCGGCCCGGCGCATCGAACGGGACCAGCTCACCCCCCTGTACAACCGCCTCGCGGACGCCGTCCGGTCGGTCGACCCGTCCACCTGGGTCTTCGTCGAGCCGACCCCCATCGTGGGCGAGGGCGTGCCCACCGGACTCGGCCGGATCGACGACCCGAAGGTCGTCTACGCCCCGCACTTCTACAACACCGGCATGGAGGCGGGCGCCGACTACGACCCCGCCGCCGGCTGGATCGAGAGCTACGAGCAGGCCGTCACCCTGTACCCCAAGGAGTACAAGGTGCCCGTGGTGGTGGGGGAGTGGGGCCCGCTCAACAACTCCCTGCCGAACATGAACCGCTTCTACCGCGAGGCCATGGCCTCCCTCGGCCGCTACGGCTCCGGCTGGGCGGGCTACGTCTGGTGCTACGGCGGCGGCTACTGCGCGGTGGACGGCGCCGGGACCTTCCGTACGAACAAGGAGCTGACCGCCGAGCCGTACGCGGAGGCGGTCGCCGGCACGGTCCGCTCCGCCGCGTACGACCCGGGGGCCGGCGTCTACCGACTGTCGTACGACTCCGCCGGGCGGCGCGGCCCCCGGATCAGCGAGCTCTCCCTGCCACCCGGCACCTGGCGGGTGAAGGCCGGGGGCGGGGCGCTGGTGCTCCGCGGGACCGCGGGCAAGGCCTGGATCCTCGCGGCTCCCGGCGCCCGGGTGACAGTGACCGTCACCCGGGGCTGAGGCCGGTCGTCCCCCGGAGCCGAGGCCCGTCGTCCTCCGGGGCCTCGGAGACTTGGACCGTCGGCCCGGCCGTCCCCCTACGCTCTGGGGCGGGACCGCAGCAGGCCCGTGATGCGGACCGCCGCCGTGGACAGCTGGTCACGGGCCTCGGCCAGCTGGTCCTGGCTCACCCCGTGATCGCGGGCCGCGTCGCGGATCTCGTCACGGAAACGGTCGAGGAGCCGGTCGAGGTCACGGGCCGGGTCCCCCGAACCCTCCGTGTCCCGCGCCCACTCCGGCACCTCGCCCGACGGGGCCGTCGCGAACGGCGGCTCCTGGGCGGCGGCCTTCGGATGGGTCGTCCCCGCCACGAGGCCGCCGAGCTGGGCCGTGATGTCCGAGAGGCCCTCCCAGACACCCTTGGGCCAGTCGCCCCGCGAGAAGCGGTCCTGGACCTCCTCCTGCACCTGCTGGGCGATCCGCTGGAACTCCTTCGCCTGGTGGCGGGCGGACTTCGCCTCGGCGCGGGCCTGGCGGGCCTGCTCCTTCCACTCCTGCCCGACCCGGCGCAGCTCCTCCTTGGCGTCGGCGAACGAGGAGGGCTCCGCCGCACGGGTCCGGCCCGCCGCCGCGCGCATCTCGCTGCGCACCCGGCCCGCCGCGCCCCGGACGTCGTCGCGGATCTCCGCCGCCAGCTCCGACACCGACTCGCGGATCTCCCGCTCCAGGTCGTCCAGTTCGGCGTCGCGCCCGGCCAGTTCGGCGCGGCCGGCGTCGGTGATCGAGTACACCTTCCGGCCGCCCTCGCTGGCGTGGGTGACGAGACCCTCGGCCTCCAATTTGGCGAGCCGCGGATAGACCGTGCCCGCGGAGGGCGCGTAGAGCCCCTGGAAGCGCTCCTCCAGGAGGCGGATCACCTCGTAGCCGTGGCGCGGGGCCTCGTCGAGCAGTTTGAGCAGATAGAGACGGAGGCGGCCGTGCGCGAAGACGGGCGGCATGTCAGAGCACCTTTCCGGTCGCGGAGGGGGCGGAGGAGGGGGAGGAGCCGGTGTCCCCGTCCGGCTCGGGGCGCCGGAGCAGGGCGATGGAGCCGGAGACGGTGGTCGCCTTGAGGGTGCCCCGGCCCGCACCGAGGGTGCCGGTCACGGACTTGGTGCCCCACTGGCCGCCGACGCGCAGGTCCTCGAAGGCGTTCGACACGGAGCCGCTCGTGGTGCTCGCCTCGACCCGGGCGTCGGCCGGGTGCGGGAGCCGGATGGCGACCTCGCCGGAGACACTGGCGAGCCGGATGTCGGCGGGCGGCCCGTCGAGGTCGGCCGGGTCCAGGTCGATGACCATGTCGCCGCTGACCGTCTCCGCCTTCACGGAGGCGCCCGCGCCCTCGATCACCGTCACGTCCCCGGTCACCGAGTTGACCCGGAGGGCGCCCGTCACCGACTGCGCCTCCAGGTTCCCCGAGACGCTCTCGGCGCGGACCGGTCCCGAGAGCCCGAGGAGGGTGGTGTCGCCGGTGACGCCGCGCACCTCCGTACGCCCCCGGATGCCGGTGACGACGGCCTCGGCGCCGACCACTCCCACCTCGACGTCGACGCCCGCCGGGACGGCCACGGAGACGACGGCCCGGCGCCGGTACTCCTTGCGGTCGAGCCACTTGAGGATGCTCTTCCACTGCAGGTCCTCGTAGCTCACGGTCAGGGTGGAGCCGTCCTGCGACACGATCAGCGGTGGCCCCTCGATCTCCGAGATCTCCACCCGGGCGGAACTCTCGTCCGTCCCCACCACGTTCACCGCGCCGTTGACGATGCGGATCTGAAGCCGGGTCACGGGGTCGGCCGGCGCCAGTTTCGTCGGCTCGGTGACGGACCACTCTGTCATGGTGCTGACCTCCCGTTTCGGCAACGCAACATATCGCGTCTTTCGAAAGACACGCTATATCGCGGTGAAGGGAAGTCAACCCTGACTCTTCCCTGACGGGGGTAACAATCGCGGTGAAATAAGGACAAACTGGCTTAGCGTAGGGTCATGAACGCGACATCCGGACCGCGCCCCGACGGCGCACTGCTGCTCTGCCGCGCCGATCTTCCGGCGGTCCGCCCGCCCGCCCGGCTGCTCGGGGAACAGCTGCTCCTCGCCCCGGCCGGCGACGGCTGGAGCGTCCTCGTACCGGAGGGCAGGCCCTGGCTCCACGGCGGGGAACCCGTCGAACAGGTCGTCACCGGCTGGGCCACCGCCCTCGCCGTCTCCGCCGCCACCTGGCCCGTCGTCGCGCTCTGGTGGGACCGCGACAGGGCCGGACTCACGCTCGCCTCCGGCTTCCGCCGCACGGTCGGCTACACCTGGCTCGCGGACGGCACGCCCGTCGGCGAGGACGAGGCCATGCGGACCTTCGCCGACCGGCTCGCCCTCGACCCGGTCCTCGACGTACAGGCCCTGGACCCGCTCACCGTGCCCGACCCGGAGGCCGACGCCCACCGCCGGCTCGTCGGCGTCGTCGCCGTCCTCGGCCGCACCGGGCTCGCCCTGCCGGCCGGGCTCGTCCCCGGCGAGAGCGCCGACCGGCTCCGCTCCGACGCCCTGGCCCGGGGCGCCGAGCAGCTCGAACGGTCCGGCGACGAGGCCTCCCCCGCGCGAGCGGCGCTGAGAGCCTGGGGAAGCGACGCCGTGCGCGCCGAACTCGACGTGGCGGAGGGCAGCCCCCTCGGCCCGTACCTGCGGGGCCCCGAGGCGCGCGTCCTGGGCGGAGTGCAGCTCGCGGTGGGGCTGCCGCTGCTGCTCTGGGGGATCGGCCGACGCAGCGGCGGCTGGGCGACGGCCGGGGCACTGCTCGTCGCGCACGGCGCGCTCGGCCTCGCCTACGACCGGCTGCGGGAGGCCTGACCACGCGCGCGGGCGCGGACGGACGCGACTACGCGCGGGTGCGGGCGGATACGACTCCGCGCGCGGCGCGCTCTACTCGTCGTCGTCCTCGTCGTCGTCCAGACGGGCCAGCCAGGTCGCGAGGCGCTCGACCGGCACCTCGAAGTCGGGGTTGAGGTCGACGAACGTCCGCAGCTGCTCGGCGAGCCACTCGAAGGTGACCTCCTCCTCGCCTCGCCGCTTCTCCAGTTCCTCGATGCCACGGTCGGTGAAGTACATGCGATCAGGATAGGCCGTACCCCTCCCGTCCCCTGTCGCCCGTCAGTCCCACCGACTAGCCTTCCTCATCATCGTTTCGGGGAGCGGGGGCGCTGTGACACACGGGATCGCGCGGATTCGGCTGGACGACGGCACGCCCGTGTGGGCCCGGGTCAGTGACGTGCAGGAACTCGGCAGGGGCGGCGGGTTCCAGGACACCGGCGTCAGGGACCGGGTGGTCTCGATGGCCGGCGGGCTCACGGACGTGGTGCGCGGAGTGGTCGGCTCGCTGCGCGCCGGACTCGACCCACAGGGGCCGGTGGAGGTCGCCGTCAGCTTCGGCATCGAACTCTCGGCGCAGTCCGGCAAGGTGATCGGGGTCCTCGCGGACGGCTCGGGCAAGGCCTCCGTGAGCGTCTCCCTCACCTGGACCGAACCGGGCCCGACGCCCGCGACGGACCCCGCGCCGACATCGACACCGGCGACGGATCCCGAGTCGACACCGACGCCCGTGACGGACCCCGCGCCGACACCCGTGCCGGAGACGGGGCCCGCGACGGCACCGGCACCCGGGACCGACAGAGCCCCCCACGCGCGCCCGGCGGCCGATGAGCGCGCATGAGCGCCTTCGACGCTCTCGTGCGCCCCGCACTCGTACGCATCGCCGCTCCCGGCTGCGGGTATGACCCGCACGGCGACCGGTACTGGGGCACCGGCTTCTTCATCGCCCCCGGCTGGGTGCTGACCTGCGCCCATGTCGTGGCCGAGGGGGGAAGCGCGGTGTGGAGGAGCGAGCCGGCCGTCGGCATCACCTGGGAGGACGGCAAGACCACCCGGGAGACCACCGGCACCGTCGTGCTCGCCCTGCCGCGCCCCGACCGGCCCGACGACCCGCCGGACCGGTGGGCCTTCCCCGACCTCGCGCTCGTCCGGGTGCCGGGCGCGCGGAAGGCGTCCTGCGTGCGCCTCGGCGAGCGCCCGCCCGTCCCGCCGACCGCCGTCGGACTGCACGGGTGGTCACGGGAGACCGGCGAGCTCGGCGTCCGGCACGTCCACGGCACCCTGATCGGCAGCGACGGGAAAGCCCTCATCACCGACTGGGTCATGCCCGTCGAAGGCTGCTCGGGCGGGCCCGTCGTCGACCACCAGCAGGGCGCCGTCGTCGGCCTCAACAAGGGCCGCGGGCGCGACGGCGGCGCGGTCGTCCCCGTCACCGCCCTGCGCGCGCTGCACGACCTCCCCGGCGGCGACGCCATGGGTGAGGCGCTGCGCGCCCACGACCGGTACCACCTGGCCCGCTACCGCTCGCTCGACGACCGGCCCGACTGGACCCGCGCCCAGCGGAAGCTGTCCGGTGCCCAGGGCGTGAGCCCCGGCCTGCGCACCCAGCTGTACGGGCACTTCGCCGAACTGCCCGCGCCCACCGCGCCCGGCGAGATCATGGACCTGATCGACCAGGTCAAGGCGTGGATCAGGGACGACGACCTGCCGGACGCACTGGAGGACGATCCGCGCACCTGGAGCGAGGGCGCCGGACTCCTGCGCGGCCTGCGGGCGCCCCGCAGGGACGGTGTCCGCGACCTCGACCTGGACGCGGTGCTCCTGTACGCGGCCCATGTCGCCCGGCACGTCGGCGGGCGGTACGGCGACCGGGCCGACACCACGGCGCTCACCCGCTGGATCGTCGACGAGTCGGGCGACGCCGACCGCCACCTCCGGCGCGAGATCGACCGGCTCGTCACCCCGGGCAGGCCCGCGCCGCTCTCCGTACGCGAACCCCGCGCGCGTGCGGACGTCCTCCTGGAGATCGACACCCCCCGCTGGGGCCGGAGTTACCCGTGGCGGGTCAAGCTCCTCCTCGACGGGCACACCGTCAGCCCGCTCCACTGCGACGACCGGGGCGTCGAGCGGGCCCGCCTCAGGGAGACCCTGCGCGAGCCGCTCGCGGACGCCCTGCGGCGCGGCGACAGCGGACCGCACCTGGCGGCCGTGGAGGCGGTGCTGCCGCGCGAGCTCTTCGACGAACCCCTCGACACCTGGCGGCTCGAACCGCCGCAGGGCCCCGACGACGCCTGGGCGACCACCCTCGGCCAGCGCAGGATCGTGGTCATCCGCGACGCCCGCCGCCACGACCGGGAACCGGCCCCCGAATGGCGCGAGCGCTGGGAGGCGGCGGAGCGCGGACCGCTCCACGCCACCCCGCTGCGCGCCGAGGTGCAGGGCGCGGGCCCGGACGCCCACACCCCGCGCGTACGCAGGGAGACCTGGGCGGAGACGTACGACCGGCTCCGTGAGACCGAGGCCGGTGCCGTCCCCGTCTACTGCGGTCAGGTGGGCAGTGGCGACGGCCTCATGGCGATGAACGCGGCCCTGGCCGCAGGACACCCGCTCGCCCTCTGGCGTACCGGCGCCCACGACCACACCGACTGCGCCGAGTTCCACGAGCGGGCCGACCGGCTGCTCACCACCGCCCTCACCGCCTGGGGCGTACGCGGTCCCGTCCGCTCCCTGCGCACCCGCGCGACGGACCGGGCGGCCGGGCCCGAGGCGCGGGCCGCGTACGCGTGGGCCGAGGGCATCGCGGTCCTGCTCGACCCGCCCGACCGGCCGCCGCACGGCGGGCGTCTGGAGGCCCCGACGCTGCTCGGGGAGGGGGAGCAGTGACCCGAGCGGCCACCGGGACGACCGACCCGCGATCCGTCCGGTCACGCCATCGGCAGGCCCCGCCCCCGGGCGGTACCGTCGACGGACCCGGCATCGACACCACAGCCAGGAGGAGTCCATCGTGAACGATTGGCGGATCTACCGTGGTGCCGGTCTTCCGCACGACGAGATACGGCGGCTGCCCGCGCCGCCGCCCTGGCGGGACTTCTCGACGGGCGGCGCCGACGACACCCTGGCCGGTTCCGACCGGCGGCTCGGCGTCAAGCGCAGACTCGTCCAGAACCACCACCCCAGACCCGCGGAGACGGACGCCGTCAACGCCGCCCTGTACCTGAGGCGCCCGCTCCTCGTCACCGGCAACCCCGGCACCGGCAAGTCCACCCTCGCGCACGCCGTCGCCCACGAACTGGGCCTCGGACGGGTGCTGCGCTGGCCGATCGTCAGCCGCACCACCCTCCAGGACGGTCTCTACCGGTACGACGCCATCGGCCGGCTCCAGGACGTCCAACTGGAGCGCGCCCAGGCAGGATCGCCCGGCTCCGCCGCCGCGGCCCCGGCCGGCATCGGCTCGTACATCAGGCTCGGACCGCTCGGCACCGCGCTGCTCCCCTCCGAGCAGCCCCGGGTGCTGCTCATCGACGAGCTCGACAAGAGCGACCTCGACCTGCCGAACGACCTCCTGAACGCCCTGGAGGAGGGCGAGTTCGCCATCCCCGAGCTGGAGCGGCTCGCCGACCGGGAGCCCGTCGTCGAGGTGCTCAGCGACGACGGCCGCAAGGTGCGGGTGTTCGGCGGCCGGGTCCGCTGCACCACCTTCCCCTTCATCGTCCTCACCTCCAACGGCGAACGGGACTTCCCCGCCGCCCTGTTGCGCCGCTGCATCCGCCTCGAACTCGAACCGCCCGGCGAGGAGCAGCTCCGCGCCATGATCGAGGCCCACCTCGGCACCGAGGCCGCCGGGGGCGAAGGGGAACAGGGCCTCGTCCAGCGCTTCCTCAACCGCGAGCCCGGCGAGGTGATCGCCACCGATCAGCTCCTCAACGCCCTCTACCTGACCCAGCACGCCTCCCGCGCCGAACGGGTCACCAGGGAACGCATCGCCGACATGCTCATGCAACCGCTCGATCAGCCGAGGTGACGGACGGATGCACCGGATGCATCTGGAAGAGCTCACCCGCAGACTGCGGGACGGTGGCCAGGACCCCACCGCCGAGGACGTCGCCGACGCCCTCTGGCTGGCCCAGTGGCTCCCCGGCCCCACCCCGGGGGAGCCGGGCGGGCCGGAAGGGCCGCGGAGCCCGGAGACCGACCCACCGCGGGAGACGGCCGAGGACGCCTCCGACGGTCCGCGCCGGTCCGCCGGGGACCCGGACCGGGGCGAGAACGGTGCCGTACGCGACGGCGTGGGAGCGGCGGGAAGGGCGGGCGGGCCGCCGGGGCCGGGCGCCCGCGAGTCCGTCTCCCTGCACATGGTCACCGGGACCCGCGGAGCCGCCGGCACGGACGGCGGACCAGGGCGTACGGAGCGGGGCGCGACCCTGCCCGTCCGCGCCCCCGGCGCCAACGCCCTGCCCGGACTCCTCGGCCTCCAGAAGGCCCTCCGCCCCCTGCGCGGCTACACCCTCGCGCCGCACCGCCCCGGCGAGGGCACCCTCGACGAGGAGGCCACCGCCGAACGCAGTGCCGCCGCCGGCATCCTCACCCCCGTCCTGCGCCCCGCCGCCGGACGCCGCCCCGACATCCAGCTCCTCATGGACACCGGCCCCGCCATGGTCGTCTGGAGCCGGATGGTCGAGGAACTCCGCCAGGCCTGCCAGCAGTCCGGCGCCTTCCGGGACGTCCAGGTGCACCGCCTGTACGACACCGGCGAAGGCCCCCCGCTCGTCACCACCACCTCGGGCGCCGACGGCCGGCCCCGGCTGCGCCCCGTCGACCAGCTCCACGACCCCACCGGCCGCCGGCTCACCCTCGTCGTCAGCGACTGCGTCGGACCGCTCTGGCAGCGCGGCGCCGCCCAGCGCTTCCTGCGCCAGTGGCCCCGCCACTCCCCGCTCGCCCTCGTCCAGCCCCTGCCGCCGCGCCTCTGGCCCCGTACCGCGCTCCCCGCCGAACCCGGCACCTTCCAGCGCTCCGCGACCCCCGGCGGCCACAGCGCCTTCCGCTCCGACGACGAACCCTGGGGACCCCGGGAGACCGGCCGCCGGGCCGTCCCCGTGCTCACCCCGACCCCCGAGGCCTTCGCCTCCTGGACCCGGCTCCACACCGGACACGGCGGCAACACCGTACGAGGCTGGGCGGCCTGGCTCGGCCCCGAGCCGGTGAGGCCGCACGCGTCCCGCACACCCCGCGCGCCCCGGAGCGACGACGACCTCCTGCGCGCCTTCCGGGCCGGCGCCTCACCCGGCGCGCTCCGCCTCGCCGTCCACCTCGCGGCGGCCCCCCTGACGCTGCCCGTCATGCAGCTCGTGCAGCGCGCCATGCTGCCCGACACCGGGCCGATGGAACTGGCCGAGGTCCTGCTCAGCGGGCTGCTGCGACGGCTGCCCGGCCCCACCCCGTACCCCTGTTTCAGCTATCCGCCCGGCATCCAGCAGCACTTCCTCGGCTCGCTCGACCCCAGCGCCGCCGCCCTCGTCCTCAAACACTGCTCCGCCTACGTGGAGCGCAATTTCGGCCAGGGCATGCGCAACTTCCCGGCGCTCGCCGCCGCCCGCCTCGCGGGAACCGGCACGGAGGACGGTACGGAAGCCGGCCCGGGCCGGGGCGCCGGGGCGGCCGCCCGGAGGGCCGCCGGACGGGCCGGCGACCTCCCCCACGAGACCGACACGGCCCGCGCGGCCCACGGGACCGACGCGACCTACGAGACCGACGAACCCCTCGGGCCGGACGGCGCCGAGACCGAACTCTTCGCCCGGATCCCCGCGCGCGTCCTCCGCTTCTACCACCCCGACCTCGTCACTCCCGACCCGCTCACCGAGGCCCGCCGCCTCCTCGCGCAGGGCCGCGGCCAGTCCGACCCCGCTCTCCTCGCCGGCGCCCGCGAGCGCGCCGAGGCGGCGCTCCCCGCCGAACCGGTCGAGGCCCGCATCGTCCTCGCCCGCGCCCTGTACGCCGAAGCGGGCACCGCGGCCGCCCGGCGCACCGGCCGGCGCCAGGAGCTTCTCGGCCAGGCCGCCGACACCCTCGTACGGGCCGGTGAAATCGCCCCGCCCGGCGACGAGGCCTGGGCCGAGGCGCGGCTCGAACTCGCCGTCGTCCACCACGCGCTGTGGCGCGAAACCGACGAGACCGGCCACCTCGACGCGGCCCTCACCGCCCTCGCCGAGGACGCCGACCACTGGCCCGAGACCGCCCGCCACACCCTCCACCTGCGCCGCGGCCGGCTGCTCCTCGCCCGCGGCGACGGCGACGCGGCGGCCGGCGAACTCACCGCCGCCCTCGCCCTCCACGAGAACGCCGCCGCCCTCCTCGACCTCGCCGACGCCCTCCGCCTCGCCGAGGCGGACCCGGCCCGCATCGGCCTCGTGCTCGACCGCGCCGAACCCCTCCTCGGCGACGGCCGCGCCCTGCGGCTGCGCTTCACCACCGCACGCGCCCGGCTGTACGACGCCCAGGGCGACGGAGCCGCCGCCGACGCGGCGTACGAGGAAGCCACCCTGCTCGCCCCCGCCGACAGCGCGCAGCGCGGCCCGCTCCTGCTCACCTGGGGCGGATCGCTCCTCCGGCGCGCCGCGGCCGGCACCGGCACGGCCCCCGTCGACCGGGCCGAGGGCGTCCTGCGCGAGGCCCTCACCCGGCTGCCCGCCGGGGCGCCCGAGCGGGCCAGGGCGCGGACCCTGATCGGCAGCGTCCTCGCGCTCCGCTTCCACCGCGCCGGATTCCTGCCCGACCTCTTCGAGAGCCGTCATCTGCTCGAACAGGCGCTCCGGGGCACCGACGACCCCGCGGACCGCGCCGGGGTGTGGCTGCAACTGGGCCGGGTGCGGCTGGAACTGGCCGAGACGGCGCGGGACGGGGTGATCGGCGACGCGCTCACCGCCTACCGCAACGCCGGCGAGGACTCCCGTACCGCCCACGGCGACACGCCTGGCACGGTCACCGGCGCCCGCGCCCTGCACGCCCAGGGCGCCGTCCTGTTGCTGATGGGCCGGCCGGGGCGGGCCAGGACCGCGCTGCTCGCCGCGACCGAGCAGTGGCGACGGCTCACGGGGGAACTGGTGGAGGTCGACTGGGACGACGTGGAACGGACCCGGGCGCTGCTCGCGGAAGTGGAGAGCGCGAAGGGGCGGGAGGGGGTGGCGCTCACGTCCGAGGAGCGCCGCCGCGTCGCGCCTCCGTGGTGGTCCTGGACGGCTGGATAACGGGGGCGCACATGGGGGCAGTTGAATCGAATGGGTTTCCGGTCTCGTGGTGTCGGGAAGAACCGCCGCACCGCTACGACCGTGGGGGACAGCGTCGGTGAGGAGGAGCCGAGAGTGTTCGAGCGCACGGGGTGGGCGACCGGTGTCGGCCGGGATGCCGTCAGGTCCCCGCATCTGTCCGATCTCGCGGCCGTCGACCTGCGTACCTTGCGGGTCATGGACGACGCCGCCCTCGGGGCGGCGGTGGAGAGAGTGCTGCTCCGCCCCTCGGATCTCGTCGAGTCCTGGCAGGAGGACGAGTCCGTCGGCTGACGGCCGGGCCCGCCCGCGGGACGTCCGTACGGGGCGCTCGGTTTCGGCCGTTGTCCCGGCCCCCGCCGGCCGGCCGGCCGACGCCCTGAGGTCCGGCGCCCTGCGGTCCGGCGCCCTGCGGTCAGGCACCCTGCGGTCCGGCGCCCTGAGGTCCTGCGCGCCCTCCGCCCCATCGCCCGTCGTCCCGTCGTCCGGCCCGCCCGGTGGTCGGGCGTGTGTCCGGAGCCGGGAGTGATCGCGGCTCCGCCGGACCCGGCGGTCCTCGCCGAGATCGCCACCACCCGCCCCGGAGCTGCCGGGGCGTCCTTTCTGCGGTCCGGGCTGCACGGCCGCCGGCTGCTCCTCCTCAAGACCCTCCTGGTGCGGGTCCAACGCCACCGCGAGGCGGTGGCGCCCACGGTGCTGCGCCGCTTCGAGGCGGGCTGGCTCCTGCTCGAAAGGGCCGAGCGGGCCGGTCCGGCCGTCGTCCGCGCCGTCCTGGACTACCCGACCACCGGGGCCTGGCTCGCCGCCGCGCTCACCGAGCCGCTCGGGGCAGGCCTCGACCGCCACCTCGCCCATCTCGAACCGCTCGCCGTCACCGCCGCCCTGCGCGCCGGACTGCCCCTGGACCTGGTGGTCGAGGCACCCGGCGGGGTGCTCCCACTCACCGGCGTCGGCCGGGTCGAGGCGGGCGGCGCGGAGCGGGTCCGGATCGACGCCCGCTCCCGCTCGGTGCGGATCGGGGGCGGCGACGGTACGGGCTCCCGCGCCGTGCTCCGCCGCCGGCCGGACGGCCCCGCGGGGGCGATGACGGGCAGCGGTCCCGGCTGGCGGGGGCTGCGCGCCCTGCCCGGCGGTGCGACCCGTCTCGAGGACCTCGACCCGTACCGGCTGCCGCCGGCCATGGGCATCCCGGCCGGGGCGGCGGCCGACCACGCCGACACCGACCACGCCGGCTGGGCCGGCCGCTGGACAGCCGCCCACGGTCTGCTGCGGGGGACCGACCCGGTCCGGGCCGTCGAGGTGGGCCGCTCGGTGGACGCCGTCGTGCCGCTCGTCCCGCGCGGGACGCGTTCCCTCGGGGCCACGCTGAGCGCCGCCCCGGGGGCCGTCCTCATGACGCCCTCCGCCGGCGGGGCGGACATGGCCGAGACCCTCGTCCACGAACTGCACCACAGCAAGCTCGCCACGCTCCACGAGCTGGTCCCGCTCTACCGGCCCCGCCCGCCGGACCGGGCGGCTCCCACCTACCGGGTCGGCTGGCGCACCGACGCCCGCCCGGTCGCCGGCGTCCTCCAGGGCGCCTACGCCCATCTGGCGCTCGCCGACCTGTGGCACCGGGCGGCCAGGGTCACCCGCGCCTCCGGTGTGCCCGAACAGTGGCGCGTACGGTCCGCGCAACAGTTCGACCATGTCCACGATCAGGTGGCAGAGGCCCTTGCGATCCTGCTTGAATCCGATGAACTGACCGGATTGGGGAGGGAGTTCGCCGGTCACATGCGAAAGCATCATGCGAGTCTCGGCTCCGGTCGGCGAGCCCTTGGGTAACACTGTGCCCACGGCACATGACACTGCGTTGCGCGTGAGCGGGACGGGAGATGCACACATGGCGGAACAGCGGTCGGGCGGCGCTTCGGCGGACCACGGTGGCAGAGCCGCCCCCGAGCACGTCCTCGTCGTCTTCCCCGGCTACCACAGGCCGTGGGCGGCCTGGATCAACCAGCGCCTCGACACCCACGGCGTCCGCGCCACCCTGCAACGCTGGGACCCGCCCCGCGAGGTCCCCCTGGAGGACTCGCTCGGCGACCTGCTCCTCGCCCGCGGCCAGGTCCTCCTCGTCCTCGACGACTGGTTCTTCGAACTCGGCCCCCGCCCCTCCGGCGAGTGGAACGACGTCCTGCGCAGCTTCGTCGCGGGCCACGCCGACCGCTTCGCCGCCGTCAACCTCACCAACCGCAGCCTGCTCCCGGCCACCGCCGTCCTCGAACCCGTCAGCCTCTGGGGCGTCGGGGAGGAGGAGGCCGAGGCCCGGCTCCTCAGCAGGCTCGGCATCGAACCGCGCCGTTCCCCCGCCCGCCGGATCCCGCCGGGGGCCCTCGTGCGCTACCCCGACACCCCGCCGGACATCTGGGGCGAGGTGCCCCGCCGCAACCCCCGCTTCACCGGTCGCGACGACCTCCTGACCGAGCTCCAGGAACGGCTCATGGACGCCGAGCGCGGCAACGCCGCGTACACCCTCCTCGGCATGTCCGGCATCGGCAAGACCCAGATCGCCGCCGAGTACGCCCACCGCTTCAGCTCCGACTACGACGTCATCTGGTGGGTGAGCTCCGACGACCGGAACGTCCAGCGCGACCGCCTCGGCGAACTCGCCGTCGCCCTCGGACTGCCCACCGGCAGCGAACCCGGCGAACGCATCCGCGCCGTCCGCGAAGCCCTCCGCCGCGGCGACCCGCACGGCCGCTGGCTCGTCGTCTTCGACGGCTGGGACGACATCGAGGGCGTCAACGTCATGCTCCCGCACGGGCCGGGACACGTCCTCATCACCTCCCGCAACCACGGCTGGCGCGAACACACCGACGTGCTCCCGGTCCGCAACTTCGACCGCGCGGAATCCACCGGCTACCTCATGCGCCGGGCCCCGCACATCACCGCCGCCGAGGCCGACGAGGTCGCGGCCGAGTTCGGAGACGTACCCCTGCCCCTCGTCCAGGCCGCCGCCTGGCTCGGCGAGTCCGGCATGGAGGCCTCCGAGTACCTGCGCATGGTCCGCGAAGGGCGGCTCTCCACCGTCGACGCGCCCAGCACCGGCGACGGCATGCCCAACACCTCCCTCACCTCCTGGTCGATACTGATCAACCGGCTCCGGCGCGCCCAGCCCCAGGCCATCGACATCCTCAGCCTCTGCGCCTCCTTCGCCCCCGGCCGCATCCCCCTCGGCATCGTCCGCGCCTACCCGCAGGCCCCCCTCCCCGAGGACCTGCGGTGGATGGCCACCGACCTGCCCGCCTGGTCCCGTGCCCTCGACACCCTCGTCAACTACTCGGTGCTCACCCGGGAGATCCGCGGCCCCGTCACCAGCGAGGAGGCCGCACCCCAGCAGGAGTCGGTCCACATGCACCGGCTCGTCCACGACATCGTCTCCCGGCTCACCGACGGCGAGCACCGCGACGCCCACCGCAAGGCGGTCCGCACCCTCCTCGCCGAGGCCGACCCCGGGAACCCGACGGACAGCCGCAACTGGCCCCGCTACTCCGAGCTCCTGCCCCACCTGGAGCCCTCCGGGGCGCTGCGCAGCACCGACCCGCGCATCCAGACCACCGTCCTCAACTGCCTGCGCTACTGCGACCGCAGCAGCGAGTACAAGGCGGGCACCCGCCTCGCCGAACGCATCCGCGGCAGCTGGACCGGCTTCATGGACCCCCTCTCCCCGCCCATGCAGGAACTCACCACCCTCGAAGGCGACATCCTGCGACGCAGCGGCGGCTTCCGCGAGGCGTACGAACTCGACCTGGCCCGTCGCAACCTGCTCGCCGCGGCCGACCACACCGACGAGCTCAGCGACCTCCAGTCCAAGATCTGCATCGCCCGCGACCTGCGCTTCCTCGGCCAGTACAAGGAATCGGAACGACTCCAGCGCGAAGTCCTCGCCGAGGCCCAGAGCCTCCTCGGCGAGACCCAGCAACTCACCCTCGCCGCCCGCCACAACGTCGGCGTCGTCCTGCGGATGCTGGGCCGCTACCAGGAGGCGTACGAGCAGGACGCCGACACCCTCGCCCGCTGCGAGAACATCCTGCGCCCCCACCACCCCTCCACCCTCAACTCCAACAACGCCGTCGCCCAGGACCTCCGGCTGCTCGGCCGCTACCGCGAGGCCCTCGGCCGCCAGGAGGCCAACGTCCGCCTCCACGTGAAGATCCTCGGCGCGCAACACCTCCAGACCCTCTACGCCCGCAGCCAGCTCGCCCTCTGCCGGCGCCGCGAAGGCGGCTTCAAGGACGACATCGGCGCCGTCATGACCGGGGTCCTCGACCACCTCGAACAGGCCCTGGGGCGCGGCCACTACATCACGCTCTCCGCCGTCACCAACTACGCCAACTACCTGCGCGAGCACGGCGACCTCGACCGGGCCCGCGAGCTCATCACCGAGGCCGAGGCCGGCTACCGCGCCCTCCTCGGCCCCGCCCACCCGGTGTCCACCGGCGTCCTCGCCAACACCGCCCTCGTGATGCAGGCCTCGGGCGAGCGGGCCTCGGCCCTGACCATGCTGGAGTCCGCGCTCGCCGGACTCACCGCCTCCCTCGACCCCGACCACCCCTGGGTGCTCGGCTGCGCCCTCAACGCCACCGCGGCCCGCAACTTCAACGGCAGGGTCGTCGAGGCGGCCGACCTCAGCCGCGACACCCTGCGCCGGGCCCGGCACGTCCTCGGCAACGAGCACCCCCTGACCCTCTCCTGCCAGGTCGCGCTCGCCACCGACCTGCGCGGTCTGCGCGAGACCGACGAGGCCGGGAAGCTGGAGGAGGACGCGCTCCTCACCCTCACCAGGACCCTCGGCGCCCAGCACCCGCACACCCTCTCGGCCCGCCAGCGCAACCGCCCGTACTGGGACTTCGAGGCCAACCTCTGAGCCGTACGGGAGAACGCCGGAGGCCCGGCACCCCTGGTGGGTGCCGGGCCTCCTCACGTACTGCGCTGATCAGGCGTCGAAGACCTCGTTGACCAGCTGCTGCTGCTCCGCCTGGTGGCGCTTGGCCGAGCCGACCGCCGGGGAGGAGGAGTGCGGACGCGAGATCCGGCGCAGGCGCTCGCCCGCCGGGATGTCCGCGCCGACCGCCAGGTCCAGGTGGTCGATCAGGTTGAGCGCGATGAACGGCCAGGCACCCTGGTTCGCCGGCTCCTCCTGCGCCCAGATGTACTTCGCGGCGTTCGGGTACTTGGCGATCTCGGCCTGCAGCTCGGCACCCGGCAGCGGGTACAGACGCTCCAGACGGATGATCGCGGTCTCCGTGTCACCGCGCTTCTGACGCTCGGCCTCCAGGTCGTAGTAGACCTTGCCGGCACAGAAGACGACCTTGCGGACGTCCGCGGCGTTCATCGCCGTGTCGCCGATCACCGGGCGGAAGCCGCCGGTGGTGAACTCCTCCACCTTGGACGCCGCGGCCTTCAGACGCAGCATCGACTTCGGGGTGAAGACGATCAGCGGCTTGTGGTGCGGGTTGTGGACCTGCCAGCGCAGCAGGTGGAAGTAGTTCGACGGCAGCGTCGGCATGGCGACCGTCATGTTGTCCTGGGCGCACATCTGGAGGAAGCGCTCCGGGCGCGCGGACGAGTGGTCCGGGCCCTGGCCCTCGTAGCCGTGCGGCAGGAGCAGCGTGACGCCGGAGGTCTGGCCCCACTTCTGCTCGGCCGAGGAGATGAACTCGTCGACGACGGTCTGCGCGCCGTTGACGAAGTCACCGAACTGGGCCTCCCAGATGACCAGGGAGTCCGGACGGGCCAGCGAGTAGCCGTACTCGAAGCCCATCGCCGCGTACTCGCTGAGCAGCGAGTCGTAGACGTTGTAGTGGGCCTGGTCGTCGGTCAGGTAGAGCAGCGGGGTGTAGTCCTCGCCGGTCTCCTGGTCCACCAGGACCGCGTGACGCTGGCCGAAGGTACCGCGGCGGGAGTCCTGGCCGGAGAGCCGGACCGGGGTGCCCTCCATGAGCAGCGAGCCGATGGCGAGGGTCTCGCCGAAGCCCCAGTCGATGGTGCCGTCGTCGATGGAGGCGGCACGGCGCTGCATCTGCGGCAGCAGACGCGGGTGGACCGTGATCCGCTCCGGGACGCTGACCTGCGACTCGGCGATCCGCTTCACGACCTCCTGGGAGACCGCGGTGGTGACGCTGACCGGGAAGGCGGCCTTGGCGTCCGGCACGGTCGCCGCGGACGGGGCGGCGGTGGCCTCGCGGACCTCCGCGAACACCTTCTCCAGCTGGCCCTGGAAGTCCTGGAGCGACTGCTCGGCCTCTTCCAGGGTGATGTCGCCGCGACCGATGAGCGACTCGGTGTACAGCTTGCGCACCGAACGCTTCTTGTCGATCAGGTTGTACATCTGCGGGTTGGTGAACGAGGGGTTGTCGCCCTCGTTGTGACCGCGGCGGCGGTAGCAGATGAGGTCGATCACGACGTCCTTGTTGAACGTCTGGCGGAACTCGAAGGCGAGCCGCGCGACGCGGACCACGGCCTCCGGGTCGTCGCCGTTCACGTGGAAGATCGGCGCCTCGATCATGCGGGCCACGTCGGTCGCGTACATCGAGGAACGCGAGGACTCCGGGGCGGCGGTGAAGCCGACCTGGTTGTTGATGACGATGTGGACCGTGCCGCCGGTGCGGTAGCCGCGCAGCTGCGACATGTTGAGCGTCTCGGCGACGACACCCTGGCCGGCGAAGGCCGCGTCACCGTGCAGGGCGACGGGCAGGACGGTGAAGTCCGTGCCGCCCTTGTTGATGACGTCCTGCTTGGCGCGGACGATGCCTTCCAGGACCGGGTCGACCGCCTCCAGGTGCGAGGGGTTGGCGGCCAGGGAGACCGTGATCTGCTCGCCGTCGAGACCGGTGAAGGTGCCCTCGGCGCCCAGGTGGTACTTGACGTCGCCGGAGCCGTGCATCGACTTCGGGTCGAGGTTGCCCTCGAACTCGCGGAAGATCTGCGCGTACGACTTGCCCACGATGTTCGCCAGGACGTTCAGCCGGCCGCGGTGGGCCATGCCGATGACGACCTCGTCGAGGCGCGACTCGGCGGCCGAGTCGATGACCGCGTCGAGCAGCGGGATGACGGACTCGCCGCCCTCCAGGGAGAAGCGCTTCTGGCCGACGTACTTCGTCTGCAGGAAGGTCTCGAAGGCCTCCGCCGCGTTCAGCCGGCGCAGGATCCGCAGCTGCTCCTCGCGCTCCACGCGGGAGTGCGGGCGCTCGACGCGGTCCTGGATCCACTTGCGCTGCTTCGGGTCCTGGATGTGCATGAACTCGACGCCGGTGGTGCGGCAGTACGAGTCGCGGAGCACGCCGAGGATGTCGCGGAGCTTCATCATCGACTTGCCGGCGAAGCCGCCGACCGCGAACTCCCGCTCCAGGTCCCACAGGGTGAGGCCGTGCTCGGTGATGTCCAGGTCGGGGTGCTTGCGCTGCTTGTACTCCAGCGGGTCGGTGTCGGCCATGACGTGGCCGCGGACCCGGTAGGAGTGGATGAGCTCGAAGACCCGCGCGGCCTTGGTGACGTCGTCGTCGTGCGACGCGTCGATGTCCTTGAGCCAGCGGACCGGCTCGTAGGGGATGCGCAGGGCCTTGAAGATGTCGTCGTAGAAACCCTCCTCGCCGAGGAGGAAGTTGGCGACGACGCGCAGGAACTCGCCGGAGGCGGCGCCCTGGATGACCCGGTGGTCGTACGTCGAGGTCAGGGTCATGACCTTCGAGATGCCCAGCTTGTTCAGGGTGTCCTGGGAGGTGCCCTGGAACTCGGCCGGGTAGTCCATCGAGCCGACGCCCATGATGACGGACTGTCCGGGCATCAGACGCGGCACGGAGTGGACGGTGCCGAGGCCGCCGGGGTTCGTCAGGGAGACCGTGACGCCGGTGAAGTCCTCCATCGTCAGCTTGCCCACGCGGGCGCGCTTGACGATGTCCTCGTACGCCTGCCAGAACTCGAAGAAGTTGAGCGTCTCGGCCTTCTTGATGCCCGCGACGACGAGCTGGCGGTCGCCGTTGGGCTTCACCAGGTCGATCGCGAGACCGAAGTTCACGTGCTCCGGCTTGACCAGGGTCGGCTTGCCGTCCTTCTCCGCGAAGGAGTAGTTCATCGACGGCATGGCCTTGATCGCCTGCACCATCGCGTAGCCGATGAGGTGCGTGAAGGAGATCTTCCCGCCCCGGGCGCGCTTCAGGTGGTTGTTGATCACGATCCGGTTGTCGAAGAGCAGCTTCACCGGGACGGCGCGGACGGACGTGGCCGTCGGCACCTCCAGGGAGGCGTTCATGTTCTTCGCGACCGCGGCGGCGGGGCCGCGCAGCGTGACCAGCTCGGGGCCGGCGGCGGCCGTGGTGGCTTCCTTCGCCTTCGCGGGAGCCGGAGCGGCGGCGGCCGCGGGCTTCGCGGCGGCCGGGGCCGGCGCGGCGGGGGCCGCCGCGGGCTTCACGGGAGCAGGAGCCGGGGCCGCGGCCGGGGCGGGCGCGGGAGCCGGAACGGCCGCAGGAGCGGCAGGCGCGGCCTGTGCGGGGCCCGCCTGCGGCGCGGCGGGCGCGCTCTGAGTGGTCTGAGTGGTGGGTGCCGGCGGGGCGGTCGGGGTCTCCGACGCTCCGGGCTTGTAGTCGGCGAAGAAGTCCCACCAGGCACGATCGACCGAATTCGGGTCCTGGAGGTACTGCTGGTAGATCTCGTCGACGAGCCACTCATTGGCACCGAAGGCGGTCGCAGGGTTCTGGCCCTGCCCGTCTTGGTCGGTCGGGGAGCTCGGGGTACTGGGGGACTGAGACGACACGGCGGCAACCGCCCTCTTCCGCTTCACAAGGTGATGGACAGCGGAAATAAAGGCTACGCCTGTCCGGCCGGGAGGTGCAGGCCGGGCGCTCCAACGTCGCGCAAGTCACACTTGACGAGGTGTTTCGGGGTCGTGAATGGCGGGAAACAAGCGTGGTTGCGAAGCTGTGAGGGTACGAGAAAGCGCAGGTACGGCCCTTTTCGACCGCACCCCTGACCGCGTCCCGCTCATGTGCACGCAGGTCTTACCGACGTACACGCAGAATGCGCCCTTCCGGTTCGAACCCTACGTCAATCTCTCGGAGGGAGGCTGCCCGGAAGAGTGACTCTGATGCGGCATCCACGTGAGGATTCGGCCACACCGATTCCGCCGCCGTGCAGATCCACCGCCCAGCGGGCGATCGCGAGACCGAGCCCCGTGCCGCCGTCGCTCCCCGGCCCCTGCCGCAGCGGCGCCGCGCCCCGGTTGAAGCGCTCGAAGACCTTGTGCCGCTCCGACTCCGGGATGCCGGGACCCTCGTCCTCGACCTCCAGCTCCAGCGAGTCCCGGTACGGGCCGCGCCGGGCCCTGACCGTGACCCGGCCGTGCGGCGGCGAGTGCTTCACCGCGTTGTCGATCAGGTTCGCCATCACCTGGTGCAGCCGCTCCGCGTCCGCCACCGCGACCAGCTCGGGCGGCGACACGTCCAGGTGCAGATGCACGTCCGTACGGTTGTGGAGCCCCGAGGTGGACGACAGGCCCCGCTGCGACGCGGCCAGGTTCGCCTCCCGCAGCACCCCCGACAGATACGGCCACACCTCGAAACGGCCCGCCCGCAGCGCGACGACACCGTTGTCGAGACGGGACAGGTCAAGCAGCGTCTCCACCAGCCGGCCGAGCCGCTCGGTCTGCTTCAGCGCCGACCGCATGGTCTCCGGATCCGCCTCGGACACCCCGTCCACGACGTTCTCCAGTACGGCCCTGAGCGCGGCGATCGGGGTGCGCAGCTCGTGCGACACGTTGGCGACCAGCTCCTTGCGGTGCCGGTCGACGGCCTCCAGGTCGTCCGCCATGCGGTTGATCGTCGAGGCGAGGTCGCCCAGCTCGTCCCGCCGGTCCGCGCCCCGCACCCGGTGGCTGAAGTCGCCGCGCGAGATCGTCCCGGCCACCGTCGTCATCTCGTCGAGCGGAGCCGTCAGGGACTGGGCCACGAACTGGGTGATCAGCAGGGTCGCGATCATCGCGAAGATCGTGATGTACCGGAACTCCGTGGACGTGCGGATCGCGACCAGGGCCAGACAGGAGGTCAGCAGGACCGCCCCGACGACCAGCGCGCCCAGCTTGGTCTTGATCGAGATCACGATCCGGCGCGGCCTGCGCGCCCCGTCCGTGCCCCGCCCGGGCAGCCGTCCGTACCGCTCCCGCCGCCCCTGCGGCCCCCCGGGCCCCGGCCGGCTCACAGCGCCGGGGTCTCCAGCGCGTAACCGACGCCGTGGACCGTGCGGATGCGCTCGGCCCCGATCTTCCGGCGCAGCGCCTTGATGTGGCTGTCCACGGTCCGGGTGCCCGAGGCGTCCGCCCAGTCCCACACCTCGGCGAGGAGCTGCTCGCGGGAGAGGACCGCCCGCGGCGTGCCCGCCAGGCAGACGAGGAGGTCGAATTCGGTCGGCGTCAGGTGCACGTCCTCGGAGCGCACCCGGACCCGGCGCTGCGCGTGGTCGATCTCCAGTTCGCCCAGGCGCAGGATGCCGCTGCGCGGGGTGACCGCCGCGAGCGCGGCCCGCTCCACCCGGCGCAGCAGCACGTGCACCCGGGCGGCCAGCTCCCGCATCGAGAACGGCTTGGTCATGTAGTCGTCCGCGCCCACGCCGAGACCGACCAGCATGTCGGTCTCGTCGTCGCGGGCGGTCAGCATGAGGACCGGGACGGGGCGCTGGGCCTGGACCCGGCGGCACACCTCCAGGCCGTCGAAACCGGGCAGCATGACGTCCAGGACCATCAGGTCCGGCTGCCAGGCCTCGGCCGCCTCGACGGCCGCGGGGCCGTCGGTCGCGGTCTGCACGAGGAAGCCCTCGGCGCGGAGCCGCGCGGAGATCGCCTCCACGATCGTCGCGTCGTCCTCGACCACCAGGACACGTCGCTGAGCCCCCGGAGTGGCCGCCGCACCGTGGTGAGTGGTGTGTGTCTGCTCCATTGCCCCGCCTCGCGTCGCCGATGTCGGTGCAGCAGCCTAGAGGTACCGGCGGCGTCCCGGCTATCCAGGAGCCGTCCGGGGGCCGCCCCGGAGCTGTCAGGGACGGACGGCGAGGTGGACCGCGTCGGGGACGCCCCGGGCAACGGGGACCTCTTCCGTCCGTACCCCGCTGAATCCGGCATTCCGCAACGTCTGCTCGAAATCGCCGGAGGGCCGGGCGGACCACACGGCGAGCACTCCGCCCGGGTTCAGCCGGGCCGCGCACAGCGCCAACCCCTCGGCCGCGTAAAGGGATTCGTTGTCCTCGGTGACCGTCCAGTCCGGGCCGTTGTCGATGTCCAGACAGAGTGCGTCGAAGGTGTCCGTGGAGGTGAGGAGGTACTCCACGAGGTCCGTGTGCAGGATCACCGTCCTCGGATCGGCGAGCGCCCTCCCGGAGATCGCGGCGAGCGGCCCCTGCCGGTGCCAGTCGATGACCGCCTCCTCACGCTCGGCGACGGCGATCCGGCCCCAGCGGGGGTCGGCGGCGGCGTGCGCGAGGGAGAAGCCGACACCGAGCCCGCCGATCAGGACGGAGGCGCCGGTGCGGACCTCCTCGGGCAGGGCGCCTTGCGCCGCGTCGATCAGGAGCCGCTCGGAGCGCCCGTCGGAGGTGTCCATCAGGAAGGTGCCGTTGGCGATGATCTCGTAGTGCTCGTCGCGGCGGCGCAGCACGACCTCTCCGTACGGCCCTTCGCGGCGGTCGAGGGTCACGGGTCCTGACATCGTTCGTCACTCCGTTCTCGTCGTCTCGTGGTCGGCGGTCGGCCCGCCCGCCCCGGCGGGACGGGCCGACCCGGACAAACACCTTACGGAGCTCCCGGGTTACGCCCCCGGGCCGTCAGGACTCACCGGTCGCGCGCCGCGCACCCCACCACACGTACCCGCCCGTGCCCGTCACGAACACGGCGACCGCCACCGTCCACGCGCCGGCCTGCGGACCCGGCTGCATCACCCAGGCCCACCACTGCGCCGCGCCACCCGGCGCCGCCGGGGCCGCGAGATAGACCACGCCCACGAGGAACACGGGCGGCAGCCAGCTCAGCCGGGCGCCGGCGACGGCGGCGGCGCCCGCCGCCACCCCCACGAGCCCCAGCGTGTTCCGTACGGCGGCGGGCGCCCCGTACGCCTCCGGGTGGTCCGGCAGCGCGAGGGCGAACAGGGCGGCGGCGAGCACGACCGGGGCGAGCACCTGGGCGAGCCGTCGCGGCCACCACGGCCGGACCGCCGTACGGTCCAGCTCGTCGCTCGGGGTGTACAGGCCCGCGCCGACCGCCGCCGCGGCGAGCAGCGGGCCGAGGACGACGACCGGCAGCCGGGCCGTGTGGTCGAAGCCGGGCAGCGACACCAGCCACCGGGCCGCCCAGGCGGCGGCCGCCGCCGTCCCGGCGAGGGCGGCGAGTGCCCCGGGCATCCCGCGGGAGCGCAGATAGAGCCTCACGGGACCGGCACCTCGTCGGGACGGCAGCCGTCCGCCGCCAGGTAGCGGGCGAGGTAGTCGCGCTGGGCGGCGGGTGACTTGGTCTCGAGCCGGTCGATGTACGGCCGGGCGGCGGTGGGATCGGGTCCGTAGCCGTCCGGGGTGGGCGCCAGCCACTCGGCGACGGCGAGGTGGATGACGCTCGCCCGCTCCATGTTCGGGCCGGTGCCTTCACCGGGCCGGCAGGTGTCCGAGAACAGCCAGTTCACGGCCGAGTTCAGATACAGGTCGGGGCGTACGAGCCGGCCGCGCACCGCCTCCTGGTCGGTGTTGGGCAGCGCGACGTCCCCGGGACGGGTGTCGCCGAGTCCGCTCACCCAGCGGACCGGGGCGCCGGGCAGCCCCTCGAGGCGGGCGTTCAACGGGGCGAGCGCCGCCGACACGTCCGGCAGCAGCTTCTCGTCCACGGCCGTCAGACACACCTGCGGAGTGCCGTCGTCACAGACCTGCCGGGCCAGGGCCGGGTCCGGGCGCCACGGTCCCTCGTCCGGCGGCAGGCGCAGGACCAGGCCGGCGGCGGCGACCGCCACGGCCAGCGGGACCAGGGCGAGCATCCGCAGCCGGGCCGGGCGCAGCCCGTACGCGAGGAGTACGGAGACCGCGATCCCCGCCGTCCACGCCATCGACACAGGACCGAACCACCACACCGGCCGGTCCCAGAAGAACTGGTGCTCGCCGGCGGGACCGAGCCAGCGCGCCGGGCCCTCCCGGTAGGCGCCGAAGCCCAGGACGACGTACCCGACGATCCCCAGGAGCGGGGCGGTCAGCCGCCAACGGATTACCCGCCCGACGACATGGCCGAGCGCGCCGAGGGCGGCGACGGCGACGGCGTCGGCGGCGACGAGCTCCAGGTAGGGGCGGCCGGCGGAGACGTACGGCCAGGTCGCGAGGAGACAGACGGCGTCGGCGAGGAGCAGTCCGGCGGCCGGCCAGAGCGCGGACGGGGCGACGGCGACGAGCAGGCGGCGCAGGGGGGAGCGGGGAACGGACTCCCACAGGTCCGTCGTGCTCCGCCGCCGGTCGCGGCCGCCCTGCCAGCCGCCCGCCGCGAGCGCGAGCGGCCCGGCGAGCAGCCCGGCGACGACGTGCAGCAGGTTCGTGGCATCGGCCCAGCGGCCCTGCCAGTCGGGAGCCTTGCCGTACATCGTGACGAGGACGGTGAGGGCGACGGCGGCGCCGGTCCAGGGCCCGAGACCGCGCCGCAGCTCGGTGCGGAGCGGGGAGGGGGCACGCGCGGGCGTGGTCCCCCCGGTGCGGGGCGGGGTGAGGGTGGCGGTCATCGGAGTGCCTCCTGCGTACGGAGCGGGGCGTTTCCCGCGTACGGGGCTGGGCCGGGGGCGGAGCCGGGCGGGGTGGGGGCCCCGGCGGTTGTCGGCGTGCCTTCCGGGTACGGGGTGGGGCGGGGAGCGGCGGTCATCGGAGTGCCTCTTCCGGGTGGCCCCCTACGGTGACCCGGTGGGCGCGCAGGGCGGCCGTGTAGCCGCGTTCCACGGCGTGGGCCGTGGAGTCGTCCGGCCCTCCGGACTCCCCGCCGAGCCCGGTGAGTTCGGCCGTCGTGCCCTGGAAGGCGAGCCGCCCCGCCTCGATGAGGGCGACCTCGCCGCACGCGGCGGCCACGTCCTCCACCAGGTGCGTGGAGACCACCACCGTCGCCTCCGTGCCCAGCTCCCGCAGCAGCTCACGGAAGTCCACCCGCTGTTCCGGGTCGAGGCCGGCGGTCGGCTCGTCGAGCAGCAGCAGGTCCGGCTCGTTCACGATGGCCTGGGCGATCCCGGCGCGCCGGACCATGCCGCCCGACAGCGTCTTCATCTTCGCGTCGATCCGGTCGGCGAGCCCGACCCGCCGCACCGCGCGCTCCACCGCCGCCGGGACCCGGTCGGCGGGCAGCTCCTTGAGCCAGGCGACGTACGCGACGAACTCCCTCACCGTGAAGGCCGGGTAGTAGCCGAACTCCTGCGGCAGATAGCCGAGCCGGCGCCGGACGCCGGTGCGGTCGCGGTGGTTCGTGGCGTCCCCGCCGAGCAGCTCCACCCGGCCGGAGGAGGGCGCGGCGACGGTCGCGAGGACCCGGATGAGAGAGGTCTTCCCGGCTCCGTTCGGGCCGAGCAGGCCGTGCACGCCGGGCCCCAGGGTCAGGTCGAGGCGGTCGAGGGCGACGGTACGGCGGTGACGGACGGTCAGTCCGGTCACCGCGACGGCGGCCGAGGTGTTCAACGGGGCTCCAGGTGGTCGAAGGAACGGCGCCGCAGCGCGAGGAGGGCCGCACAGGCGAGCGCGGCGGCGGCCCACCCCCCCTGCACGGCGGCGCCGGAGAAGTACGGGGCGAGCGCGGCGGCCCCCGCCCCCGGGTCCGCGTCGGGTCCGCCGAGGAGCGGACCCGTCACGGCGAGCAGCCATCCGCCGCCGAGCGTCGCGGCCGCCGCACGGCAGCCGACGAACGAGCCGAGCGCGAGGGCGGCCAGGGTCAGCGCCAGTCCGGGAAGCAGCCAGGCGGCGGCTCCCGGCACCCCGGCCACCGGCGGCAGCAGCGCCCCGCCCGCGGTCAGCAGCGGCACGCACACGGCGAGTACGGCGGCGGTACGGGTGAGCAGCAGCCGCAGTCCGCCCGAGGGGCTGGCGGCGGTGATCTCGTGCAGGGGGTCGGCGTGCGGGCCGTACGAGACGGCGACACCGGCGAGCGGAAGGACGGGGGAGACGGCGAGCAGCAGACTCCCCGCGCCCCGGAACCCGGCGCCGTGGGCGAGACCGAAGGCCCCGCCGACGACGAGGACCACGGCCATCACCCAGGACCCGCGGAGGGCGGGCCCGACGGCCCACCAGAGCCGCGCCCACCGTCCGAGGGGGCTTCCGGCGGCCGCGGCGGGTGCGGGCCGGTGTCCCAGCGAGGCGAGGAGTTCGGTGCGGACGGCCGCGAGGGCGGGGCCCGCGGCACCGGCGCGTACGGCGGCCGAGACGCGGGCCGCGCAGACGGCGCAGGACTCGACGTGCTTCTCCAGGGACCAGGCGTCGGTCTCGGCCGCGGTGCCCTCCGCGTACCGGAGCGCCAGGGCGTCGGTGACGTGCCAGGACGGCCGGGGGGACCGGGGTGGGGGTCGGTGCTCGGATCGGGGTGCGGGGCTGTGGCCGGGCGTGGGTGCGGGGCCGTGGTCGGGCCCGGGTACGGCTGCGGGTCGGGGTCCATGGGCGGGTCCGGATCCGTGGCCGGGTCCAGATCCATGGTCGGGTCCAGGGCCGGATCCGGGTGCGGGGCGGGGTGCCGTCATGCGGTGCCTCCCAGGGCGTGCGGGCTCCCGGGGTGCCCGGCCGCGAGGGCGGCGCGCAGCTCGCGGCGGGCGCGCAGGGCGCGGGTCTTGACGGTGCCCTCGGGTATGCCGAGGAGCCGGGCGGTCTCACGGGTCGTCAGGCCGTCGACGACCGTCGCCCGCAGGACCTCGGCCAGCTCGGGCGAGATCCGGTCGAGGGCGGCGCCCACCTCCCCGTACTCCAGGCCCGCGAGGACCCGGTCCTCGGCGGAGGGGGCGGCGGCCGGCACCTCGGAGGGCGAGGCGGCCCGGGCGGCGACGTGCGCGGCGGCCCGGTCGGCGCGGGCGCCGGCCCGCTGCGCGTCCACCAGGCGCCGGGCGGCGATCACCCAGAGCCAGCCACCGGCCTCGCCCCGGCCGCGGTGGCCGCCGGCCGAGCGCCAGACGGTGACGAAGGTGTCCTGGAGGACTTCCCGTACGGTCTCGTCGTCGGGGCAGCGCCGGGCGAGACGGGCGTGCAGCCAGCCGGCGTGCCGGTCGTAGAGGACGGCGAGTGCCTCGGTGTCCCCCCGGGCGACCGCGCGCAGCAGCGCGGAGTCGTCCTCGTCGCCCCCGGAGGGGCCTCCCCCTGTGGGGCGCGACAGTCTCACGCCTTCTCTATCGCCGGGTGGGCACCGGACGGTTCACGCGCTCACGGACCGGTGGGCGGGCCGCCCTCCGGGAGGGCGGCGAAGACCCGCTGGAGGGCGGGCGGGCGCTCGCCGTCGCCCGCGACGACGAGCCGGTGGCGGTGGGTGACGAAGTACTGGAAGCCGTCGGGGACCGGGTCGCCGGTCGGACGCGACGGCACGCGCGCGTAGGCGGGGTCTTCGAGCGCAGCCCGCAGTTCGGCGGCCTGCGCGGGGGTCATCCGGCCGGTGCGGGGCGGTCGGGTGCCGGAGCGGCTGGTCCAGGTGCCGTCGTAGTGGACGACGAGCTGGTTGCGGACCCCGGCGAGGCCGCCGTTGACGACCACCTCGACGAGGACCTCCTGCCCGCGCGGCTCCTCGGTGGGGGTGACCGTCCCGGCCGGGGCGGGAGGGGCGGTGGACGTGGCCGGTGGGGGCGGCACGGTGACGTCCGACGCCGGTCCGCCGGGTGCCGGTGGGGTTCCGGAGCCGCAGCCGCTCGCGCCGACGCCGCCGACGGTCAGGGCCGCCGCGAGGAGCAGGGCACCGCGCCTTGTCTTCCGTATGCCTCGCACCATGGTCCGAGCATGCCCCGTCCGGGGTTCCGCGCGCAGCCGGACGCCCGAGGCCGTGTCCGGCGGACCATGGCCGAGGCCGTGCGGCCCCGTGGTCAGCCCTCCGTCCGGACGATGCCGGTCAGCGGGCCCCGGTAACGCCAGTCCAGCGAGTCGTACAGCGCGAGGCCGTCCGTGGTCGCCGAGAGCACCCCGGTCTCGGCGCCCGCCTGGGCGGCGGCCGCCTCGAGGGTGCGCATGACGTTGGCGCCGAGGCCGCGCCGCCGGTGCGCGGGGTCGGTCTCGATCTGGTCGGCGACGGCGGTGGAGCCGGTCGGGGCGATCTGGCCGCGCGCGGCGAGGGTGCCGTCGGGGGCGAGGACGCGGACCCGGATGACACCGTCCTTGACCTCGGTGGTCCTGGCGTACCCCTCCGGCGGCGCGGGCCGGGCGCCGGGGTCCAGCGGCTTGACCATCATGAAGCCCGGGTCGTCGGGGACCGTCCAGCCCTCGGTGATCCACGGGGCCACGTCCTCGGGCCCCGCCATGACCTTGAGCCAGCTGTACGGGGCGGTGAGCCGGTCGCAGAGCGCGCCGACGGAGGCCGCGTCGGGGGCGGGCAGGACGTGCCGTACGACGTGCCGGGGGAGGCCCACGTCGATCCGGTACCCCCACGGCTCGGTGACGGCGGCCGGGGTTCCCCGGGAGACGGTCCAACCCGCCACCCAGGCAGAAGTAATAGACGCTATATCCATGGAGGCATTACAGCGGCTGGATGCCGATCGAGGGGAGAGTGATCGCTCAGAGCGAACGGGCGTCCGGGAACATTCATCGGCTCACATGCATTGAGTCCACATAACTCAACTTGACTGCCGAAGGGGAGATCATGGCTTCTGAGTCCGCGTCCGTGCCGCTCACTCTGCCCGTACTGCCGCTCGACGACGAGGTCGTGCTGCCCGGAATGGTGGTGCCGCTGGACCTCTCCGACAACGACGTACGGGCCGCCGTCGAGGCCGCCCAGGCCGCCGCACGGCCCGGCGCGGGCAAGCCGCGGGTCCTGCTCGTCCCCCGCGTCGACGGCACCTACGCCGCGACCGGCGTCCTCGGCACCGTCGAGCAGGTCGGCCGGCTGTCCGACGGCGACCCCGGCGCGCTGATCCGCGCCCTCGGCCGTGTCCGCATCGGCGCCGGTACGACCGGACCCGGCGCGGCCCTCTGGGTCGAGGGCAGCACCGTCGAGGAGACCCTGCCCGACCCGCTGCCCGGCCAGGTCGCCGACCTGGTCAAGGAGTACAAGGCGCTGGCCACCAGCTGGCTCAAGAAGCGCGGCGCCTGGCAGGTCGTCGACCGCGTCCAGCAGATCGACGGCGTCGGCGCCCTCGCCGACAACGCCGGCTACTCGCCCTTCCTCACCGTCGAGCAGAAGGTCGCGCTCCTGGAGACCGCCGACCCGGTCGCCCGTCTCAAGATCGCCACCGCCCAGCTCCGCGAGCACCTCGCCGAACAGGACGTCGCCGAGACCATCGCCAAGGACGTCCAGGAGGGCGTCGACAAGCAGCAGCGCGAGTTCCTGCTCCGCCGCCAGCTCGAAGCCGTCCGCAAGGAGCTCAGCGACCTCAACGGCGAGGCCGAGGGCGACGAGTCCGACGACTACCGCGCCCGCGTGGAGGCCGCCGACCTGCCCGAGAAGGTCAGGGAAGCCGCCCTCAAGGAGGTCGAGAAGCTGGAGCGGTCCAGCGACCAGTCCCCCGAGGGCTCCTGGATCCGCACCTGGCTGGACACCGTCCTCGAACTCCCGTGGAACGAGCGCACCGAGGACCGCTACGACATCCGCGGCGCCCGCGCCGTCCTCGACGCCGAGCACGCGGGCCTGGACGACGTGAAGGAACGGATCACCGAGTACCTGGCCGTGCGCAAGCGCCGCTCCGACCGAGGCCTCGGCGTCGTCGGCGGCCGCCGCGGCGGAGCCGTGCTCGCCCTCGTCGGCCCGCCCGGCGTCGGCAAGACCTCCCTCGGCGAGTCCGTCGCCCACGCGATGGGCCGCGAGTTCGTCCGGGTCGCCCTCGGCGGCGTACGGGACGAGGCGGAGATCCGCGGCCACCGCAGGACCTACGTCGGCGCCCTGCCCGGCCGTATCGTCCGCGCCATCAAGGAGGCCGGGTCCATGAACCCGGTGGTCCTCCTCGACGAGATCGACAAGGTCGGCTCCGACTTCCGCGGAGACCCCGCGGCGGCGCTCCTCGAAGTCCTCGACCCGGCGCAGAACCACACCTTCCGCGACCACTACCTGGAGGTCGAGCTCGACCTCTCCGACGTCGTCTTCCTCGCCACCGCCAACGTCCTCGAAGCCATCCCCGAGGCCCTCCTCGACCGCATGGAGCTGGTCAGGCTCGACGGCTACACGGAGGACGAGAAGGTCGTCATCGCCCGCGACCACCTGCTGCCCCGGCAGCTGGAGCGCGCGGGCCTGGAGCCCGGCGAGGTCGTCCTGGAGGAGGCGAGCCTGCGCAGGCTCGCCGGCGAGTACACCCGCGAGGCGGGCGTCCGCACCCTGGAGCGGGCCATCTCCCGGCTGCTCCGCAAGGTCGCCGCCCAGCACGAACTGGGCGATAGGGAACTGCCGTTCACGGTGGGCCCGGACGACCTGCGCGAGCTCATCGGACGGCCGCACCACGTGCCGGAGTCGGCCCAGGACCCGGCGGAGCGCCGCACCGCCGTGCCGGGTGTCGCCACCGGGCTCGCCGTGACCGGCGCGGGCGGTGACGTCCTCTTCGTCGAGGCGTCCCTCGCCGACCCGGAGACCGGCGCCGCCGGGCTGACCCTCACCGGCCAACTGGGCGACGTGATGAAGGAGTCGGCGCAGATCGCGCTCTCCTTCCTCCGCTCGCACGGCGCGGAACTGGAGCTGCCCGTCACCGGCCTGAAGGACCGGGGCGTGCACATCCACTTCCCGGCGGGCGCGGTCCCCAAGGACGGCCCGAGCGCGGGCGTCACCATGACGACCGCACTGGCCTCCCTGCTGAGCGGGCGCCTGGTCCGCACGGACGTGGCCATGACCGGCGAGGTCTCCCTCACCGGCCGGGTCCTCCCGATCGGCGGCGTGAAGCAGAAGCTGCTCGCCGCGCACCGGGCGGGCATCACGACGGTCGTGATCCCCAAGCGGAACGAGGCCGACCTGGACGACGTCCCGGCCGAGATCCTGGAGAAGCTGGAGGTCCACCCGGTGACGGACGTCCGGCAGGTCCTGGAGATCGCGCTGGCGCCGGCCTCGGTGCCGGTGGAGGTGGCCGCCTGACGCCGTGACGGCAGGGGCCCGGCGCGTACGCCGGAGCGGGGCGTCCTTCCCGGACGCCCCGCTCCGGCGTACGTACCCGCATGTCACCGGATGTCACTGGAGGCTGTCATGCTCGTACGCATGAACGACGACGCCTTCTGGGCTCTCATCGACGAGTTGAGCCGCCGACCCGGCGACCGGGAGGAGCGGCAGGAGTGGCTGCACGGCGAGCTGATGCGCCGGCCGCTCCCCGAGATCGTGGAATTCCAGGTGCGGCTGGAGCGGGCGTGCGGGCGGGCCGACACGCGCGCGCTGTGGCGGGCGGCGGACCGGATCGAGAGCGGTGGCTGCAGCGACGACGGCTTCCACTACTTCACGCTGTGGCTGGTGGGGCAGGGGCGGAAGGTGTACGAGTCGGTCCTCGCCGACCCGGACGCGCTGGCCGACGTGCCGGAGGTGCGGGCCGTCGTGGGACGCCACCGGAACGAATGGCACGACGACGAGTGGCCGGAGTGGGAGGAGCTCGACTACGTGGCCCAGGACGCGTACGACGAGCTGACGGGCCAGGAGGACGACGACGGCGAGGAGTTCCTCGACGCCGTGGAGGAGGCCGCCGAGGAGCTCGCGGAGGAGCTCGGGGAGCTCCTCGACGGCCTGTCGGGCGATCGGTCGGACAGGCTGCCGGACGACGTGCCGGACGAGTTCCCGGGGGAGCACCCGGGCGAGTTCGACGGCCTGCCGGACGAGTTCACGGGAGAGTTCCCGAGAGGGGTCTCCGGGGGACGGGGAGAGGGCGGCGAGCCCCGGGGGTCTCGCGCGGAGGGGACGGCGCTCCCCCGGCTCACCGCCCTCTTCCCGTCCGGGACCTCCGGCTCCTAGGAGGCGGAGGAGTTCCGGCGGCGGCCGAGGAGCAGGCTGCCCGCCCCGAAGGCGGCGAGGGCTCCCGCGCCCGCGAGGGCGAGGGGGAGCGGCGAGGACGGGGCGGCGGCGGTCTCGGCGGAGAGGGCCGGTGCCCGCTCGTCACCGCCGTGGCCCGCGTGGCTCACGGTGGACAGCTCCGCGCCCGCCGCGATCTTCGCCTCGGTCGGGGCCTGGGCCGTGGTCCGCTGCGCCGCCGTACCGCCGAAGGTGACGTCCGAGCAGCTGTAGAAGGCCTCGGGGCTGTCGCTGCGCTGCCACACCTTGTAGACGATGTGGCGGCCGGTGCGGGCGGGCAGGTCGCCGGTGAAGGTGTAGTACCCGTCGGTGGCGGTGCGGGTGGTCCGATACACGGCGACCGGGGTCGTGTCGAGGTCCGACCACTTCAGGGGCTGCGTGGGGTCGAAGCCCTGCTTGGTGACGTAGACGGTCATCGTGCCGGAGTGGGCGGCCGTCGCCCGGACCTTGAAGTCGAAGGAGCCCGCGGTGACCGCCGTGGCCGGCCAGTCGGTGCGGGCCCAGTCCAGGGCCCGGTACTTCTCGCGGTTCGCGGAGCAGAGCTTGCCGTCGGGGATGAGGGCCTGGTGCTGTCCTGCGGCGTTCGCGATGTTGACCTCGTTCCAGTCGTAGAGCGGCTGGGTTCCGGAGTCGGCGACGAGGTCCTTGCACACCTGGGACCTGGGCGTCTCGGGGCCCTCGGCGTAACAGGCGGCCACCCGGCTGACGGGGTTGAAGACGGCTCCGTGGGCGCTCGCGGTGGTGGGGGTGAGGCTGACGAGCGCGGCTGCGGCGGACAGCGCGGCGACGCCGGTGGCGGTGCGGCGGGAGGACGGCATGCGGGGGCTCTCTCTCGTGCGTGGGGGAGGACGGGACGAGCAACGCGCGCTGAACGCACGGAAGTTGAATTCCGTGTGATCGTCGAAGAGCCTCGCATTGGTCCATACCAATGGGCAAGGGGGTGGACCGAAAAAGCCGAAGCGGCGGCCCCCGGGGTGCCGCACACCCGGGGACCGCCGCGTCAGGACGGGGTCCGCCGCGTCGGGGCGGAGACCGTTGCGCCGAGGCGGGGACGTCAGCCGTTCGCGAGCGCCTGCACGCGCGACAGGTCGCCGTTGAAGTGGTTGTGGTCGCCGACCGTCGGGCCGGAGGAGGTGTACTGCCACATCGTGTAGTACGGCCAGCCCGCCGGGAGTTCGCCCACCGTGGAGGCGTACCGCGCGACCCACAGCGGGTTGGTCGACCCGAAGCCGGAGTAGTTGCCGGTGCACTGCGTCCACCAGCTGGTCGCCGTGTAGATGACGGCGTCCCGGCCGGTCCGGTACTTGTAGCGGTTCACGAAGTCGCGGATCCAGGCCACCATCCCGGCCTGGGTCTTGCCGTAGCAGGTCGCCCCGTACGGGTTCCACTCGATGTCGAGCACGCCCGGCAGCGTTTTCCCGTCCCTCGACCAGCCGCCGCCGTTGTTGACGAAGTAGTCGGCCTGGGCCGCGCCGGTCGTCGTGTCCGGGGTGGCGAAGTGGTACGAGCCGCGGATCATGCCGACGTTGTACGAGCCGGTGTACTGCTGGTTGAAGTAGGTGTTCTTGTAGTAGGTGCCCTCCGTCGCCTTGACGTAGGCCCACTTGACGCCGCTGTTCCACAGCGTCGACCAGGCGACGTTCCCCTGGTGGCTGGAGACGTCCACGCCTTCCGTCTGGGTGGCGAGGGTCGTGGCCCCGCCGCCGGGCTTCACGCCCTTGCCGTCGTGCGCGATCACGCCCATGCCCATGTAGGCGGAGCCGCGCGCGGGGGCGACCCGGCCGCCCGGGTCCTGGGCGGCGCCGGCGGACCCGGCGAGGGGGAGGAGGAGCGCCAGGGCCGCGAGGGCGGCACCGGCGACGGTCGTTCCGGATCTGTGCACACGCATTCCGTGCCTCCGAAAGGATCGGTGGGGGAGCGAGGTCGACAGGTCCCTGGTGTGGACATGTCAGCGATTGCCGGGGATGACGCTACGCACGTAGACCGGGACGGCGGAAGAGGGCCCGGACGCCGCCGTTGGTCTACGCCTGCGAAATACTGAGGGAGCTGCGGCGATGGCCCCGGCCGGAAGAAACTTTCAGCGGCCGGAAAGCTGCCGGAGGGTCGTCGGAGAACGCGTGGGAGGTCTGACGTGCACGGAAGCGGTACGGGAAGCGAAGGCGGGGTCGCACCGCCCGCCGACGTGACCGAGCCGGATGCGGCACGGGGCAGCGGCGGCGAGCCGGGTGTCCCGCCCCTCGGCGGTGCCGAGCCGGGTGCGGCGCAGGGAGGCGGTGCCGGCCGGGGTGTCCCGACCTCCGGTGGTACGGAACCGGGTGCGGCGCCGGGCGGCGGTGCCGAGCCGCTCACCTCGCCGGGCGGTGCCGCCGAGCCCGGTCACCCGGCCGCCGGCGGTGTCGACCGGGTCTTCCTCGCGCTCGAACGCGAGCTGGCGGTCTTCCTGCGCCGCGCCCGTGCCCAGTCCGGCGAGATGGCCCGTGAGGTCCACCCCGAGCTGGAGCCCGCCGCCTACGGACTCTTCGTACGGCTCGACGACGCCGGCCCCCAGCGGGCCACCGAGCTCGCCGGGTACTTCGGGGTGGGCAAGGCGACCATGAGCCGGCAGCTCCGGGCCCTGGAGGACCTCGGGCTCGTCGCCCGTGACCCCGACCCCGCCGACGGCCGCGCCTCGCTGGTCCGGCTCACCGAGGAGGGCCAGGGCCGCTTCCGGCGCGTACGCGACGCCCGGCGCGAGCGGTACGTCCGCAAGCTCGCCGACTGGGACCGCGCCGAGGTCGCCGAACTCGCCCGCCTCCTCAACCACTTCAACGTCCGGTTCGAGGGCTGAGCGCTCAGCGGCCGGGCCGGTCCGGCGTCCGGGCCGAGGGCTGAGCGCTCAGCGGTCGGGCAGCTCCACGAAGGCGGCCGTCGCGTCGTCGTGCGGCTTCCAGCGGCGCACCCCGCCCGCCAGCCCGTCCGCCGCCTCCAGGGCCCGCACCCGGTGCAGCAGACCGAGCGGCCCCTCCTCGCGCAGGACGCCGAAGCAGTCCGCCCAGTCGCCCTCGCCGAACAACTCCACCCAGCGGCTCGCCCCGTCCGTGAGCGCGGCCAGGGACCGTACCTCCGCACGCGGGGTCGTCCCGGTCACCGCCAGCTCCGCGACCGCCGGGTCGGCCGCCGCGGTGAAGAAGCCGCCCTCCCGGTTCCGCAGCCGGTCCGTCGCCGCGAGGGAACGCAGGACCTCGACCGGCACCCGGTCGAGCCGGTCGTCGAGCACGGCCCGTACCGCCCCGTCGGGGGACTCCAGGAGGAGGACGGAGTCGGAGAGGACGAGGTGTTCGACCGAGGTCTCGTTCCAGCGGGCGAGGACCACGGTTGCCTGTGGCGTGCGTACGTGAGAAAGGTCACAGGTCTCGCGGTGGGCGTCCGCAGTGCGCCGGATTGCCGACGACAGGATCGCGGACAGCGGCATGTCCGGCCGGGAAGCGGACAGTTCGGTCAAAGCTCCACCCAGTCGCGCGGTGAACCACGGCACGGTGTGCACACAACCGTCATCACCGGCGGGTGGTGTGACGCCGTCGAGGAGGACGACGGTTCCTCCGCCGCCCGAGGCGGGCAGAACGGCGGCCACCCAGTCCTCGTTGGGGCGTTCGGGGCTGCCGGGGAGGGAGGCGACGTCGCTGCGCATGACGACCAGTGTGCCCGCCCCGGCGAACTGCCCGGCGCGCTCCTTCACGAGACCTGCAAATGACCGGAAAAGGCCTGTACCAACCCGGCGGCGGCGGCGCGAGAGGCGGAACGGCCACCTCCGTGGAGCTGCGGGCGGGCATCTTGCCAAAGCCCGCGCGGAAGATCCAACCGGGGGCCCGCCGGGGCCCCGGGACCCCGGTCGGAGAAGTTGTTCCCCAACTCAAGAGTGTTGTTCACTCGTTCGGGTGGCGGAGCGGCCGATGCACGCCCCCTTCCCGGAAGCGCTGGAATGGTCGGAAGCCGTACCAGGGGTGGGGGCGCTCCATGTGACCGGCCGTCACCTCTGCTTTGTGGGCGGACGAGTCAAGAATGCGAGCACCGGTGCAGATGAAGCGGCCTCGGAGCAAGAACGGCGCGCGGAGCCGGACGCCCGGTGTGACGACGACCCCGGACGGCGGCAGCGCCACGGCGCCCACCGGCGGCACCGCCACCGCGGGCATTGCCGGCCAGGCCGGCGCCGGCGTGCCCGGCACGGCCCCCACCGGCATCAGCACCCACGGCACGGCCCCCGCCGCAGCCCCCGCCGGCCGGTCCAAGCGCGTCCGCAACCGTCTGGTCGCCGGCGTCGCCCTCGTCGGCATCACGGTCCTCGCCGCCGGAGCCCCCGCGGTCCTCGCCGCCTCCACCGAGCTCACCGAGTCCCAGCGCCTCGTCACCCTCGCCGAACTCGACCGGCAGGCCGTCACCCTGGCCCACTCCCTCGCCGACGAGCGCGACGAGGTCGTCGCCTACATCGCCGCGGGCCGTGACGCCCAGACCGGCGACGCCAAGGACAAGCGCCAGGTCACCAGCGTCCGGTCCACCCGGGTCGACCGCCAGATCGACGAGATCCGGCCCGGCGCCTCCGCCGAGCTCCGCCGCGACCTCGCCGGGGTGCCCTCCGTCCGCCGCGCCGCCCTCACCGGCAAGGGCACCGCCCTCGAGGCCCACCGGGCGTACTCGGAGATCATCACCAAACTCCAGGCCCTCGCCGACGAACTCGCCGACGAGACCCCGGCCCGCGCCTCCGACACCGCGCTCACCGGGTCCACCCGCGCCCCCGCCGCCCTCGGCCGCGCCGTCGAACAGGCCTCCACCACCCGCGGCCTGCTCCTCGCCGCGCTCTTCGTACCGCAGCCCGAGCCCACCGGGGACGTCCACTACGACCCCGAGACCGGCACCTACGTGCCCGACGTCCCCGAGGGAACCGCCGAGGCCGAGCGGGCCCGCGACCTCCTCACCGCCGCCGCCCAGCAGGCCCGGGTCCGCGAACTCGCCGCCCTCGGCGACTTCGACCAGGCCGCGGGCTCCGCCGCCCGCGACTCCCTCGCCGCCACCGTCACGGGGCCCGACGTCAAGAGCGCGGAGCGCCTCCTCGCCTCCCTCACCGACCAGCCCCGGCTGACGGAGACCGAGCGCGAGACCGACCGGGCCGGCCTGGAGGCCGCCCTCTCCGCCCGTATCGAGCAGATGCGGGGCGTCGAGTCCGCCCTCGCCGCCCAGCGGGTCGAACGGCTCGGCGCGCTCCGCGACGACGACGTCACCGCCCTCGAAGTGCGCATCGCCTTCCTCGGCGGCTGCCTGCTCGTCGCGATCGGCATCTCCACCTACGTCGCCCGCACCCTCACCCGGCCGCTCGCCGTGCTCCGCATCGGCGCCGCCAGGCTCGCCGGAGCGCCCGCGCCGCACACCGAGGAGCCGGTCCGCTTCACCGGCCGCAACGACGAGTTCGCCCAGGTCGTCCGCTCCCTCAACACCCTGCACGGAAAGCTCTCCGGCCTCGCCGCGCACACCGAGCGGCTCACCGAGGGCCAGGCCGACCTCGCCGCCGCCAAGGAGGCCCTCGGGGCCGAGCTCGCCACCCAGCGCGCCGAACTCCAGGGCCGGGTCGCCCTCCTCACCGCCGACCTCGAACGGCTCAGGAGCACCGTCCACCACACCTTCGTCAACCTCTCGCTGCGCAGCCTCGGGCTCGTCGAGCGGCAGCTCGGCGTCATCGAGAAGCTGGAGGAGCGCGAGCAGGACCCCGACCGCCTGGCGACCCTCTTCAAGCTCGACCACATGGCGACCGTCATGCGCCGCCACAGCGAGAACCTCCTCGTCCTCGCCGGCCACGAGCACGTCCACGGTCACGCGGGGCCCGTCCCGCTCGTCGACGTGCTGCGCGCCGCCGTCAGCGAGATCGAGCGGTACGAGCGGGTCACCATCCAGTCCCTCCCGCCGCACGCCCAGGTCGCAGGCTTCGCCGCCGACGACCTGAGCCACCTGATCGCGGAACTCCTGGAGAACGCGACCTCCTTCTCGCCGCCCGACGCCGAGGTCCAGCTCTCCGGCTGGCTCCTGGAGTCCGGCGAGGTGATGCTCTCCGTGCAGGACTCGGGCATCGGCATGACCGCCTCCCGCCTGGCCGACCTCAACGAGCGCCTGGCCGAGGCCGATCCGGCCGCCTTCGAGGGCGAGGGCCTGGGCATGCGCGTCATCGCGCTGCTCGCCGCCCGCCACGGCGTCCGCGTCGAGCTGCGGGAGCAGAAGCCGGGCGGCACGGCGGCCGTCGTGGTCCTGCCGCAGCCCCTGCTGCCGACCGCCCCGCCGACCACCGTGCCGGAGCCGGTACGGGTGGCGGGCGCGGCGCCCGCGCTCCAGCTGCCCGGCTCGGCCGCGGAGGCCAACTCCAACACGCTGCCGTCCCGGACCCGGGACCCGCTCGTGGAGGCGGCGGAGCGGGCGTTCCTGGCGGCCGAGGTGGACGCGGCGAAGGGACGGCGCGAGCAGGAGCCGGCCCCTGGGGCTCCGCACGAGCCCGGGCAGGCGCACGGGGAGACGGCACCCGAGCCGGCCTACGCCGAGCCCGAGGCCTCGCACGCCGAGCCCGCACCGGCCTACGGCGAGCCGGACCCGTCGTACGAGAAGCCGCTCGGCGAGACCGTCTCGGAGACCACGCTCCAGGTCCGGCTGCCCGACCCGCCGCCGGAGCCCGACACCCACGAGCGCACCGCCGACCCCGAGGCGTACGCGGAGTCCGCGCCGTACGCCGACCCCGCGCCGTACGCGGAGCCCGTACACGCGGCCCCCGTGGCCGAGGCGCCGCTCGCGGAGCCGCCCGCCCCGTCCGACCCGGAGCCGGTCACCGACCAGCCGGTTCCCGGCCCGCGCCCCGCCCAGTGGGAGCGGATCACGGACAAGGGCCTGCCCAAGCGCACCCCGCAGGTGGTCCGCCCGGCCGGTCCCGCCACCGCGCCCCGCAAGGGCGGCGTGGACGCGGAGGCCCTGCGCCGCCGGCTCGGCGGCTTCCACAAGGGCGCCGAGGCCGGCCGCCGCGACGTGGAGGCGGAGCGGGACACGGCGCGGACAGAAGACGTAAGGCCTGCACGTACAGAGGAGATGACGGGGGACACAGTCGAGGAGGCACGCAGTTGACTGCGACGGGAACGTTCGGACTGAGCACGGAAGCCCGCAACCTGCAATGGCTGCTGGGGAACCTGGTGGAGGAGGTACCCGGGGTCCGCTCGGTCGCCGTCGTCTCCTCCGACGGCCTGCTGCTGCTCTCGTCCGACCCGGCCATCCAGCAGAGCACGACGGCCGCCACCGGCGCCGGCCGTTCCGACGGGCCGCGCGGCTCCAGCGCCGACCTGGCCACCATCGTCTCCGGCATCGGCAGCCTGACCATCGGCGCCGCCCGCCTGATGGACGGCGGCGGGGTCAAGCAGACCATGGTGGCGATGGAGGAGGGCAGCGTCTTCGTGATGTCGATCAGCGACGGTTCGCTGCTCGGCGTGCACGCCACGCCCGACTGCGACATGAGCGTCGTCGCGTACCACATGGCGCTCTTCGTGGGCCGCGCCGGTCACGTACTCACCCCCGAAGTCCGCAGCGAGCTGCGCAAATCGATGGAGAGCACCCAGTGACGTCAGCTTCCCCGGGGTATCACGCCCATCGTCTGCCGGTACGCGGAGACGGACGGCGGCGCCCCGCGCGCGTACGCCCGTACTCGCTGACCGGCGGCCGTACCCGCTTCGGCCACGTGCTGCTCGTCGAGACCTTCGTGGCGGCGCTCGAAGCGCCCGCCGTGCGCAAGGTCCTGACGGACGGCGGGCCCGGCGCCCGCGGCCTGATGCCGGAGATGCGGGCCATCGTCGAGATCTGCCGCCGCATGCGGACGGTCGCGGAGATCTCGGCACTGCTGAAGATGCCGTTGGGGGTCGTCCGGGTGCTGCTCAGCGACCTGGCCGACCAGGGAAAGATCCGTGTGTACGGGACCGGTCACGGCACCGGCCAGCCCGACCGCGCGCTCCTCGAAAGGGTGCTGAGTGGACTCCGTCGTCTCTGACGCCTCCGCCGTCTCCGATTCTCCGTCGGTCGCCGGCATCCCCGCGCAGCCCAAGGCCGATCCGTTCGAACGGGATACCGCCGGCCCGGACATCGAGGACGGCGGTCAGGACTGGCAGCTCGACCACACCCGCGCCCCGATCGCGACCAAGATCGTCGTCGCGGGCGGCTTCGGCGTCGGCAAGACCACCTTCGTCCGCGCGGTCTCGGAGATCACCCCGCTCCAGACCGAGGCCCTGATGACGCGGGCGAGCGAGGACACCGACGACCTCACCGCCACCCCGGACAAGCTCACCACCACCGTGGCGATGGACTTCGGCCGGATCACGCTCGACAACGACCTGGTGCTGTACGTCTTCGGTACGCCGGGACAGCAGCGCTTCTGGTTCATGTGGGACGACCTGGTGCGCGGGGCGATCGGCGCGATCGTGCTCGCCGACACCCGCCGACTCACCGACTGCTTCCCGGCCCTCGACTACTTCGAGAGCTGCGGACTTCCGTACATCGTGGCCGTCAACCACTTCGAGGGCACCGAGCTGTTCGAGCCTGAGGACGTCAGGGAGGCCCTGACCGTGCCGCCGCACGTCCCTGTGGTGATCATGGACGCGCGCAAACGGTACAGCGTCGTCGAGAGCCTGCTCGCGATGGTCGCGCACGCGCTCGAATCCACCCCCGAATAGTCCTCACCGTCACGACCGACACGACCGTCACGCCAGGAGCACCACCCATGCGGAAGATACTCATAGTCGGCGCGGGCCAGTCCGGCCTGCAGCTCGCCCTCGGACTCCAGTCGCAGGGGTACGACGTCACCCTCATGTCGAACCGGACGGCGGACGAGATCCGGTCCGGCCGGGTCATGTCCACCCAGTGCATGTTCGACACCGCGCTCCAGCACGAGCGCGACCTCGGCCTCGACTTCTGGGCGTCCCAGGCCCCGCGCATCGAGGGCCTCGGGGTCTCCGTGGCCGCGCCGGACTCCAGCCGGGCGATCGACTGGGTCGGGAAGCTCGACGGGTACGCCCAGTCCGTCGACCAGCGCGTGAAGATGGCCGGCTGGATGGAGACCTTCGCCCAGCGCGGCGGCCAGCTGGTCATCCACGGCGCCGCCGTCGGCGACCTCGACTACTTCTCCCGCAGCTACGACCTGGTGCTCGTCGCGGCGGGCAAGGGCGAGCTGGTCACGATGTTCGGCCGGGACGCGTCCCGTTCCCCGTACAGCGAGCCGCAGCGCGCGCTGGCCGTCGCGTACGTCCACGGCCTCGGCCCGCGTCCCGAGCACCCCGAGTTCGACGCGGTCCGCTGCAACATCGTCCCGGGTGTCGGCGAGCTCTTCGTCATGCCGACCCTGACCACCGGCGGCCGGGCCGACATCCTCTTCTGGGAGGGCGTCCCGGGCGGCCCGCTCGACGCCTTCCAGGGCGTCAAGGACCCCTCCGAGCACCTGGCGCTCACGCTGGAGCTGATGGAGAAGTTCACGCCCTGGGAGTACGCGCGGGCCACCAAGGTCGAACTGACCGACGCCGGCGGCACCCTCGCCGGCCGGTACGCGCCGACCGTCCGCAACCCCGTCGGCCGGCTCCCCGGCGGCGGCCTGGTCCTCGGCGTCGCCGACGTCGTCGTCGCCAACGACCCGATCACCGGCCAGGGCTCCAACTCGGCGTCCAAGTGCGCCGCCGCGTACCTCGCCGCCATCGTCGAGCACGGCGACAGGCCCTTCGACGAGGAGTGGATGCGGGGAGCCTTCGACCGCTACTGGCAGACGGCCCAGCACGTCACCAAGTGGACGAACGCGATGCTGGCCCCGCCGCCGGAGCACGTCCTGAACCTGCTCGGTGCGGCCGGCGGCCTCCAGCCCGTCGCCGACCGCTTCGCGAACGGCTTCGACGACCCGGCCGACTTCGAGAACTTCTTCTTCGACCCGGAGAAGGCGAACGCGTACCTGGCCTCGGTGGCCGCAGGCTGACGTCGTACGCGTCCCGGCCGCCTGCGGGCGGCCGGGTAACGCGAAAGGGGCGGCGTACTCCGACATGGTGTCGGGGTGCGCCGCCCTTGCGTGTTCGGGGTGGTGCGTGGCTGAGGTGGACTACTGGGGGTCGCGGTTGAACTGCGTCATGGACCAGCGGTAGCCGAGGGCGGACAGGCCGACGCACCAGGCGAGGGCGAGCCAGCCGTTGTGGCCGATCTCGGTGCCGAGGAGGAGGCCGCGGAGGGTTTCGATGGCGGGGGTGAAGGGCTGGTACTCGGCGATGGGCTGGAACCAGCCCGGCATCGTGTCGGCCGGGATGAAGGCGCTGGAGATGAGCGGGAGGAGGATCAGTGGCATGGCCATGTTGCTGGCGGCTTCGGCGTTCGGGCTGGCCATGCCCATGCCGACCGCGATCCAGGTGAGGGCCAGGGCGAACAGTGCGAGCAGTCCGAGGGCGGCGAGCCATTCCAGGGCGGTGGCGTCGGTGGAGCGGAAACCGATGGCGACGGCGACGGCGCCGACGAGGAGCAGGCTGGCGAGCACCTGGAGCACGCTGCCGACGACGTGCCCGATGAGCAGAGAGCCGCGGTGGATGGCCATGGTGCGGAAGCGGGCGATGAGGCCCTCGGACATGTCCATGGAGACGGAGATCGCGGCTCCGATCACGGTGGATCCGATGGTCATCATCAGCAGGCCGGGGACGAGGTAGGCGATGTAGTCGGAGCGGTCCCCGCCGCCCATGCCGGCGCTCATCACGTCGCCGAAGATGTAGACGAAGAGCAG
>NZ_JBHXRW010000040.1:0-1109 GCF_042716635.1 Streptomyces sp. NPDC058664 | reverse complement strand
CAGCAGGCCGGGGACGAGGTAGGCGATGTAGTCGGAGCGGTCCCCGCCGCCCATGCCGGCGCTCATCACGTCGCCGAAGATGTAGACGAAGAGCAGGAGCAGCATGATCGGGGTGAGCAGCAGGTTCAGGGTGAGGGAGGGGTAGCGGCGGGCGTGCAGGAGGTTGCGCCGCAGCATCGTCGCCGAGTCACGGACGGCGAGGGACAGGGTGCTCATCGGGCGTTCTCCTCGGTCTGGCGGGTCTGGCGGGTCTGGCGGGTCTGGTCGGTCTGGTGGGGGAGGGTGGCCGGGCCGGTGAGGGCGAAGAAGACGTCGTCGAGGTCGGGGGTGTGGACGGTGAGTTCGTCGGCCTGGATGCCGGCGGTGTCGAGCCGGTCGAGGAGGGTGCGCAGGGCGTGCTGGGTGCCGTCGCCGGGGATCTGCAGGGTCTGTGCCTCGTCGTCCCGGGCGGCCTCGGACAGGGTGGTGGCGGCTGTCCGGTAGGTGGCCGGGTGGGTGAAGCGGAGCCGGACGTGTCCGCCGGGGACGAGCCGCTTGAGTTCCTCGGCGGTGCCTTCGGCGGCGATGGTGCCGTGGTGGAGGACGGCGATGCGGTCGGCGAGCTGGTCGGCTTCTTCGAGGTACTGGGTGGTGAGGAAGACGGTGACGCCGCCGGTGACGAGTTCGCGGATGATCTGCCACATGTTGTGGCGGGAGCGGGGGTCGAGGCCGGTGGTGGGTTCGTCGAGGAAGATGATCTTCGGGTTGCCGACCAGGGTCATGGCGATGTCGAGGCGGCGTTTCATGCCGCCGGAGTAGGTGGAGGCGGGCTTCTTCGCGGCGTCGGTGAGGTCGAAGCGGGTGAGGAGGTCGGCGGTGACCCGGCGGCCCTCGTTTCGGGGCAGGTGGTGCAGGTCGGCCATGAGGAGCATGTTCTCCTCGCCGGTGATCAGGCCGTCGACGGCGGAGAACTGGCCGGTGACGCCGATGGCGGCGCGGACGGCCTGGGGGTGGGTGGCCAGGTCGTGGCCGGCGATGTGGGCCTGGCCGGCGTCGGGGGTGATGAGGGTGGAGAGGATCTTGACGGCGGTGGTCTTGCCGGCGCCGTTCGGACCGAGCAGGGCGAAGAC
>NZ_JBHXRW010000039.1:79051-81487 GCF_042716635.1 Streptomyces sp. NPDC058664 | reverse complement strand
TTTCAGCGCCGATGGTACTGCAGGGGGGACCCTGTGGGAGAGTAGGACACCGCCGAACAATTCTTCAGGACCCCTGGTCCCAGCGTTCACGCTGGGACCAGGGGTCCTTTTGTTTTTTGCTCGACTTTTTCCGATGCGCGGCAGAGTGCCGGCTGCGCGAGAATGACTGCAGTACCCGAAGACAGGAGTCACGCCGATGTCCACCAACTCTCCCGACGACCGTCCGGAGCGCGAACCGCGCCGCAGGGACGGTGCCGGCGGTGACCGGGGCGGTTTCCGTGGACCGCGCCGTGACGACAACCGTGGTGGTGGCGGTGGTTTCCGCCGTGACGACAGCCGTGGTGGTGACAACCGTGGTGGTGGCGGTGGTTTCCGCCGTGACGATCGCGGTGGCGACAACCGCGGTGGCGGCGGTGGCTTCCGCCGTGACGACAGCCGTGGTGGTGACAACCGTGGTGGTGGCGGTGGTTTCCGTCGCGACGATCGCGGTGGCGACAACCGCGGTGGCGGCGGTGGCTTCCGCCGTGACGACAGCCGTGGTGGTGACAACCGTGGTGGCGGTGGTGGTTTCCGCCGCGATGACCGCGGTGGCGACAACCGTGGCGGTGGCGGTGGCTTCCGCCGAGATGACAACCGTGGCGGCGACAGCCGTGGCGGGGACAACCGCGGTGGTGGCTTCCGTCGGGACGATCGGCGTGATGAGCGTCCTTCGTCGTTCCGTCGTGACGAGCGTCCTTCCTTCCCGCGTGACGATCGCGGTGGCGACAACCGTGGTGGCGGCGGTTTCCGCCGCGATGACCGTGGTGGTGACAACCGTGGCGGTGGCGGCGGTTTCCGCCGTGACGATCGCGGTGGTGACAGCCGTGGTGGTTTCCGTCGTGACGATCGTGGTGGGGACAACCGCGGTGGTGGCTTCCGTCGGGACGATCGGCGTGATGAGCGTCCTTCGTCGTTCCGTCGTGACGAGCGTCCTTCCTTCCCGCGTGACGATCGCGGTGGCGACAACCGTGGTGGCGGCGGTTTCCGCCGCGATGACCGTGGTGGTGACAACCGTGGCGGTGGCGGCGGTGGGTTCCGCCGCGATGACCGTGGTGGTGACAACCGTGGTGGCGGTGGGTTCCGTCGGGACGACAACCGCGGTGGCGGCGGTGGCTTCCGCCGCGATGACCGGCCTTCGTTCCCGCGTGACGACCGGCGCGATGACAGCCGTGGCGGCGGTGGTGGTTTCCGTCGGGACGATCGGCGTGATGAGCGTCCTTCGTCGTTCCGTCGTGACGAGCGTCCCTCCTTCCCGCGTGACGACCGTCGTGACGAGCGGCCCTCGTCGTTCCGTCGGGACGACAACCGCGGTGGCGGCGGTGGGTTCCGCCGTGACGACCGCGGTGGGGACAGCCGTGGCGGTGGCTTCCGTCGTGACGACCGTGGCGGCGACCGCGGTGGGTACCGCGGCCGGGACGACCGTGGCGGGTACGGGCGCCGGGACGACCGTGGGGATCGGGAGCGGAGCGACCGCGCGCCGATCAAGCGGCTGCCGATCCCGCCGGAGGTCACCGGTGAGGAGATCGACCCGGACGTGCGCCAGGAGCTCATGAGCCTGCCCAAGGGGCTGGCCGAGGACGTCGCGCGCAACCTCGTCATGGTCGCCCAGACGATCGACGAGGACCCGGAGCAGGCCTACGCGTACTCCAGGATCGCCCTGCGGCTCGCGTCCCGTGTCGCCGCCGTGCGCGAGGCCGCCGGCTTCGCCGCGTACGCGACGCAGAAGTACTCCGAGGCGCTGGCCGAGTTCCGTGCCGCGCGCCGGATGAGCGGTGGTGTCGAGCTGTGGCCCGTCATGGCCGACTGCGAGCGCGGTCTCGGCCGGCCCGAGCGCGCGCTCGCGATGGCCGGTGAGCCCGAGGTGCAGAAGCTGGACAAGGCAGGTCAGGTCGAGATGCGGCTCGTGGCCGCCGGCGCCCGCCGGGACCTGGGGCAGCTCGACGCGGCCATCGTGACGCTGCAGAGCCCCGAGCTGGCCTCCAGCGCCGTGCACCCGTGGACCGCGCGCCTGCGGTACGCGTACGCCGACGCGCTGCTCGCCGCCGGTCGTGACCGCGAGGCGCGGGAGTGGTTCGCCAAGGCTCTGGAGGCCGACAAGGACGGGGCCACGGACGCCTCGGACCGGCTGGCCGAGATGGACGGTGTCGAGTTCGTCGACGCGTTCGACGACACGGACGAGGAGTCGGACGACGTCGTCGAGGCCGAGGACGACCTTGACGAAGACGACGAGGACGACGACCTCGACGAGGACGACAGTGACGACAGCGTCGGCGACAAGAGCTGACACGGTCGGTACGTGAGAAGGGGGCGAGCCACCGGGGGGGCGCCCCTCTGCGGTTTTGGGGGGGGCGGGGCGTCCCGCCCCCCGCACCACACGACCCAGCCCCTCGCCCGCGG
>NZ_JBHXRW010000039.1:0-79041 GCF_042716635.1 Streptomyces sp. NPDC058664 | reverse complement strand
TTTTTTAATGATCCGCCCACCACCTTTATAAACCCCCACCCTTGCGGCGGATGCTACTTTTTTTAATATCACCCTGGGGCGCCACCCCCGGGGGGGCCCCCCTTCTGCGTTGTGCCGGGGGACGCTCAGTCCAGCGCCAGGCTCCTCAGGACCAGGCCCGTCGCCGGCTTGGGGCCGAAGGAGGTCGACTTGCGGGGCATCGTGACGCCCTGCCGGGCGAGGTCCCGTACGACCTCCTCGCGCACCGGGTGCATGAGGACGGCCGTACCGCCGCGGCGTTCCGCCTGGGCGACCGCGGCCTCCGTGTCGTGGATGTAGCTGATGTCCTCGGGGGCGTCCGGGATGTGCCAGACGTGCTCCAGGAGGGTGGAGTGCAGCACCGTCGCGTCCAGGGTGCGCCAGGCCGGGGGACGGTCCGTCCGGATCGTACGGTCCAGGAGGGCGGGGTCCGGCCGGTCGGCGAGGTGGAATCCGCCGTCACCGGCGAGGACGAAGGCGTTCCCGTCGGTCGTGGCGGTCGCGAGGGCCTCCAGGGCCGTCCGCAGGGACCCGTCGATCCGGCGTACCCGGAAGTGACCGTCGAGGGCCGCGAGGGCGTCCGACAGCGGCAGGCGGTTGAGGAGACGGTGGATGGCGCGGACCCGGAGGGGGTAGCGGACGGTGTCGATGAGGAGGACCAGGCCGTAGTTCCAGGGGCCCGGAGCGGGGTGCTCCTCGCGGAGGCGGAGATAGGTCGCCCAGCGGTGGTGGCCGTCGGCGATGAGAGCCTGGTGGCGGCCGAGCTCGCCGGCGATCGTGGCGAGCTCGGCGGGGTCCGTGACCGACCAGAGGCGGTGGTGGAAGCCGTCCTCCGTGGTGGTGGAGAGCAGGGGCTCGCGCCGGACGGTGTGCTCGATGACCGCGTTCGCGCCGCTCTCGTCCCCGCCCACGTACGTCAGGAGCAGGGGTTCCAGGTTGGCGGCGGTGGTCCTCATCAGGGCGGCGCGGTCCTCGACCACGTGCGGCATGACGTCCTCGTGGGGGAGGACGACTCCCTCGGCGGGTGTGGAGAGCTCCAGGGCTCCGATGACGCCGCGCTGGAGGATGCCGTCGCCGTGCTGCTCGTACACGTAGAGCGCGGGTTCCGGGTCCGGGGCGAGGACGCCGTCCGCGAGCCAGCGGTCGAGGGTGACGGCGGCCTTGCGGTGGCGGGTGCCGGCGGTGATGGCCTGCGGGAGGATCAGCCGGACGATGTTGTGCGGATCGGCCGATTCCAGGTGGAGCAGTCCGTCAGGTCGTACGACGACGTCGTAGGGAGGAGACGTCACGGCGGCGAGGCTGCCGACCCGTTCGGGGACGTAACGGAGTCCACGGAACGGGGCCAGGCGCAGTCCCGCGGTGTCGTCGCGGACGTCAGCGGCCGCGTGACCTGAGGTGTTCATCCCGTCATCGTAAGTGTGTGGTGGCCATGAGCGATGATCGGGGGAGCGAGGGAATCTCGCCCGGTGATGTGAGGAGCGTGCGGTGACGGTGCGGAACGGCGAGGGACAGCGGGACGTCGGCGGGAGGATGCCGGGGGGCAGTGCGGTGCCGTTGAGCGAGGCGTACGACACGGCGCTCCTGGACCTGGACGGTGTCGTGTACGCGGGAGCGGTGGCCGTTCCGTACGCCGTGGAGGCCCTCGGGGCGGCACGGGACGCCGGGATGCACCTGGCGTACGTCACCAACAACGCGCTGCGGACGCCGGAGGAGGTGGCGGCGCACCTCACCGAGCTCGGGGTGCCCGCGGAGGCCGGGGACGTGGTGACCTCGGCGCAGGCGGTGGCCCGGCTGATCGCCGATGAGGTGCCGGCCGGGTCCCCGGTGCTGGTGATCGGCGGTGAGGGGCTGCGGGTGGCGCTGCGCGAGCGGGGCCTGGTGCCGGTGGAGTCGGCGGAGGACGAGCCGGCGGCGGTCGTGCAGGGGTACGGGGGGCCGGAGCTGCCGTGGGGGCGGTTCGCTGAGGCGGCCCACGCGGTCGGGCGAGGGGTGCCGTGGTACGCGTCGAACACGGACCTGACGATTCCCGGGGCGCGGGGGATCGGGCCGGGGAACGGGGCCGCGGTCGAGGTCGTGCGGATCGCCACGGGCGGCCGGTTCGAGCCGAAGGTCGCGGGGAAGCCGCTGCCTCCGATGCACCGGGAGACGGTGCTGCGGACCGGGGCGCGGCGGCCGTTGGTCGTCGGGGACCGGCTGGACACGGACATCGAGGGCGCGTTCAACGGCGGGGTGGACTCGCTGCTCGTGCTGACCGGGGTGGCGGACGTGGCGCAGCTCCTCGCGGCCGTGCCGGAGCGCCGGCCGACGTATGTGGCGGCGGATCTGCGGGGGTTGCTCGTGGGGCAGCCCGAGGTCGTCGCCGAGGAGGACGGGGGCTTCGTGTGCGGAGGCTGGCGGGCGACGGTGAGCGGAGGCGCGCTGGTGCTCGAAGGGCCGGAGGGGTTCGAGGGCTCGGAGGCCGGTGCGGAGGACGTGATGGACGGGGTGCGAGCCCTGTGCGGGGCCGCCTGGTCGGCGGCCGACGCCGGCGGGGGCGTACCGGAGGCGGGGAAGGCCCTCGCACGGCTCGGGATGTGAATTGGGTAGGCTAACCTAACTTCATTTGGGCTGAGGGCACAGGAGTGCGGGTATGGACGGACGACAGCAGCGGCTGAGCGCGGAATCGGTCACCCTGGCGTACGAGCAGCGGGTCATCGCCCGTGAGCTGTCCGTCGAGATCCCCGACAACTCGTTCACCGTCATCGTCGGGCCGAACGCCTGCGGCAAGTCGACCCTGCTCCGCGCCCTCTCCCGGATGCTGAAGCCCAGCGAGGGGCGCGTCCTGCTCGACGGGCAGTCCATCCACTCCATGCCCGCCAAGAAGGTCGCCAGGACCCTCGGCCTGCTGCCCCAGACCTCCGTGGCGCCCGACGGCATCACCGTCGCCGACCTCGTCGCCCGCGGCCGCTACCCGCACCAGGGGTTGCTGCGCCAGTGGTCGCCCGAGGACGAGCGCGTCACCCTGGAGTCGATGGAGGCGACCGGCGTAGCCGAGCTGGCCGAGCGGTACGTGGACGAACTCTCCGGCGGTCAGCGGCAGCGCGTCTGGATCGCCATGGCGCTCGCCCAGCAGACCCCGCTCCTGCTGCTCGACGAGCCGACCACGTACCTCGACATCCAGCACCAGATCGACATCCTCGACCTCTGCGCCGAACTGCACGAGAACCAGGGGCGGACGCTCGTCGCCGTGCTGCACGACCTCAACCACGCGGCCCGGTACGCGACCCACCTCATCGCCGTCCGGGACGGCGCGGTGGTCGCCGAGGGCGCGCCGTCCGAGGTCGTGACCGCCGAACTCGTGGAGCGGGTCTTCGGGCTGCGCTGCCAGGTCATCGACGACCCTGAGACGGGGACGCCGCTGGTCGTACCGGCCGGACGCAAGGCCCGCGTCCCGCGGCCCGTGGCCTCGCCGGAGCCCGCCTCCCAGCCCGCCTCCCAGGAGCCCGCGCTACAGAAGTGAGCGCAGCCGCAGCAGGTCGCGGAAGCCCGCCTCCAGCCTGACCCGGCCGGAGGCCCACGCCTTCGCGAAGTTCAGCCGCCCGTCCACCATCGCCACCAGGTCGTCGCCGGTCATCGCCAGCCGGATCTCCGCCTTGTCCGGCGGCGGGCCCTGCACCGTCGACTCGACGCGGATCCGGCCGTCCGTCAGCCGGCCCGTGAACGTGGTGTCCAGGTCGGTGACGTGGCAGCTCAGGCTGCGGTCGAGCGCGGCGGCCCCGCGCACGTCGCCGTCCGCCCGCGCGAGGTTGTCGGAGAGTCTGTCCAGTGCCGTGCGGCACTCCGTGATCGTCGCCATCGCCGTCGACCGTACCCCAGGGGTTCGCGGTAGCGTCGAGGTCATGAACGACGCGATGCCCGAACCGGAGCCCACGGACCCGGCGGCTCCGCAGGACGCCCACGAACCCGCCGCGCCCGCGCCGCTCGGGATCGAGAGGGAACCCACCGGGTATCCCGGCGTCGACGCCCACCTGGCGCGTCTCGCCGAGGTGGACCACCTCCCGGCGGACGGACACCTGGAGGTGTACGAGGATGTACACCGTGGACTGCGCGCGGAGCTGACCTCGCTCGACGCGCATCCCGCCCCTCGTCCGTACGAAAACAGGAGCTGAACCCACCGTGGCAGGAGTGGCACGCCGCCGTCTCGACGCCGAGCTGGTCCGGCGCAAGCTCGCGCGCTCGCGCGAGCACGCCAGCCAGCTGATCGCCGCGGGCCGGGTGACCGTCGGCAAGACCGTCGCCACCAAGCCCGCCACCCAGGTCGAGACCGCCGCGGCCATCGTCGTCGTCCAGGACGACTCCGACCCCGACTACGTCTCGCGCGGCGGTCACAAGCTCGCCGGGGCCTTCGCCGCCTTCGTCCCCCGGGGGCTGAAGGTCGAGGGTCGGCGTGCCCTGGACGCGGGGGCTTCCACCGGTGGCTTCACCGACGTGCTGCTGCGGGCGGGCGCCGCCCACGTCGTCGCCGTCGACGTCGGCTACGGCCAGCTCGCCTGGTCGCTGCAGAGCGACGAGCGCGTCACCGTGAAGGACCGTACGAACGTCCGCGAGCTGACGCTCGACGCGATCGACGGCGTCCCCGTCGACCTCGTCGTCGGCGACCTCTCCTTCATCCCGCTCGGTCTCGTCCTGCCCGCCCTGGTGGCGTGCACGGCGCCCGACGCCGACCTCGTGCTGATGGTCAAGCCCCAGTTCGAGGTGGGCAAGGAGCGGCTCGGCACCGGCGGAGTCGTCCGTTCCACCGAACTCCGCGCGGACGCCGTGAAGAACGTGGCCCGGCGGGCCGCCGAACTCGGGCTCGGTGTCCTGGGCGTCACCGCCAGCCCGCTGCCCGGCCCCTCGGGCAACGTCGAGTACTTTCTGTGGCTGCGGGCAGGCGCGCCCGCGCTGGATCCGGCGGATGTCGACCGCGCCGTGGCGGAAGGACCTCGTTGAGCTCAACGGCAGCAGCACCAGAGACCGCACCACGTACCGTCTTCCTGCTCGCGCACACCGGCCGGCCGGCCGCCGTGCGCAGCGCCGAACTGGTCGTCCTCGGGCTGCTGCGCAGCGGCATCGGCGTCCGGGTCCTCGAGGCCGAGGCCGCGGATCTGCCGCTGCCGCCGTCCGTCGAGAAGGTCCCCGAGGCCTGCTCCGACGCCCTCGACGGCTGTGAACTCCTCGTCGTCCTCGGCGGCGACGGCACCCTGCTGCGCGGCGCCGAGTTCTCCCGTGCCTCCGGCGTCCCGATGCTCGGGGTCAACCTGGGCCGCGTCGGCTTCCTCGCGGAGGCCGAGCGCGACGACCTCGACAAGGTCGTCGACCGGGTCGTGACGAGGGCGTACGAGGTCGAGGAGCGGATGACCCTCGACGTCGTCGTGTACGAGAACGGCGACGTCCTCCACCGCGACTGGGCGCTCAACGAGGCCGCCGTGCAGAAGGTGTCCCCGGAACGGATGCTGGAGGTCGTCCTCGCGATCGACGGGCGCCCGGTGACCGGCTTCGGCTGCGACGGGGTGATCTGCGCGACACCGACGGGATCCACCGCGTACGCCTTCTCGGCGGGCGGCCCGGTCGTCTGGCCGGAGGTCGAGGCGCTGCTCATGGTCCCGATCGGCGCCCACGCGCTCTTCGCCAAGCCGCTGATCACCACCCCGCAGTCGGTGCTCGCCGTCGAGGTCGAGCCGCACACCCCGCACGGCGTGCTGTGGTGCGACGGACGGCGGACGGTGGAACTCCCGGCGGGCGCGCGGGTCGAGGTGCGGCGGGGCGCCGTGCCGGTGCGGCTCGCCCGGCTCCACCACGCCTCCTTCACGGACCGGCTCGTCGCCAAGTTCGCCCTTCCGGTGTCGGGGTGGCGGGGCGCACCGCGCTGACGCACCGGCCGATCGGGGGGCGCACCACGCCGGCGTACCGGCCGGCCGAGGGGTGCGTCGCGCCGACGCGCTTCGGCTTCCGGATCCGGTCGGAAGCCGAACGATCGGTGCGCCGGAGGGTTACGGCCGGGGGCGATGTCGCATCGCGGCACGGAAACCTCGTATGGTCTGGGGCGTGTTGGAGGAGATGCGGATACGGTCGCTCGGGGTCATCGACGACGCGGTGGTCGAGCTGTCGCCCGGCTTCACCGCGGTGACCGGTGAGACCGGCGCGGGCAAGACCATGGTGGTGACCAGCCTCGGGCTGCTGCTCGGTGGCCGGGCCGACCCTGCCCTGGTGCGGATCGGCGCGTCCTCGGCCGTCGTCGAGGGGCGGATCAGGGTGCCCGCGGGAGGGTCCGCCGCCGTACGCGCCGAGGAGGCCGGGGCGGAGCTCGACGAGGGCGTCCTGCTCGTCAGCCGTACCGTCTCGGCCGAGGGGCGCTCACGGGCCCACCTGGGCGGGCGCTCCGTGCCCGTCGGGCTGCTCGCGGAGCTCGCCGACGATCTCGTCGCCGTCCACGGCCAGACCGACCAGCAGGGCCTGCTCAAGCCCGCCCGGCAGCGCGGCGCGCTCGACCGGTACGCGGGCGAGGCCGTCTCCGTACCGCTCGCCGCCTACGCCGAGGCGTACCGGCGGCTGCGCGCCGTCACCGGAGAGCTGGACGAGATCACCACCCGGGCCAGGGAGCGGGCCCAGGAGGCCGATCTGCTGCGCTTCGGGCTCGGCGAGATCGAGGCCGTCGCCCCGCGCGCCGGGGAGGACGTCGAACTCGCCGCCGAGGCGGAGCGGCTCGGGCACGCCGAGGCACTCGCCTCCGCCGCCGCGCTCGCGCACGCCGCGCTCGCCGGAGTCCCCGAGGATCCCGAGTCCGTCGACGCCACGACCCTGGTCGCGGGCGCCGGCCGGGCCCTGGAGGCCGTACGGTCGCACGACCCGGCGCTCGCCGCGCTCGCCGACCGGATGGGGGAGATCTCCATCCTGCTCGGCGACGTGGCCACCGAGCTCGCCGGATACGCCGACGACCTGGACGCCGACCCGCTGCGGCTCGCCGCCGTCGAGGAGCGGCGCGCGGCGCTCACCCAACTCACCCGGAAGTACGGCGAGGACATCGCCGCTGTCCTGGCGTGGGCGGAGGAGAGCGCGGGCCGGCTCGGCGAGCTGGAGGGCGACGACGACCGCATCGAGGAACTCACCGCCGAGCGGGACCGGCTGCGCGACGACCTGTCCGTGCTCGCGCAGCGGCTTACCGACGCCCGTACGGAGACGGCCGACCGCTTCGCCGGCGCGGTCACGGCCGAGCTCGCCTCGCTCGCCATGCCCCACGCGCGCGTGTCCTTCGACATCCGCCAGACCGAGGACCCCGAAGGCGTCGAGGTCGGCGGCCGCCGGGTCGCCTACGGCCCGTCGGGGGCCGACGAGGTCGAGCTGCTGCTCGCCCCGCACCCCGGGGCCCCGCCGCGGCCCATCGCCAAGGGCGCGTCCGGCGGTGAGCTGTCCCGGGTGATGCTCGCGGTCGAGGTGGTCTTCGCCGGGGTCGACCCGGTGCCGACGTACCTCTTCGACGAGGTCGACGCCGGTGTCGGCGGCAAGGCGGCGGTCGAGATCGGCCGCCGGCTCGCCAAGCTCGCCAGGACCGCGCAGGTCGTGGTCGTCACCCATCTCCCGCAGGTCGCGGCCTTCGCCGACCGGCAGCTGCTCGTGGAGAAGACCAACGACGGCTCCGTGACCCGGTCGGGCGTCACCGTCCTGGAGGGCGAGGAGCGGGTACGGGAGCTGTCCCGGATGCTCGCGGGCCAGGAGGACTCCGAGACGGCCAGGGCGCACGCGGAGGAGCTGCTCGCGGCGGCCCGGGCGGACGGGTGAGGCGCCTCGCCGCCCTCGGGATCGCCGCCGGGGTGAGCCGGGCGGTGTACGAGGGGCTGCGGCGGTCCTCCGCGGACGCCCGGTGGATCCGGACCAACCACGCCGGGCGGAGCGTCGGCCTGTACGCCGGGCCCGCCGTCGCCCTCGGTGCGGCGCTCGGGACCGGCAGCGGGCCCGCCGCGCTCGCCGTCCTCGCCGCCGGGGCCTGCGGCGCCTACGACGACGTGCGGAAGGACCACCGGCGGGGCTTCCGGGCGCACCTGACGGCGCTGCGGGACGGCGAGGTGACCAGCGGGGCCGTCAAGCTCCTCGGCATCGGCGCCGCCTCGCTCGTGGCCGGGTCGCTGCTCAAGGAACGGGCCGTGGACAAGGTCCTGGCCGGCGTCGTCATCGCCGGCACCGCCCATCTCGTGAACCTGGTGGACGTACGGCCGGGCCGTGCGGCCCTGACCGTGCTCGCCATCGGCGCGCCCGGTCTCGTACGGGGTTCGCTCGCCGCCGCCCCGATGGGGGCCGCCGTCGCGGTCCTCGGCGACGACCTCGGCGAGCGCACCATGCTCGGTGACACGGGCGCGCACGCGCTCGGCGCCGGCGTCGGCGCCGCGATCGCCGCCGGGAACGGGCGGCTCGGACTCGCCGCGCACGCGGCCGCGCTGATCGCCGCCGCGACCTGGGGGGAGTGCGAGGCCGCCTCGCGCGCTCACCCGAGTGAGTGAACCCGTGGGGTGAGTGCCGGAGCCGTACGCCTCCCGTACAGGGGAACGACGCCATTTCGGTGCCGGAACGTGCGTACGGTCAGGGGTTCGGGCTGGCATCCTGGGCGCGTGACACAGCTCCGTACGGTCCAAGTGCTGGGCGGCGGCAGCGCGGGCAGCAGCGCTCACGTCCGATCACTTGCCTCGGGGCTCGTGGCGAGGGGCGTGCGGGTGACCGTGTGCGCCCCTGCCGAACTCGACCACGTCTACGACTACCTGGGCGCCGGCGCGCACTTCGTGCCCCTGCCGCGCCTCGGCGGCTCCGCCACGGTCACCGCGCTCCGCAACGCCTGCGTCGGCGCGGACGTCGTCCACGCGCACGGGTTGCCGGCGTCCGTACGGGCCGCGCTCGCGCTGTCCGGCGGGGGCGGGAGCGGCGGTCGTGCGCCGCTCGTGACGACCTGGGACAGCCGGATCCACGTGGACGGCGCGCGCGGTGGGATGTTGCGGCTCCTGGAGCGGAGGACCGTACGGGCCGCGACCGTCGTCCTCGCCACCTCCTCCGAACTCGTCGACCGGGCCCGGCGGCGCGGGGCCAGGGACGCCCGGCTCGCCCCCGTCACCGTGCCGCCCGCGCGCGGGCCCGTATGCCTCCACGACGGCAAGGCCCGCGCCGAACTGGGAGCCGTCGAACGGCCGTTGCTGATGGCGGTCGGGGCGCTCGAACGGGGGCGGGGTTACCGGACGCTGCTCGACGCGGCCCGGGAATGGCGCGGCCTCGACCCGCAGCCGCTCCTCGTGATCGCGGGCGAGGGACGCGAACGGGCCGCCCTCCAGCGGCGGATCGTCTCCGAGGACCTGCCGGTGCGGCTGATCGGGCGGCGCGAGGACGTCGCGGAACTCCTTGCGGCGGCGGACGTGGCCGTGCTGCCGTCCCGGTGGGAGGCGCGGTCCCTGCTGGCACAGGAGGCGCTGCGGCTCGGGGTGCCGCTCGTCGCCACGGCGGTGGGCGGAGTCCCGGAACTCGTCGGCGACGCGGCGGAGTTGGTTCCGTACGGGGACGCGGGGGCGCTCGCGGAGGCCGTGCGGGGACTGCTCGAGGACGTGGAGCGGCGGATGGACCTGGCGGCGGCGGGGCGGGTGCAGGCGGGGACTTGGCCGACCGAGGACGAGACGGTGGCGCACGTGCTGAGCGTGTACGACGAGCTGGTGGGGCGCTGACGGGGTTCGGACGCGGGTGTGGGTGGGAGTTCCGTGGAACGCCCACCCACCACCCGCCGTCACGGCGTGTGGCGGCGGGCCCTCAGGGCCAGGGAGAGGGCCAGGACCGTCTGGGGGTCGTCCAGGTCCGTGCCCAGGAGTTCGGAGATGCGGGCCAGGCGGTTGTAGAGGGTCTGACGGTTGAGGTGGAGTTCGCGGGCCGTCTCCGCCTTGCGGCCCGCGTGCGCCAGATACGTCTCCAGGGTCGGCAGGAGCGGCGGGCGGGACGTCCGGTCGTGATCCCGCAGGGGGCCGATCGCACGGTCCACGAACGCCGCCAGGACCGTGTCCCCGTGGAAGTGCAGGCGCCACAGGAGCAGGTCGATGTCGAGGCGCCTGGCGTCGTACCAGGGCAGCTCCGAGAGGCCCTGCGCCGCCGTCGCCGTCTCCGCGGCGTGCCGCAGGCCCGCCGAGGCCGCCGCCCAGCTGCCCGCGACGCCGACCACGACCACCGGCGGGTGCACGCCGGCCCGTTCCAGGCCGGCCCGTTCCACGCCGGCGCGCAGCGCCGCCGCGACCCGGTCCGCGACCGCCGTCCGCTCCGACTCCGAGCGCAGGCCGAGCAGCAGCGGCACCCGGCCCTCCACCGGGCGGACGCCCAGGAGGACCGGGACGCCGACGGACGCCAGTTCCTCCAGGACCGCGCGGGCCAACAGCGCCCAGTTGCCCGAGGGGGAGAGCTCCGAGGCCAGCCGCATCACCACCGGCAGGAGCGGGCCGTCGCCCGGCTTGAAGCCGAGGACCCGCGCCTGCGCCGGTGCGTCCTCGGCCGTGATCCTGCCCTCGGCCAGATCGGTCAGGAAGTCGCCCCGGCCGCGCGCGGCCAGTTCCTCCTCCTGGCGCGCCTGCATGAGGACGACCGCGAGGAGGCCGGCCGCGCGCTCGGCCGCCATCCGGTGCACGGGGGAGAGGGGGCCGGAGACCGACAGGAGGACGAGACGGGCCCGTACCGAGCCCGTACCGGGGCCGCCGCCGGGCACGTCGACCAGGACCGTGCCGGTCGGCGGGCCGGATTCGCGGGCCGCCCGCTGGCCGCGCAGCCCGTCCCACACCTGGAGCGGGTCGGCGGGCGCGGACTCGGTGCCCGCCGCGTAGAGCAGCTGTCCGTCGGCGGTCTCCAGGAAGACCGGGTTGGCGGCGAAGTCGGAGAGGATGCGCAGCACCTGCGGGACCCCTCCGCCGCCGAGCAGGGCCTCCGTGCACTGCCGGTGAACCTCTTCGGCCTGCCGCTGGAGCGCGTAGTGGCCGTTGACGATCTCGGTGTGGATCTCCTCCGTGACGGCGACGAACGGCACCTCGCGGTGGAGCTGGACGAGCGGCAGGCCCGCCGTCCGCGCGGTCTCCACTATCGTCGCCGGAAGGCGGGCGAAGCGCGGGCCCAGTTCGACGACGAGCGCCGCGATGCCCCGGTCCGCGAGCCGGCGGACGAAAGCGCGTTGTTCGGCCGGCCGGGTGCCCAGGCCGAGGCCGGTCGTGAGCAGCAGCTCGCCGCCCTTGAGCAGCGACGCGATGTTCGGCACCTCGCCCGCGTGCACCCAGCGCACCGTGCGGTGCAGCCGGTCGGCGCCGGCGACGACCTCCGGGAGCCCGCCGCGCAGTCCCGGGAGTTCGAGTGCCCGCTGCACGGTGATCCCGCCCTGATTGTCCATGGGGCCGGACGCTACCCGTGTCCGTGTTTCCGCGACATCACCCCACGGTCACGGGGCCGGACACTTCGTACAACGGGGCGACAACTCGTCGCGCCCCGGCCTGAATTGCGCGACCGCATGTCGATTGTGGCCTGCGTCACTCGCGAGGATGCTCTCGCGCCATGGCAAAGAACTCCACCCCAGAGGTCCACCGGCTGAAGGCCAACTCGGTCGGGCTCGTCGGCGTCGTCTTCATGGCCGTGGCCACCGCGGCCCCGATCACCGCGATGACCGGCAACCTTCCTATCGCCGTCGGCTTCGGCAACGGCACCGGCGCGCCCGCCGGCTATCTCTTCGCGACGCTCGTCCTCACCGTCTTCTCGGTCGGCTACGTCGCCATGGCCAAGCGGATCACGGCCGCCGGCGCCTTCTACGGCTACATCTCGCACGGCCTCGGCCGGATCGCCGGCATGGCCTCCGGCATGCTCGCGGTCCTCGCGTACGTCGTCTTCGAGGCCTCCATCGTCGGCGTCTTCGCCTACTTCGCGAAGACGACGGTGGCCGACCAGCTCGGCGTGGACGTGCCGTGGATCCTGTACGCGGCGGTCATGCTCGCCGTGACGGCCGTCCTGTCGTACTTCGACATCAACCTGACCGCCAAGGCGCTCGGCGTGATGCTCGTGGCCGAGATCGCGGTCCTCTTCGCGGTCGCCACCGCCGTACTGATCGCCGGCGGCGGCCCCGAGGGCATACCGGTCGAGCCGATCAACCCGATGAACGCCTTCACCGGAACCTCCGCGGGCCTCGGTCTCTTCTTCGCCTTCTGGTCCTGGGTCGGCTTCGAGTCCACCGCCATGTACGGGGAGGAGTCGCGCAACCCCAAGAAGGTCATCCCGCGCGCCACCCTCATCTCCGTCATCGGCGTCGGCCTCTTCTACATCTACGTGTCGTGGATGACGATCGCCGGCAACGGCCTCGCCGAATCGGTGAAGCTGTCCGCCTCCGCCTCCCCCCTCGACCTGTTCTTCGCGCCCACCCAGAGCTTCATCGGCGCCTGGGCCGTCGACGCCTTCCAGTGGCTGCTGCTCACCGGCTCCTTCGCCTGCGGCATGGCCTTCCACCAGTGCGCCTCCCGCTACCTGTACGCCATCGGCCGCGAGGGCTTCCTCCACCCGGCGCTCGGCCGGACGCACGCCAGGCACGGCTCGCCGTACATCGCCTCCTACGTGCAGAGCGCCATCGCCGTCGGTCTCGTCGCCGCCTTCTGGCTCACCGGCCAGGACCCGTACATCCACCTCTACACGCTGCTCGCGATCCTCGGCACGATGGCCATCCTCATCGTCCAGACCCTCTGCTCCTTCGCCGTCATCGGCTACTTCCGCAAGAACCACCCCGAGGACCGGCACTGGTTCAAGACCCTCACCGCCCCGCTCCTCGGCGGCATCGGCATGATCGCCGTCGTCGTCCTGCTGATCATCAACATGGAGACCGCGGCCGGGCTCGCCGCCGACTCCCTCTTCTTCAAGGCGATCCCCTGGATCGTCGGCCTGGTCTTCTTCGGCGGCCTCGGCCTCGGCTTCCACCTCAAGGCCAAGCGGCCCGAGCGGTACGAGATCATCGGCCGGATCGTCCTGGAGGACGCCGCCGAGCGCGACGACGACGCCCGCGTGGCACCCGCCCCCGCCCCCGTGTCCCAGAGCTGAACCCCCTCTTCCTCCAGGAGCGCCCCATGGCACGCACCAACCCGATGCACCTCCTGAAGCACCTCGCCGCCGAGCACGCCGACGCCCGACGGCTGAACCTCCCCGTCGACGAGCTCAGGGGCATGAGAGCCGACGCCCTCGGGCGCCGGTCCCTGCTCAAGTACGCCGCCGCGGCCGGCGTCGCCGTCGGCGTCGGCGCGGGTACGGCCCTCCCCGCCCACGCCACCACCCCGGACCGGCCGGTCGGCGACACCACCGCCCGGGTCGCCGTCGTCGGGGCCGGGATCTCCGGCCTCACCGCCGCCCTCACCCTCCAGGACGCCGGAGTGCGCCCCGTGCTCTACGAGGCCAACCCGTCCAGGGTCGGCGGCCGCATGTGGACGCAGCGCTCCCACTGGGCGTACGGCCAGACCTCCGAGATCGGCGGCGAGCTGATCGACACCAGCCACAAGAAGATCCTGGAACTCTGCCGCCGCTTCAACCTCGACGTCGAGGACTTCCTCGGCGGCGGGCCCAACGGCGCCGAGGAGGTCCTCTGGTTCGACGGCGCCTACTACCCGCGCCACCAGGCCGACGAGGACTTCAACGCCGTCTACCAGTCGCTGCGCCGCGACCTGTCCGAGGCGGGAGAGGTGAAGTGGAACCAGACCACCCCCACCGGCACCGCACTCGACAACATGTCGATATACGAGTGGATCGAGACCCGCGTCCCCGGCGGGCACACCTCCCCGCTCGGCAAGTTCATCGACGTCGCCTACAACGTCGAGTACGGCGCCGACACCACCGAACAGTCCTCGCTCGCGCTCGTCCTGCTCATGGGCTACCAGACCAATCCCGGCAACTTCAACATCTGGGGCCTGTCCAACGAGCGCTATCACATCGTCGGCGGCAACGACCGGCTCCCGAACGCCATCGCCGGGGCGCTCGCCCCCGGCACCCTGCGCCAGGGCTGGTCCCTGACCGCCGTACGGGCCAACGCCGACGGCACCCAGACGCTGACCTTCACCGAGGCCGGCGCCACCAGGACCGTCACCGCCGACCACACGGTCCTCTGCCTCCCGCTGCCGGTCCTCAAGCAGATCGACCTCTCCCAGGCCGCGTTCGACCCGCTCATGAGGAACCTGCTGCGCGACGCGCGGATGGGGCACTGCACCAAGCTGAACATGCAGTTCGGCACCCGCCCCTGGCGCGGCACCGGCCCCTGGCCCGGAGTCTCCGCGGGCGACTGCTTCACCGACACCGAGGTCCAGCAGACCTGGGACACCACCAAGATCCAGGGCGGCACAGGCGGCATCCTCATCCAGTACGGCGGCGGCAGCCGCGCCCGGGCCCTGAACCCGGCCGGGCCGTTCTCCACCGAGTCCGACCCGTACGTGCGGAGCCTCGTCACCCGCTACCTCGCCGGCATCGACGCCTTCTTCCCCGGCACCTCCCGGGCGTACACCGGCCGCGCCCAGCTCTCGGCCTGGCACAAGAACCCGTACTCGCTCGGCGCGTACTCCTGCTGGCCCGTCGGCTACCTCCACCGGTACGCCGGCTACGAGGGCACCGCCCAGGGCAACGTCCACATCGGCGGCGAGCACTGTTCGTACGACTTCCAGGGCTTCATGGAAGGCGGGGCCACCGAGGGCGAGCGGGCCGCCAGGGAGGTGATCGACGCGCTGAGGTGACCTCGGGCGGGGCGGCCCCTCAGGCGGCCGGTGCGATGTTGTGGTTGAAGCGGAACACATTGTCGGGGTCGTGGGCGGCCTTGACCCGGGCCAGGCGCCGGTGGTTCTCGGCGCCGAAGCCCTCGACGACCCGCTGCTCGCCCTCGGAGCCGATGAAGTTCAGGTACACGGCTCCGGTCGACCACGGCCTCGCGTCGGCCCGCACGTCCCGCACCCACCGGATCGCCCGTTCGTCGTCGGCCGGGTTCGTCCAGGTCGCGAAGGGATGGACGGCCCAGGGCGCGGTACGCCAGGGAATCGGGTCGTCGGGTCGGCCGGCCGCCACCGCCCCGCCCAGCGGGAACAGCACGTGCTGGCAGGCGGTGGGCGGCGGGATCCGCAGCGCCCGCTCGCAGTAGACGTCCACCGCCGCGTCGGGCAGCTCGCTCAGGTACTCCGCCGACCAGTAGTTCCGCAGGCCGGGAGGGTCGTCGAGCATGCACTGGAGATCGGTGTAGGCGATGTCCATGACCACTTCGACCACGGGCCCGAGCGCGAACAGCGGCGCCGAGAGTTCCCGGACATCGGCCACGGGACCGGTGTACGTGAGCAGCGTGCCGCAGAGCAGTTCGCCGACGAGGTGCTCGGGGACGAACGGCGCCGGCGGCGCGGGGAAGTAGATGACCCCGCCGCCCACGTCGTCGGAGGCGGCTTCGACGAGGTCGCGGAACGCGCGTACCACTTCGGGAGCCTTCTCCGGCAGGAAGAACAGCATCGCGACGCTCAGCTCCGGCAGCTCGTGCAGACGCAGCGTGAGCGAGGTCGCCACCCCGAAGTTGCCGCCGCCACCGTGCAGCGCCCAGAAAAGGTCCGGGTTCTCCTCCGTGTCGGCGTGCACGTGCTTGCCCTCGGCGGTGATCAGCTCCGCCGCCAGGAGGTTGTCGCTCGCGAGGCCGAACTTCCGCTCCAGCCAGCCCGACCCGCCGCCCAGCGTGAACCCGCCGACGCCGGTCGTGGACGCCCGCCCACCGGTGGTGGCCAGCCGGAAGGGCTGGGTCGCGTGATCGAGATGGCTCATGGTCGCGCCACCCTCGACCCGTACCGTCATGTGCTCGGGATCCGCGACGACCGTGTGCATCCGGCGCAGGTCCACGACGAGGCCGTCGTCGACGACGGACGTGCCGGCGACGCTGTGACCACCGCCGCGCACCGCGACGGGCAGCTCTGTCTCGCGGCCGAACAGGATCGCGTTGGAGACGTCCTCCTGGGTCGCGCACTGGGCGATGACGGCCGGACGCCGGTCGATCATGGCGTTGTGGACCGCCCTGGCCTCGTCGTAGCCCGGATCACCGGGTACGAACACCTCACCGGCCAGATCCTCGCGAAGTCCGGCGAGAGCTGTCTGCGGGACGCTGATCTGGGGAGCCATGGGAAGCCCCCCTTTCCGAGGGGGGACGGGACTCTCCCAGCGTATTCCCGCGGACGGCTCCCGTCGCCTCAGCCGCCGTACGCCCCACTGGCGGTCAGCCGCAGTGCCGTGTCGATCAGCGGGACGTGGCTGAAGGCCTGCGGGAAGTTGCCCACCTGCCGCTGGAGCCTCGGGTCCCACTCCTCGGCGAGCAGCCCCAGGTCGTTGCGGAGCGCGAGCAGCTTCTCGAAGAGCGTGCGGGCCTCGTCCACCCTGCCGATCATCGCCAGGTCGTCCGCCAGCCAGAAGGAGCACGCCAGGAACGCGCCCTCGTCGCCCTCCAGGCCGTCGACCCCGGCCTCCTCGCCGGCCGTCGGGTAGCGCAGCACGAAGCCGTCCTCGGTGGACAGCTCCCGCTGGATCGCCTCGATCGTGCCGATGACCCGCTTGTCGTCCGGCGGCAGGAAGCCCATCTGCGGGATCAGCAGCAGCGAGGCGTCCAGCTCCTTGGAGCCGTACGACTGCGTGAACGTGTTCCGCTCCTGGTCGTAGCCCTTCTCGCAGACGTCCCGGTGGATCTCGTCGCGCAGCGCGTGCCAGCGCTCCAGGGGCCCGTCGGCGTCCCCGGACTCGATGAGTTTGATCGTGCGGTCGACGGCCACCCAGGCCATCACCTTCGAGTGGACGAAGTGGCGGCGCGGCCCCCGGACCTCCCAGATGCCCTCGTCGGGCTGGTCCCAGTGCTTCTCCAGGTAGTTGATCAGCTTGATCTGGAGGAGCGAGGCGTAGTCGTTGCGGGAGAGCCCCGTCATGTGCGCGAGGTGGAGGGCCTCGGTGACCTCGCCGTAGACGTCCAGCTGGAGTTGGTTGGCGGCGCCGTTGCCGACCCGGACCGGGCCGGAGTTCTCGTACCCCGGCAGCCAGTCGAGCTCCGCCTCGCCGAGCTCCCGCTCGCCCGCGATGCCGTACATGATCTGGAGGTTCTCCGGGTCGCCCGCGACCGCCCGGAGCAGCCAGTCCCGCCAGGCGCGGGCCTCCTCGCGGTAGCCGGTGCGCAGCATCGACGAGAGGGTGATCGCCGCGTCCCGCAGCCAGGTGTAGCGGTAGTCCCAGTTGCGGACGCCGCCGATCTCCTCGGGCAGCGAGGTGGTCGGCGCGGCGACGATCCCGCCGGTCGGCGCGTACGTCAGCGCCTTCAGGGTGATCAGGGAGCGGATCACCGCTTCCCGGTAGGGGCCGTGGTACGTGCAGTGCTCGACCCAGTCGCGCCAGAAGTCGGCGGTGGCCTCCAGGGAGCCCTCGGGGTCGGGCAGCGCGGGCGGCTCCCGGTGCGAGGGCTGCCAGGAGATCGTGAACGCGACCCGGTCACCGGGGGTCACGGTGAACTCGGAGTACGTCGTGAGGTCCTTGCCGTGGGTCTCGATCTCGGTGTCCAGCCAGACGGAGTCGGGTCCCGCGACGGCGACCGTGCGGTCGCCGACCTTGTGGACCCACGGCACGATCCGGCCGTAGCTGAACCGCATCCGCAGCGCGGAACGCATCCGCACCCGCCCCGAGACGCCCTCCACGATCCGGATGAGCTGCGGCGCGCCGTCGCGCGGCGGCATGAAGTCGGTGACCCGGACGGTGCCGCGCGGGGTGTCCCACTCGGACTCCAGGATCAGCGAGTCGCCGCGGTAGCGGCGCCGGTCGGCCGCGGGCGGTTCGGCGTCGGCGGGCCCGGCGGGGCCCACCCGCCAGAATCCGTGTTCCTCGGTGCCGAGCAGTCCGGCGAAGATCGCGTGCGAGTCGAAGCGGGGGAGACACAGCCAGTCGACGCTGCCGTCGCGGCAGACCAGTGCGGCGGTCTGCATGTCTCCGATGAGTGCGTAATCCTCGATGCGCCCGGCCACGTGCTTCACTCCAGTCGAACGGCCACGTCCGCCCCGCGGGGCGCTTGCTTCCAGATGCTCCGGCTGGGGTCAGCCGGGTCTGCGTAAGTCAGCGGTCAAGGTCTTCGACGAGCTCTTGGTCCGGATGACGGGCGGGATGGTGCCGCTGGCCGGCCGGCTCGGCGGGCTATGTCCGAGCAGGATACGTCGTACTTTAGTGAGCCGGTGATCACACCGGTGACGGCGTTGCTCCGAACGGGTGAACGGGGCTTCCTCCCCGTCCCTCGTACCGCCGGAAGGCCCGTTCCGTCCCTGATGAGAGCTCCTCGCCTTTCCCGGTGGGAGTGTCCGCCCCCACCCTTGATCGCCGTCCGTGTACACCCGACTGCCGCGTGTGGCCGGAAGCGGTCTCCCGATGTCGCTGATACCCTGGTACCCCGTGGACCGGTGGGAAACGGCGACAGCCGAGGACCCCGAAACCGCAGCGACGGCACCCCCCGATTCTTCCGGAGGGGACGCCGGTACGCACCTCCAGAACGCGACCACGGGAGCCCCCTCTTGGCGATGCCGCCCAAAACCACGACGACCAAGCACATCTTCGTCACCGGGGGTGTCGCCTCCTCCCTCGGCAAGGGCCTGACCGCCTCCAGCCTGGGTGCGCTCCTCAAGGCCCGGGGCCTGCGGGTCACGATGCAGAAGCTCGACCCCTACCTGAACGTCGACCCGGGCACGATGAACCCCTTCCAGCACGGCGAGGTGTTCGTCACCAACGACGGCGCCGAGACCGACCTGGACATCGGCCACTACGAGCGCTTCCTCGACGTCGACCTCGACGGCTCGGCCAACGTCACCACCGGCCAGGTCTACTCGCAGGTCATCGCCAAGGAGCGGCGCGGCGAGTACCTCGGTGACACCGTGCAGGTCATCCCGCACATCACCAACGAGATCAAGTCCCGCATCCGCCGCATGGCCACCGACGACGTCGACGTCGTCATCACCGAGGTCGGCGGCACCGTCGGCGACATCGAGTCGCTGCCGTTCCTGGAGACCGTCCGCCAGGTCCGCCACGAGGTCGGCCGCGACAACGTCTTCGTCGTGCACATCTCGCTGCTGCCCTACATCGGCCCCTCCGGCGAGCTGAAGACCAAGCCGACCCAGCACTCCGTCGCCGCCCTGCGCAACATCGGCATCCAGCCCGACGCGATCGTGCTGCGCGCCGACCGTGACGTGCCGACCGCCATCAAGCGCAAGATCTCGCTGATGTGCGACGTCGACGAGGCCGCGGTGGTCGCCGCCATCGACGCCAAGTCGATCTACGACATCCCGAAGGTGCTGCACACCGAGGGCCTGGACGCCTACGTCGTCCGCAAGCTCGACCTGCCCTTCCGCGACGTGGACTGGACCGTCTGGGAGGACCTCCTGGACCGCGTCCACAACCCGGAGCACGAGGTCACCGTCGCGCTCGTCGGCAAGTACATCGACCTGCCCGACGCCTACCTCTCGGTCACCGAGGCCATGCGCGCCGGCGGCTTCGCGAACAAGGCCCGCGTCAAGGTCAAGTGGGTCACCTCCGACGACTGCAAGACCCCGGCCGGCGCCGAGAAGCAGCTCGGCGACGTCGACGCCGTCCTCATCCCCGGCGGCTTCGGCGACCGCGGCGTGAGCGGCAAGGTCGGCGCCATCCGGTACGCCCGTGAGAACAAGGTGCCGCTGCTCGGCATCTGCCTCGGCCTCCAGTGCATCGTCATCGAGGCCGCCCGGAACCTGGCCGACATCCCCGAGGCCAACTCCACCGAGTTCGACCCGGCCACCGCGCACCCCGTCGTCTCGACGATGGAGGAGCAGCTCGCGTACGTCGAGGGCGCCGGCGACCTGGGCGGAACGATGCGCCTGGGCCTGTACCCGGCGAAGCTCGCCGAGGGCTCGATCGTCCGCGAGGTCTACGGCGACCAGCCGTACGTGGACGAGCGTCACCGGCACCGCTACGAGGTCAACAACGCCTACCGCACGGAGCTGGAGAAGAAGGCCGGCCTGGTCTTCTCCGGCACCTCCCCGGACAACAAGCTCGTCGAGTACGTCGAGTACCCCCGCGAGATCCACCCCTACCTGGTCGCCACCCAGGCGCACCCGGAGCTCCGCTCCCGCCCGACCCGCCCGCACCCGCTCTTCGCGGGCCTGGTCAAGGCGGCCGTGGAGCGCAAGACCGCGAAGTAGTACGGCGCGTTAACGTTGCCGGGGTACGGGTCCCTTCCGGGACGCGTACCCCGGCTTTCGCATGTACGGAGGACTTCTGATGCAGGTGCAGGACACCCCGGAGGAGTGGCGGGTCGTCGCGACGGGGACCCCCTTCCAGGGCAACAAGACCAGTGTCCGCACGGACGACGTGGTCATGCCGGACGGCACGGTCGCGCGGCGCGACTACCAGGTCCACCCCGGCTCGGTCGCCGTCCTCGCCCTCGACGAGCAGGACCAGGTCCTGCTGCTCAAGCAGTACCGGCACCCGGTGCGGCAGAAGCTCTGGGAGATCCCCGCGGGGCTCCTGGACGTACCCGGTGAGAACCCGCTGCACGCCGCGCAGCGCGAGCTGTACGAGGAGGCGCACGTCAAGGCCGAGGACTGGCGGGTCCTGGCCGACGTCTACACGACGCCCGGCGGCTGCGACGAGGCGGTACGGATCTTCCTGGCGCGGGGACTGTCGGACGCGGAGGGCGAACGCTTCGCGGTCGCGGAGGAGGAGGCCGACATGGAGCTGGCGCGGGTCCCGCTCGCGGACCTCGTGCGGGGGGTCCTCGCGGGCGAGCTGCACAACAACTGCCTGGTCGTGGGGGTGCTGTCGCTGACGGCGGCGCGGGCGGGGGAGGGGGTGGAGGCGCTGCGTCCGGCGGACGCGGAGTGGCCGGCGCGCCCCTTCGAGGCGTGACTCACCCATGGAGAGCTGTGGTGTGACCATCTGTTGATCCGATCGGGGGACGTGTCCGCCCTGCTCCGCCGGGTCCGTGCCCTGCCCTGAACTACGCTCGGGAACGCCCGTGCGGAGCCCCCCGCGGGATCGGCTCGTGCGCAGGTGGACGGGAGCGTGGCCCGTGACGGATCAGGCGGTGGCGGTGGCCGGCAGCCGCCAGTTCTTCGGCCGGCAGCGGGAGTTGAAGGCCCTGCGCGCCGACATCGAGCGGACCGGCCTCGACACCCTCACCGGCCGCAAGGCGCCCCGCGCCCGGGTCCTGCTCATCGCGGGCAAGCCCGGCTCCGGACGCACCGCGCTCGCCGAGGAACTGGCCGCGGGGCTCGCCGACCGCTACCCCGGCGGGATCTTCCGGGCCCGGCTCACCGAGCCGGGCGGCGACCCCGTGCCCACCGCCCGGGTCGCGCGGGAACTGCTCGCCGCCCTCGACATCGCCGAACCCCCCGGCGCGGGGGAGGACGAGCTGACCGAACTGGTCCGGGGCGCTCTCGCCGAGCGGCGGGCCCTCCTGATCCTCGACGACGCCGTCGACGCCGAACAGGCCGACCCGCTGATCCCCGACAACCCGGACGCCCTGGTGGTGGGCGTCGCCCGCGGACCGCTCACCGGCATCCCCGACGTGCGCCCCTGCACGCTCGGCGGGCTCGACCCCAAGTCGGCCATCGAGCTTCTCACCGCCTTCACCGGCTCCGTACGCATCACCGTCGACCCGCAGGCCGCCGAGGCCCTCGTGGAGGAGTGCGGCGGGCTGCCCGCAGCGGTCGTCCTCGCCGGCGGCTGGCTCTCCACCCATCCCAAGGCCTCCGTCGCCGACCTCGCCAAGCGGTTGCGCGGGCTCGGCGGCGACCCGCTCACCCGGACGTTCCTCCTCGCCCACGAGGCGCTGCCGGCCACCGCGGCCCGGATACTGCGTTACCTCTCCCTGGCCCCGCTCGGCCGGGCCGACGCCCACGCCGCCTCCGCCCTGGCCGGCTGTTCCGTGTCGGCCGCCGCCACCACGCTCGCCGACTTCGCCGCCCTGGGACTGGTCTCGGCGGCGGAGGACGGGCAGTACGACGTGCCCGGCCATCTCGTCCCCCTCCTGCGCGCCCAGCTGGAGGAGCGCGACCGGCCCGCCGAGGTGCAGCTCGCGCGGGCCCGGATGCTGGAGCGGACCGTGCGGCTCCTCCAGTCCTGCCGCGCGGTCACCGAGCCCGAGGGTTCGGCCGCCCGCCGGAAGCTGGCCGGTCTGCCGCGCGCCCTGCGCTTCCCGAACGCGTCCGCCGCGGCCCTCTGGCTGCGCTCCCGGCAGGCCTTCCTCCTCGCCTCCGCGCGGCTCGCCGTCGCGGACGGGGAGCTCGACACCCTCGCCCGACGCCTCGTCGCCTCCCTGGTGAGGGCGCTCGCCGCGCACCGGGGCGCGGAGGCCGCGGCGCCCGACCTGTACGGCCTGCACCAGCTGGTCCTGGACGTGGCCGAGCGGCGCGGGCTGCACCGGGAGCGGGCCGCCGCCCTGCTGAACCTGGCCGATCTCGACGCCCGCACCGGCCGGACCAAGGACGCTCTGCTGCGATATCGGTCGGCTTTGGATGCCGGACGCGCAGCAAATGATCCGTATGCGGCCGGTCGCGCAATGGAATCCGTAGGTGGGGCGTATCAGGAGCTGGGGGACTGGCAGCGGGCCGGTGACTGGTACGGGCGGGCGCTCGCCCAGCGCCTCGCCCGGGACGAGCGGGCCGACCAGGCCCGGCTGTACGCCCGCCTCGGCGCCGTACAGACCTACGCGGGCCGGTACGGGGAGGCCCTGCGGAACTGGCGTGCCGCCGCGGCCGGCTACCGGCGGCTCGACGATCTCCCGGGCTACGCGCGGGCGTTGAGCGAGGCGGCCCGGGTCCAGGAGTACGCCGGACGGCCCGAGGAGTCGCTGCGGACCTGCGAGGAGGCGGTGGAGTGGGCCCGGCGCGCCCAGGACACCCGGCTCCAGGCCGCGCTCCAGCTGCGGCTGGCCGACACCCTCGACCGGCTCGGCGACCCGGCGGCGGCCCGGCTGCACCGGGCCGCCGCCGAGAGATTGCTGGAAACGGAAAGATCCACCTACGAAATCCGCAGTGGGCCCGTCGAAGATTAGTACTTTGAAAGGCTAGACAGGGGGAACTCCTTCATTAGACTGGGTGCGCCGCGTTCGAACGTGGTCTGCCCCGGTGCGCCGCAGTGCATCCGGGTATGTATCGCAGTGCCCCAGATATCCCCCTGATTCAAGGACCGTGATCGACGATGAAGGTCGGCATCCCCCGCGAGGTCAAGAACAACGAGTTCCGCGTGGCCATCACCCCCGCCGGTGTCCACGAGCTCGTCCGCCACGGCCACCAGGTCTTCATCGAGCAGAACGCCGGTGTCGGCTCCTCGATCACGGACGAGGAGTACGTCGCCGCCGGCGCGGAGATCCTCCCCACCGCCGACGAGGTCTGGGCCACCGCCGACCTGCTGCTCAAGGTCAAGGAGCCGATCGCGGAGGAGTACCACCGCCTCCGCAAGGACCAGACGCTCTTCACCTACCTGCACCTCGCCGCTTCCAAGGAGTGCACGGACGCGCTCCTGGCCTCCGGCACCACCGCCATCGCGTACGAGACGGTCGAGACCGCGAACCGCGCGCTCCCGCTGCTCGCCCCGATGTCCGAGGTCGCGGGCCGGCTGGCCCCGCAGGTCGGCGCCTACCACCTGATGCGCTCGGCCGGCGGCCGCGGCGTCCTGCCCGGCGGCGTCCCCGGCACCCACGCCGGCAAGGCCGTCGTCATCGGTGGCGGCGTCTCCGGCTGGAACGCCACCCAGATCGCCGTCGGCATGGGCTTCCACGTGACCCTGCTCGACCGGGACATCAACAAGCTCCGCGAGGCCGACAAGATCTTCGGCACCAAGGTGCAGACGATCGTCTCCAACGCCTACGAGCTGGAGAAGGCCGTCGTCGAGGCCGACCTCGTCATCGGCGCCGTCCTCATCCCGGGCGCCAAGGCCCCGAAGCTGGTCACCAACGAGCTCGTCGCCAAGATGAAGCCCGGAAGTGTCCTTGTCGACATCGCGATCGACCAGGGCGGCTGCTTCGAGGACTCGCACCCGACCACCCACGCCGAGCCGACCTTCCAGGTCCACAACTCGGTCTTCTACTGCGTCGCCAACATGCCGGGCGCGGTCCCGAACACCTCCACCTACGCCCTCACCAACGCCACGCTGCCGTACATCGTGTCGCTGGCGAACAACGGCTGGGTCGAGGCGCTCCGCCGCGACGCCGCGCTCGGTCTGGGCCTCAACACGCATGACGGCAAGGTGGTTTACAAGGAGGTCGCCGAGGCGCACGGCCTCGAGCACGTCGAGCTGAGCACCCTCCTGGGCTGACCCCCCGCGGCACCGTCGTCAACGCGTGCCGTCAATCCGCGCACCGGCCGGACCTTGTTCGACAAGGTCCGGCCGGATGCGTGTCCGGACCCGGCGAAACGTTCGGCCAACTCGCCTTGAACGTAACTGTTTAACCGTTTCGCGCACCACTGAAACGTGTGGATGCGTGCCCGCGCACCCTTGACAGAGACGTGTTCGGTTGCCGACACATCGGGCCGGGTCCGGCGGATTGTGTTGCTGCGGACCGGTGACACGCCATAGAGTCGCCAACCGTCGGCATGGTGCCACGCTGACCTATCGATAAATGTTCCTGGTGACATCCAAGGAGGTAAGACGACTTGTGAATGAGTCGACAATTACTCCCGGGAGCGGTGCGCCAGGTGCTCCGATCGGCTCCGTCGCGGTGCGGACCTTCGCGACGCACCAGCCCATGACGACAGCCCATACGATGAAGACGATGGACGGCCTACACGTGAACGCCACGGCCGGCAACGAGATGGGCCGAGAGTCCACCCACTTCGCCGCCTTTGACGAGGTGCCCGAGGGGCACTTCTACGACCCCGACGCCGAGTACGAGCCCGACCCGGAGTACGCGGCCACCCTCGCACCCGACGCTGCCCGCCAGCGCCGCGAGCGGATCGGCCCCACCGGACGGCCCCTGCCGTACTTCCCGATCCCGGGTCCGCTGACCGACCACGGACCCGCGAAGATCATCGCGATGTGCAACCAGAAGGGCGGCGTCGGCAAGACCACGTCGACCATCAACCTGGGTGCCGCGCTCGCGGAGTACGGACGACGGGTGCTGCTCGTCGACTTCGACCCGCAGGGAGCCCTGTCGGTCGGTCTCGGCGTGAACCCGATGGAGCTCGACCTCACCGTCTACAACCTGCTCATGGAGCGGGGCATGTCGGCCGACGAGGTGCTCCTCAAGACCGCCGTACCCAACATGGACCTGCTGCCGAGCAACATCGACCTCTCGGCCGCCGAAGTCCAGCTCGTCAGCGAGGTCGCGCGCGAGTCCACGCTCCAGCGCGCCCTGAAGCCGCTGATGAACGACTACGACTACATCGTGATCGACTGTCAGCCCTCGCTCGGCCTGCTGACCGTGAACGCCCTGACGGCGGCTCACAAGGTCATCGTGCCGCTGGAGTGCGAGTTCTTCGCGCTGCGCGGAGTGGCCCTGCTGACCGAGACCATCGAGAAGGTCCAGGAGCGGCTCAACCCCGAGCTCGAGCTCGACGGCATCCTCGCCACGATGTACGACTCCCGGACCGTGCACAGCCGTGAGGTGCTCGCGCGCGTCGTCGAGGCCTTCGACGACCACGTGTACCACACGGTCATCGGGCGGACCGTGCGCTTCCCGGAGACCACCGTCGCCGGCGAGCCCATCACCACGTACGCCTCCAACTCCGTGGGCGCCGCCGCCTACCGTCAGCTCGCCAGGGAGGTGCTCGCCCGGTGTCACGCCGAGTGAGTCTGCCCGGCGCCGACGAACTCTTCCGTACGACCGGGGGGATGGCGCTCCAGTCGTCCGCGCCCCGCCGGGCCGTTCCCGCACCCGCGGGTGAGAGCGACCCGGCGGCGGCCGAGGGCTCCGCGGAGCACACGGCGGCGGGCACCGAGGCCGCCGAACCCCGCGCCCGGACGGCGGAGCCGGAGAGCGCCGCCCCCAAGGCCGCGCCCTCCGCCGCCGTACCCGCCCCGGCGGCCCGGCGGCGCGGCGGTCGTACCCCGAACCGGCGGCCCAGCGGCCGGGAGCGCCACGACGAGAAGATCACGGTCTACGTCTCCGCCGAGGAACTGATGGACCTGGAGCACGCCCGGCTCGTGCTGCGCGGCGAGCACGGACTCGCCGTCGACCGGGGGCGGATCGTCCGGGAGGCCGTCGCGGTCGTCCTGGCGGACCTGGAATCCCGCGGCGACGCGAGCATCCTCGTCCGCCGCCTGCGCGGCCGCTGACGGTAGCCTGCGGGCTGCCGCGCTCCTCGCTCCCCCTGGACCCCCATGCACCACGCCTCCGACGAAACGTCCCGCCCGCCGCGCCGCCGCGCCCTGGGGCGCGGCCCGGGCGAGGGGGCCGGGGGCGGCGGCCCCGAACCGAGCGCCGCCGGGCCCGGCGCGGAGTCCGACGGCCGACCTGTAGCCGGGCCTGAACCCGTATCCGGGTCCGGACACCGGGCCGAGGGCGAGCGCCGGGCCGAGGACGAGTGCGGCGGCCCAGAGGCCGACGGCCGACCCGAAGCCGGGGCCGGGCCCGAGGCCGAGCCTGGGCTCGAAGCCGGTTCCTCCCTCGGGCCGGAATCCGGGCCCAGGACCAGGCCCGAAGCCGGGCAGGAACCTGGACTCGGGTCTGAGCCCGGGCCCGGCGTCCGGGCGGTGACTGGAGGTGAAGCCGGGGCCGGGAACGCAGGCACCCGTGGGGGCATCGGGTCCGGTGAGGACGGCGGGGCCGTCGGTGGACGGCCGGCCGAGGCCGACAGGGCCGGCGCGTCCGACGTGGCCGGGGCGTTCACCCCGGGTGCCGAGCCCGGTGCGGTCGGCGGCTCCGGCGGCGCGCCACCGGCCGAGGGCGACACGGCCGACGTGGCCGATGGGTCCGACGTTGCTGGGGCGCCCGACGCCGGCGACACAGCCGGGGCGCCGGACGCGGCCGAGGGGGGTGGTGGGCGGTTCACCGTGCGGCTCGCCAACTTCGAGGGGCCCTTCGACCTGCTCCTCCAGCTGATCGCCAAGCACAGGCTCGACGTCACCGAGGTCGCCCTCTCCCAGGTCACCGACGAGTTCATGGCGCACCTGCGCGCCCTCGGCCCCGACGGCGACCTCGACCAGACCACCGAGTTCCTCGTCGTCGCCGCCACCCTCCTCGACCTCAAGGCCGCCCGGCTGCTGCCCGCCGCCGAGGTGGAGGACGAGGCCGACCTCGCCCTCCTGGAGGCGCGCGACCTGCTCTTCGCCCGGCTCCTCCAGTACCGGGCGTACAAACGCATCGCGGCGATCTTCGAGGAGCGCTGGGAGACCGAGGGCCGCCGCCATCCCCGTACCGTCGGACTCGAACCGCACCACGCCGAGCTGCTCCCCGAGGTCGTCATCTCCCTCGGTGCCGAGGGCTTCGCCCGGCTGGCCGCCAGGGCCATGCGGCCGAAGGCCGAGCCGCAGGTGTACGTCGACCACATCCACGCCCCGCTCGTCAGCGTGCGGGAACAGGCCGCCGTCGTCGTCGCGCTGCTGCGGGAGCGCGGGACGGCGCTCTTCCGGGAGCTGATCGAGGACGTCGACGACGACACCCTGACCGTCGTCGCCCGCTTCCTCGCCCTCCTGGAGCTCTACCGGGAGAAGGCCGTCGTCCTCGACCAGGAGACCGCCCTGGGAGACCTCACGGTCTCCTGGATCGGCGGGGAGAAGGACCCGTCCGTGGCCGTGACCGACGAATTCGACCAGGAGGCCACCGCGTGAGCGACTTCGGGCCCGACCTCAAGCCCGCCCTCGAAGCCGTCCTCATGGTCGTCGACGAGCCCGCCACCGTGGACCGTCTCGCCAAGGTCCTGGAGCGCACCCCCCGCGAGGTCGCCGACGCCCTGCGCGAGCTCGCCGCCGAGTACACCGCCCAGGGCCGCGGCTTCGAGCTGCGGCAGGTGGCCGGCGGCTGGCGGTACTACACCCGCCCCGCGTACGCCCCGGCCGTCGAGGCCTTCGTCCTGGAGGGGCAGCAGGCGCGGCTCACCCAGGCCGCCCTGGAGACGCTCGCGGTCGTCGCGTACCGCCAGCCGGTCAGCCGTTCCCGGGTCTCCGCGGTCCGCGGAGTGAACTGCGACGGCGTGATGCGGACCCTCCTCCAGCGGGGTCTGGTGGAGGAGACGGGCGCGGAACCCGAAACAGGTGCGATCCTGTACAGGACGACGAACTACTTCCTGGAGCGGATGGGCCTGCGCGGCCTGGACGAACTCCCCGAGCTCGCGCCCTTCCTCCCCGAGGCGGAGGCGGTCGAGCCGGACTCGCTGGAAGCGGTTCCGTCGTTCGATCCGGATGCACCGGATCGTGAGAACGACGACAAGACGGAAGTTTGATGCGAAGCAGCAGCGGCAGGAACAGCAGCGGAAACAACGGCGGGAGCCGTGGTGGCAACAGCGGCGGCCGCGGCGGCAGCAGCGGTGGCGGCCGCGGCGGCAGCGGCTCCGGCGGTGGCGGTGGCTACCGCGGGGGCAGCGGCGGCAGCGGTGGCGGTGGCGGCTACCGGGGTTCCGGTGGCGGCGGCGGCAGCGGCTCCGGTGGCGGTGGCTACCGTGGCGGCAGCGGCTCCGGCGGCTCCGGCTCCGGTGGCGGCGGTTACCGGGGTGGCAGCGGCTCCGGCGGCTCCGGCGGCGGTTACCGGGGTGCCGGTGGCGGCGGCCGGGACGACCAGCGCCCGAGCAACCCGCGCCGGCCTCGCCCCGAGGAGCGCTCCTACGACGTGAGCGGCCCCTCCGAGCCCCCGAAGAAGGGCCGCGGCGCCGCGGCCCGCGGAGGTGCCAAGGGCGGCCCCAAGGCCCCCCAGGGCGGTACGCCGCCCCGTCGCGGCCCGCACGGGCAGCGGCAGGCCCCGGCCCGCTCGCGCGAGCTCGACGCCAAGATCGAGCAGCGCAACCGGGAGCGGTACGAGGGCCGGCCGGAGATCAAGACCCCGAAGACCTTCCCCGGCGCCGAGCAGGAGGGCGAGCGGCTGCAGAAGGTCCTCGCGCGTGCCGGCATGGGCTCGCGGCGCGCCTGCGAGGAGCTCATCGAGCAGGCCCGCGTCGAGGTCAACGGCGAGATCGTCCTGGAGCAGGGCAAGCGCGTCGACCCGGAGAAGGACGAGATCAAGGTGGACGGCCTGACCGTCGCCACCCAGTCGTACCTGTTCTTCGCGCTGAACAAGCCGGCCGGCGTCGTCTCCACCATGGAGGACCCGGACGGCCGCCAGTGCCTCGGCGACTACGTCAACAACCGTGAGACCCGGCTCTTCCACGTCGGCCGGCTCGACACGGAGACCGAGGGCATCATCCTGCTCACCAACCACGGCGAGCTGGCCCACCGCCTCACGCACCCGAAGTACGGCGTGAAGAAGACCTACCTGGCCGCCATCACAGGACCGCTGCCCCGCGAGGTCGGCAAGCGGCTCAAGGACGGCATCCAGCTGGAGGACGGCTACGCCAAGGCCGACCACTTCCGCGTGGTCGAGCAGACCGGCAAGAACTACCTCGTCGAGGTCACCCTGCACGAGGGCCGCAAGCACATCGTGCGCCGCATGCTGTCCGAGGCGGGCTTCCCGGTCGAGAAGCTGGTCAGGACCGCGTTCGGTCCGATCGCGCTCGGCGACCAGAAGTCGGGCTGGCTTCGCCGGCTCACCAACACGGAGGTCGGCATGCTGATGAAGGAAGTCGGCATGTAAGGCCCCTGCTCCACACGGCGAAGCCCGTGACCGCCGGGCGGTCACGGGCTTCGCCGTGTTCCCGCCGCGTCCTTTTCGGTCTTGTGGCCGAAGGCCGTCCCCCTTTATAGTCAACATGACTCTTAAGGAGGCGGGCGTGAGCCTCGCAGACGTACTCGAGCCGTTGCAGCAACCGCTCTTCACCGTCCTGGACACCCCGGTCAGCTGGACCGAGGTCCTGGGGTTCGGCAGCGGAGCGCTCTGCGTCTGGCTCGTCGCCCGCCAGCACCTCGCCAACTGGCCGATCGGCATCGCCAACAACCTGTTCTTCGTCCTGCTCTTCACGCAGGCCGGGCTCTACGCCGACGCCGGCCTCCAGATCGTCTTCATCACCCTCGCCGTGTACGGCTGGTGGACCTGGACCCACGGGGGTGGACCAGGCTCCGACACCCTCCCGGTGCGCCGCACCACGCGCACCGAGTGGACGTGGCTGATCACGGCGGGGGTGGTGGGGACCCTCGGGCTCACCCTGCTGCTCGACCGCGCCACCGACTCCACCGTCCCCTTCTGGGACGCCCTGACGACCGCGCTCTCCCTCATGGCGACCTACGGCCAGTGCCGAAAGCGGCTGGAGTCCTGGTGGCTGTGGATCGCCGCCGACGTGGTCTACGTACCGCTGTACGCGTACAAGGAGCTGTACCTGACCTCCCTGCTGTACGTCGGCTTCATGATCCTCTGCGTCCTCGGCCTGCGCGGCTGGACCAGGGACCTCACCGGATCCCGGCGACTCGCGGAGGTGACGGCGTGAAGCGATACGGCCACGGCCTCGTCCTCGGCAAGTTCTATCCGCCGCACGCCGGCCACCACCACCTCGTCCGCACCGCCCTCGACCGCTGCGAGCGCCTCACCGTCCTCGTCTGCGCCTCCTCCGTGGAATCCGTCCCGCTCGCCGAGCGGGTCGCCTGGATGCGCGAGATCCACCCCGACGCCCTCGTCGTCGGCGCCGTCGACGACATCCCCGTCGACCTCCACGACCCCGACGTGTGGGACGCCCACATGGCCGTCTTCCGGGCCGCCGTGCCCGAGCGCGTCGACGCCGTCTTCACCTCGGAGCCGTACGGGGAGGAGCTCGCCCGCCGCTTCGGCGCCGAGTCCGTGTGCGTCGACCCCGGCCGCACCCGCTTCCCCGTCTCCGGCACCGCCGTCCGCGCCGACCCCGCCGGCTGCTGGGACTTCCTGGAACCGCCCGTCCGGGCCGCGCTCACCCGGCGCGTCGTCGTCCTCGGCGCCGAGTCCACCGGCACCACCACCATGGCCCTCGCCCTCGCCGACCACTACCGGCGGCGCGGCGGAGTCTGGGCCCGCACCCGGTACGTACCGGAGTACGGCCGCGAGTACAGCGAACTCAAGCTCGCCGAACTCCGCGCCGAACGCCCCGACGCCACCTGGTCCGACGTCACCTTCCACTCCTCCGACTTCCCCGTCATCGCCCAGCGCCAGGCCGAACTGGAGGAGGAGGCGGCCCGCGACGGATCGCCCGTGCTCTTCTGCGACACCGACGCCTTCGCCACCACCATCTGGCACGAGCGGTACATGGGCACCACCAGCGCCGCCACCGGCGAGATCGCCGCCCGCGGCCGGCAGCACCTCTGGCTGCTCACCGACCACAGGGGCGTCGACTTCGAGGACGACGGGCTGCGCGACGGGGAGCACCTGCGGCCCTGGATGACCGCCCGCTTCCTCACCCAGCTCGCCCACTCCGGCCGCCGCACGGCCGTCCTCAGCGGGCCCCACGAGGAGCGGCTCGCGGCCGCCGTCGCCGCCGTGGACGCGCTGCTCGCCGAGGGCCCGCACCTCACCGACCCGCTGCCGGAGCGCCGATGACCGGCCACCGCCCGCCCGAGGGCTACGACCCGAGCGCGTTCGAGCCGTTCGCCGTCACCGCCGACCTCGCCGTCCTCACCCTCCGCGAGGAACGCCTCCACGTCCTGCTCGTCGAGCGCGGCCAGGAGCCGTACGCCGGGTCCTGGGCGCTCCCCGGCGGATTCGTGCTGCCGCGCGAGTCCGCCGAGCGGGCCGCCCGCCGCGAACTCGCCGAGGAGACCGGCCTCTCCGGGGACACCGTCGCCGGACTCCACCTCGAACAGCTCCGCACCTACAGCGAGCCGGACCGCGACCCGAGGATGCGGGTCGTCTCCGTCGCCTTCACCGCGCTCGTACCCGACCCTCCCGAGCCGCGCGGCGGCGGCGACGCGGCCCAGGCGCGGTGGATGCCGTACGACACCGTCCGGGATCTCGCCTTCGACCACGACCGGATCCTCGCCGACGCCCACGAACGGGTCGGCGCCAAGCTGGAGTACACCTGCCTCGCGACCGCCTTCTGCCCGCCCGAGTTCACCCTCGGCGAGCTGCGGCAGGTGTACGAGACGGTCTGGGGCGTCGAGCTCGACCGCCCCAACTTCCGGCGCAAGGTCCTCACCACACCCGGCTTCGTCCAGGCCGTGGAAGGACCTCCGCGCCTCACCGGCGGACGGGGGAAACCGGCCGCTCTCTACCGGGCGGGCGGGGCCACCACCCTGCACCCGCCCCTCCTGCGACCCGAAGGACGCCCCGCATGAACCTCGCACGCACCGCGACCAAGCAGGCCGCGACCGGCTCCCTGATCGGACTGGCGCTCGGCGACGCGCTGGGCTTCCCGACCGAGTTCAACGACGTGCCGTCGATCCTCGCGAAGGTCGGCCCCTGGCGGGAGATGGCACTGCCCGTCCGCGGCGGCAAGGCGTACGTCACCGACGACACCCAGATGACGCTCGCCTTCGCCCGGGGGATCCGCACCGCCATGGACCGGGGAGTGCTCGCCCCGCTGCGCCTCGCCAGGCCCGTCCGTGACGAGTTCGTCGACTGGTACCACTCCCCGGAGAACAACCGCGCCCCCGGCAACACCTGCCTGCGCGCCTGCATGCTCCTCGACGGCGACCGTCCCTGGCAGGACGCCAGCCAGATCGGCTCCAAGGGCTGCGGCGCCAATATGCGCGTCACCCCCATCGGGCTCGTCCCCGGCCTCAGCGAGGAGCAGCGGGCGGGCGCCGCCCAGCTCCAGGCGGCCCTCACCCACGGACACCCCACCGCGCTCGCCGCCTCCGACCTCACCGCCCGTGCCGTGTACCTCCTCGCCCAGGGCGTGGACCCCGCCGGCCTGGTCGGACAGCTGCGCTCGTACGCCTACGAGAACCGCTCCCGCTACCACGAGAACTGGCTCGGCGACCTCTGGACCCGCTCCCAGGACCCCTCCGCCCTCTCCTTCGTCAAGCGGGGCTGGGACGAGTGCCTGGCGATCCTGGAGCGCCTGGACGCCGTCCAGCGCACGGCCGACCCGGAGCTCGACCCCTGTACGTACACCGGTGACGGCTGGATCGCCGAGGAGGCCCTCGCGACCGGGCTCCTCTGCTTCCTCCTCTTCCCCGGCGAACCCCTCACCGCGCTGCGCCGCGCCGCCTGCACCCGCGGCGACTCCGACTCGATCGCCGCCCTCGCGGGCGCCTTCGCCGGGGCGCACCTCGGCGCCGACGCCTGGCCGAAGGAGTGGGAGGAGCGCGTCGAGTACCGGAGCGACCTGCTGACCTTCGGCGCGCTCTGGGACGCTTGAGCCATGACGCTCAGCCTGGACCTGGACCTTTCCGCCGTCGTGGCGGAGCAGCCCGACCCCCTGCTCTTCGCGACCGTCTCCGGCGCGCACCTGTACGGGTTCCCGTCCCGTGACTCGGACGTGGACCTGCGGGGCGTGCACCTGCTGCCGGTGGAGGCCCTCACGGGCCTCCGCGAGCCGGAGGAGACCCGCAGCCGGATGTGGGACCGTGACGGGGTCGAGATGGACCTCGTCACCCACGACCTGCGGAAGTTCGCCCGGCTGATGCTGCGCCGCAACGGCTACGTCCTGGAGCAGCTCACCTCCCCGCTCGTCGCGCACACCACGGAGATCCACGCGGAGCTGGTCTCCCTCGTGCCCGAGGTGCTCACCTCCCACCACGCGCACCACTACCGGGGCTTCGCCGGGACGCAGTGGCGGCTCTTCGAGAGCGGCGGCGAGCTCAAGCCGCTGCTGTACACCTACCGGGCGCTGCTCACCGGCATCCATCTGATGCGCTCGGGCGAGGTGCAGGCCCATCTGCCGACCCTGCTCGGGGAGGTGGCCGAGGCGCCGGCCCGGCTGCCCGACCTCGTCGCGGCGAAGGCGGCGGCGGAGCACGGGCCCGCGGAGGTGCCGGTCGAGGCCGTACGGGCCGAGACGGAGGCCCTGCACGCGGTGCTCGAAGAGGCCCGGGCCGCGTCGAGCCTGCCGGAGTCGGCGGTACGAGCCCCCGACCTGCTGCACGACCTCGTCGTACGGGCCCGGCCGGCCGGCCGCTAGAGCCGACCGTTGGAGCCGGCCGCCCGCTGGACGGTGTCGAGGGCGGAGGCGCGGCGGGCGCGGACCAGGAAGTCCTGCACGCGCGCGTGGTCCGGCGCGGCCGGGAGCGGAGTCGTGTCGTGGGCGCGGTCGGCCTCCTCCTGGAGGCGGTCCATCCAGGACTCGACCTCCGGCCAGGAGACCTCGCCGCGCTTGACCGCGAGGAGACGCTCGCGGTCCTCGCCGACGTTGATCCGCAGCTCGCCCGTGCGCAGCAGGTCGCGGCAGCTGGTGAGCAGCCGCAGCAGGTGCATGGCGTGCTTCCAGCGGGGGTGGCCGTACTGGCGCACGTCCGCGTCGAGCTTGCGGCGCTGCCCGCCCGCGTAACGGACGAAGGTCTGATGGGCCTGCCGGGAGAGGAAGGCCCCGCGCAGCGAGAGCAGTTCGCGGCCGAGGGCGTCGGCACGCTCGACCAGGGGGGAGTGGAGGCACTCCAGGACGTTCGGGTTGTTGCGCAGGGCCAGCTCGCAGAATCGTTCCAGCTCCCAGCTGAACTGCTCCTCGCCCGGCCCCTCCACATGCGCGGGAGGCTTCTCGAAGTGCCAGAACAGCGGCGTCGGGGCGAGATAGACGCCCCGCACGTCCGTGTCGCTGCCCTCGGTCGCGAGACCGAAGGCGCGCGAACCCATGACACAGGAGTAGATCGTGTGGTCGCGCACCAGCTCGTCCGGGGTCATGCCGGTCAGGTTACGCGAGGGTGATCGTGTCCCCCGAGACGGTGATCCGCTCGGCCGGGAGCGGGCGGGTGGCGGGCCCGTTCGCCACCGAGCCGTCGGCGATACGGAACTTGGAACCGTGGCAGGGACAGTCGATGGTGCCGTCCGCGACCTTGTTCACCGTGCAGCGCTGATGGGTGCAGATAGCGGAGAACGCCTTGAACTCGCCGGCGGCGGGCTGGGTGACGACCACCTTCTCCTTCGCGAAGACCGTGCCCCCGCCGACCGGGATCTCGGAGGTGCCGGCCAGCCGGGCGCCTGCGGCCGGAGGGGAGGCGGGCGAGGAGGCGGCGGCCGAGGGGGACTCGGCGGAGGGCGAAGCGGCCGGGGACGACGTGGTGTCCGGGGCGCTCGGCGTGGCCGGCGCGTCGGTGCTCGTACCGCCGTCGCCCCCGCCGTCCGAGCCGCAGCCCGTCGTCAGGGCCACTGCGGCGAACAGGACGGCACGGCGAGGGGTGGCGCGTGAAGTCATGCCGCCAGCTTGGCCGCGCGGCGCCGCCGGGTCCCGCAACACGCCTGGACCAGGGGGCCCGGCTCCCCCGCACGGCGGTCCCGGCCGGCGTGTACGCCGAGTGGCGGAACACCCCGGTTCGGGTGACATTGATCCTGTTTCGCACCGGACGAAGGGCAGGACCATGGCGGGAAACGACCTCGGCAGTCTCCTCGGAAGCCTCCTCGGAGGCGGAGGCGGACAGAGCGGCGGCAGCGGCGGGGCGGGCGGCATCCTCGGCTCTCTGATCGGCGCCCTCGCCGGAGGCGGAGGCGGGAGCGGCACGAACCCGCTCGGCGGACTCCTCGACGCGCTGTCCAGGTCCGGCCTCGCCGACCAGGCGCAGTCCTGGGTCGGCACCGGCGAGAACCAGCCCGTCAGCGGCCCCCAGATCGCCGGGGCGCTGCCCGACGACACCCTCCAGAAGGTCGCGGCCGACGCCGGCGTCAGCCCGGAGGAGGCGGCCGACCAGATCGCGCGGTCGCTGCCCCGGGCCGTCGACAAGCTGACCCCGAACGGCTCGGTGCCCGAAGGCTCCCTGGAGGACATCATCCGCCGGCAGCAGCTCTGAGACCCGTCCCGCGCGCCCGTCCTCCGTCTCGGAGGGCGGGCGCCGGGACGCGTCGCGTCCGCCGCTGACTAGGCTGAACGGAGCACTGACGCAGGCGAAGGAGTACGACGTGGCGGTACGAGCGGTCCGCGGAGCCGTCCAGCTGGAGCGGGACGAGGCCGGACACATGCGTGAGCAGGTCGAGGAACTGCTCACGGCCGTCCTCGCGCGCAACGACCTCACCGCCGACGACCTCATCAGCATCTGGTTCACGGCCACGCCCGACCTCCACAGCGACTTCCCCGCCGCCGCGGCCCGCGGCATCGGGATCGTCGACGTCCCCCTGATCTGCGCACAGGAGCTCGACATCGAAGGGGCGATGCCGAGGGTCGTCCGGCTCCTCGCCCACGTCGAGACCGATCTGCCCAAGTCCCGGATCGCGCACGTCTACCTCGGCGCCGCGGCCGCCCTGCGCAAGGACATCGCCCAGTGAGAACAGCGCTCGTCATCGGCACCGGACTGATCGGCACCTCCGCCGCGCTCACCCTCGCGAGCCGGGGCGTCACCGTCCACCTGCGCGACCACGACCCGGCGCGCGCCCGGACGGCCGCCGCGCTCGGCGCGGGCACCGACGAGGCACCCGAGGGCCCCGTGGACCTCGTGATCGTCGCCGTCCCCCCGGCGCACGTGGCCGCCACCCTCGCAGAAGCCATGACCGCGGGACTGGCCCGCGGCTACCTGGACGTGGCCAGCGTCAAGGGCGGGCCCAAGCGGGAGCTGGAGGCGCTGGGCCTCGACCTCACCGCGTACATCGGTACGCACCCGATGTCCGGCAAGGAACGCTCCGGTCCGCTCGCGGCGACCGCCGACCTCTTCGAGGGGCGCCCCTGGGTCCTCACCCCGACCCGGGACACCGACACCGAGGTCCTGAACCTCGCCCTCGAGCTCGTCGCCCTCTGCCGGGCCGTCCCGGTCGTCATGGACGCCGACGCCCACGACCGGGCGGTCGCCCTGGTCTCCCACACCCCGCAGCTGGTGTCGTCGATGGTCGCCGCGCGCCTGGAGGAGGCCGACGAGTCCGCCGTACGCCTCTGCGGGCAGGGCATCCGGGACGTCACCCGCATCGCCGCCTCCGACCCGCGCATGTGGGTCGAGATCCTCTCCGCCAACCCGGGGCCGGTCGCCGACGTCCTCTCCGGTGTCGCCGCCGACCTCGACGAGACCGTCCGCGCCCTGCGCTCCCTGCAGTCCGCCGACGAGGACAAGCGCCGTGACGGAGCCTCGGGCGTCGAGGACGTCCTGCGCCGCGGCAACACCGGCCGCTCCCGCGTCCCCGGCAAGCACGGCGCCGCCCCCACGGTCTACGAGACCGTCGCCGTCCTCATCAGCGACCGGCCGGGCGAGCTCGCCCGCATCTTCGCCGACGCGGGCCGCGCGGGGGTCAACATCGAGGACGTCCGCATCGAGCACGCGACCGGCCAGCAGGCGGGTCTGGTCCAGCTGATGGTGGAACCCTCGGCGGCGGCGGTGCTGGGGGAGGCCCTGCAGGAACGGGGCTGGTCCCTGCGCACGGGCTGAGCCCCCCGCCCCTGTTGTGGGCACTCGCCCGGGGCTGACCCCGCCCCCCGTTGTGGGCAGCCGTTCCGCTGGGCCGGCTCTCGCCCACCCTCGTTGTGGGCATTCGTTCCGCTGGGGCGATGGGGGTCCCCCTGCTCGAGCGAAGCCGAGAGCTTGGGGAGGGCGGGCACAACGGACGGCGCCCCGTGCCGGGCCCAGGCACCTGTGCCTGAACCCGCACCCCTGGTGTGCCGCACAAAGTGGGTGCGGGTTCAGGCACAAGGGGCGGAGGCGCCGCCGAGGGCGCCGTCCCGGGTGGGTGGGTGACCGGCCCAGTGGGGCGATTGCCCACACGGGGGGTGGCCAGGTTCGTCGGTGGGCGCGCGGCCGGGTGGTGTCTCGTGGGGCGCTGGGCCGAACGGGTGCCGGGGACTCGGTAACCTTGTGGAGGTCCCCCGCATCCCAGCCGGGCCCGCCACTCACCCAGGAAGGTGTTCCCACCGTGGAATCCGTGATCGTCGCCATTGACGGGCCCTCCGGCACGGGCAAGTCCAGCACCTCCAAGGCGGTCGCCGCCAAGCTGGGGCTGAGCTACCTCGACACCGGCGCCCAGTACCGGGCGATCACCTGGTGGATGATCAGCAACGGCGTCGACGTGACCGACGCCGAGGCCGTCGCCAACGCAGCCGCCAAGCCGGTCATCATCTCCGGCACCGACCCGGCCCGGCCGACCATCACCGTCGACGGAGCCGACGCCGCCGGCCCCATCCGCACGGAGGAGGTCACCTCCAAGGTCAGCGCCGTCAGCGCCGTCCCCGAGGTGCGGGCGCTCATCACCGAGCTCCAGCGGACCATCGCCAAGGGCGCCGAGCACGGCATCGTCGTCGAGGGCCGGGACATCGGCACCACCGTCCTCCCCGACGCCGACCTGAAGATCTTCCTCACCGCCTCGCCCGAGGCCCGTGCCGCCCGCCGCTCCGGCGAGCTCAAGGGCGTCGACGTGAGCGCGACGAAGGAAGCCCTGATCAAGCGGGACGCGGCCGACTCCAGCCGCAAGACCTCCCCGCTCGCCAAGGCCGACGACGCCGTCGAGGTCGACACCACGGATCTCACCCTCGACCAGGTCATCGAGTGCGTCGTCACCCTGGTGGACGAGCGGCGGGCGGCCGCCAAGTGACCCTGCCCTCCGAGAAGGGCGCCGCCGTCGGCCGTCGCATCGGCATCGGGCTGATGTACGGCTTCTGGAAGCCGCGTGTCCTCGGCGCCTGGCGGGTGCCGGCCTCCGGCCCCGTCATCCTCGCCGTCAACCACGCGCACAACATCGACGGACCCATGCTCATGGGCACCGCGCCCCGCCCGGTGCACTTCCTCATCAAGAAGGAAGCCTTCGTCGGGCCCCTCGGGCCCTTCCTGGAGGGCATCGGGCAGGTCAAGGTCGACCGCGACAGCACCGACCGGAACGCGATAGGCAACGCCCTGGGCGTCCTGGAGCAGGGCGGCGTCCTCGGGATCTTCCCCGAGGGCACCCGCGGCGAGGGCGACTTCGCCTCGCTCCGCGCCGGCCTGGCCTACTTCGCCGTCCGCAGCGGCGCGCCGATCGTCCCGGTGGCCGTCCTGGGAAGCACCGAGCGGCGTGGACGGTTGGTCAAGGCACTGCCTCCGCTGCGCGGCCGTGTCGACGTCGTCTTCGGGGACGCCTTCGAGGCGGGCGACGGCTCCGGCCGCCGCACCCGCAAGGCACTCGACGAGGCGACCGTACGCATCCAGGGGAAGCTCACCGACCACCTGGAAAACGCCAGGCGCCTCACCGGGCGCTGAGCGAGACTTTGAGTAGTGGGCCCAGCGGCCCACCGACCACGAATGATCAAGGAACGGACTTCATGAACGACCAGCACGACCACGGGGCACTTGGCGACGCCGAGTACGCGGAGTTCATGGAGCTCGCCGCGGAAGAGGGCTTCGACGCCGAGGAGATCGAGGGCGCGATCGAGGAGGCCGGGCACGGCCCGCTCCCCGTCCTCGCCGTCGTCGGCCGTCCGAACGTCGGCAAGTCGACCCTGGTGAACCGCATCATCGGCCGCCGCGAGGCCGTCGTCGAGGACAAGCCGGGCGTCACCCGTGACCGCGTGACCTACGAGGCCGAGTGGGCCGGGCGCCGTTTCAAGATCGTCGACACCGGCGGCTGGGAACAGGACGTCCTCGGCATCGACGCCTCCGTCGCCGCCCAGGCCGAGTACGCCATCGAGGCCGCCGACGCCTGCCTCTTCGTCGTGGACGCCACCGTCGGCGCCACCGACACCGACGAGGCCGTCGTCAAGCTGCTCCGCCGCGCGGGGAAGCCGGTCGTCCTCGCCGCCAACAAGGTCGACGGCCAGTCCGGCGAGGCCGACGCCGCCATGCTCTGGTCCCTGGGCCTCGGCGAGCCGTTCCCCGTCTCCTCGCTACACGGCCGCGGCACCGGCGACCTCCTCGACGAGGTCCTGAAGAAGCTGCCCGAGGCCCCCGAGCAGCGCTTCGGCAACGCGGTGGGCGGCCCGCGCCGCATCGCCCTCATCGGCCGCCCGAACGTCGGCAAGTCCTCCCTGCTCAACAAGGTGGCGAACGAGGACCGCGTCGTCGTCAACGAGCTGGCGGGCACCACCCGCGACCCGGTCGACGAGCTCATCGAGCTCGGCGGCGTGACGTGGAAGTTCGTCGACACCGCCGGCATCCGCAAGAAGGTCCACCTCCAGGAGGGCGCGGACTACTACGCCTCCCTGCGGACGGCCGCCGCCGTCGAGAAGGCCGAGGTGGCCGTCATCCTCATCGACACCACCGACCACATCTCGGTCCAGGACCAGCGCATCATCACGATGGCGGTCGAGTCGGGCCGCGCCATCGTGATCGCCTACAACAAGTGGGACGAGCTCGACGAGGAGCGCCGCTACTACCTCGAGCGCGAGATCGAGACCGAGATGCAGCAGGTCGCCTGGGCGCCCCGGGTCAACGTCTCCGCCAAGACCGGCCGCCACATGGAGAAGCTGGTCCCGGCCATCGAGACCGCCCTCGCCGGCTGGGAGACCCGCGTCCCCACCGGCCGGCTCAACGCCTTCCTCGGTGAGATCGTCGCGGCCCACCCGCACCCGATCCGCGGCGGCAAGCAGCCCCGCATCCTCTTCGGTACGCAGGCGGGCACCAAGCCGCCCCGGTTCGTGCTCTTCGCCTCGGGCTTCCTCGAGGCCGGCTACCGCCGCTTCGTCGAGCGCCGTCTCCGTGAGGAGTTCGGTTTCGAGGGCACCCCGATCCACATCTCGGTGCGGGTCCGCGAGAAGCGCGGCCGCAAGAAGTAGCACCGGCGAGGTGACACACGGCTGAGGGCCGGGGCGTGATGCCCCGGCCCTCAGCCGTGTCTCCCCGGTGGGGCTTCCGCTAGAGGCCCCTGCGGGGTCCCGGCGGCAGCGCCGCCTGCGTCTGCTGCGGCGGGGAGTGCCGCACCGGCCACGCCGTCGTATGCGCCGTCCCGTAGCGGTGCCCCTGCCCGTGTCCGTACAGGCCCGTGCCCACCGCCGTACCGAAGGCCCGGAAGCTCAGATCCTCCTCGCCGCTGCGGTCACCCGGCAGCGTGCGGAACGTCCTGCGGTACTCCGCGTACAGGGCGTCGTAGATCGGCGTGGGCGACGTGCCGGCCGTGGCGTCCTGCGCGGGGCGCATCGAAGGGATCTGACTCGGACCGGGCTGGGGGAAGGGGTCGTATGCGTGCACGTAGGTGCCAACGACCCCACCGCCCGTCGGATGCGGGCGGCTCTCCGAATGGGGTGCCCGCCGGGGACGCGGCACGGTCGGGGCGTGCGGGCCCGCCGAGCCCGTGGCCCCCGCCGGTACGCCGGTGACCCGTGCCCACCCTATGCCCGGCTGTCCGCCGTCCATCAGGTACCGGCCAGCGGCATCGCGGCGGCGACCAGGCGCCCGTTCGCCGCGGCCTTCTCCAGCGCGTCGCGCAGCAGGTCCTCACGCGGCTGCTGGCCGATCGAGCCCACCGGGGCGGCGAAGACCAGCACCATGTGCGACTTGTTGGCCGCCGCGCGCCAGCCCTCGGTGACCTGGAGCGGCTGGTGCGCCTGCCACCAGGCGGCCTGACCGGCACCGCCGGGGCCCGGCTGGAGCACGGAGTGCAGCTGGCCCATGGCGACCAGGACCGACCAGCCCGGCAGCACCGCCGGCCGCGTGTTCAGGTCCATGACCTGCTGGAAGCCCTGGTCGGCCAGGAGCGGCAGGAACTCGTCGGTGAGACCGTCGGAACCCGGGCGGGCCACCGGGGCGGTCGGTTCCACGACGAGCGCCGGGTGCAGCTCGCCCTCGATCAGGACGAGACCGCTGGTGACGCCGAGCACGGCCTGCTCGGGGTGGGCGGCGGAGAGCGCGTCGGCGGCGTCCGAGGCCGTGATCGAGGCGACGGCGCCCTGGAGCTGCTCCTCCGCGACCCGGACGACCTGCGACGGGATGCAGCTGGCGTGGGCGAACGCGAGGACCGCGGTCTCCTCGCCGACGAACAGCACCGTGCTGGTGTGCTCCTGCTCGGAGTCTCCCGGCGTGCGGCAGGAGGTGCAGTCGTAGCTGCCCGGGGCGTTGTCACCGGCGAGCAGCCGGTCCGCTTCTTCGTCGCCGATCTCGGCGCGTACGTCCTCGCTGACGTCGAGCATGCGCGGCACGGGGGGCTCCCTGGACTCGGTACGGGGGGACGCCGGGCCGTTCCCGGTGTCTTATGCCGAGTTCAACGGGTCAGGCTCGGCCGGGGTCACGCGCGGAAGCGTGGCAACTTGCCACCGGCTCGGGCGGCGGGTCCCGTGACTCCGACCGGGTGGGGTGTGAACAGTGTTCCGCGCGGCACGGACGGAGGGTGCCGGAGGGCTGTCTAGCCTGCCTCGATGTCGAAGATCCGATGGTGGACGACCGGTTCCCTCGTGGCGGCGTCCGCGGCCGCGCTGCTGACCCTCGATCCGGCGCCGGCCTCCGCGCGGGACGTACCGATGGGGCCCCGGGACGCGTCCGTCGCGCCGCGGAACGTGTCCGACGGGCTTCTCGCGGCCGCCGTTCCCTCGTACGCCTGTGCCAAGGACCAGTGGCCGTGGGGCTGCGTCGCCGAGTGCGAGAGCAGCGGCCGCTGGCACGTCAACACCGGCAACGGCTTCTACGGCGGACTCCAGTTCTGGCACCCGACCTGGGTCGAGCACGGCGGACTGAAGTACGCCAGGCGCGCCGACCTGGCGACCCGTCCGCAGCAGATCACCGTCGCGGAGGAGGTCCTGCGCACCCAGGGGTGGGGGGCCTGGCCCGTCTGCTCCAAGCGGTACGGGCTGAGCGGGCGCGTCCACACCGTGCAGCCCGGCGACACCCTCAGCTCCATCGCCCGCCGCTTCGGCGTCAAGGGCGGCTGGCGGGCGCTGTACGCGGCGAACCGGAGCCTGATCGGGGCCGATCCGAACCGGGTCGTCGTCGGGACGATGCTGCGGTTCGCCCCGCTCTGACGCGCCCGTCCGTCAGCCGGACGGAGCCGGCCCGGCCCGCTCGGCCGCTTCCCCGCGGAACGCGACGGAGCCGCGCCGCAGCTCGTGCACCGGCGAGCCGGGCGGCAGCCCGTCCGGTACGCGCTGTTCCGCCAGGACCACGGCCGCCCCGCCCTCGAGGGCGAGCCCCACGAGCCTCCGGTACGTACGGGCCGCGACCGGCGGGGCCAGACCGAGCGACGGCTCGTCGACCAGCACCACGCGCGCGCGTGGTGCGAGGAGGGCGCGGGAGAGCGCCAGCATGCGGCGCTCGCCACCGGAGAGCGTTCCGGCGGTCCGGGACAGCAGAGGGACGAGTTCCGGATACGGGGGAGCGGCCCCGGGCCCGGCCCCGAGGGCGGTCCCGGGTACGGCCAGCGCGAGGTTGTCCGCGACGGTGAGGCTCGCGTACACCGCTTCGAGGGCGGGTACGAAGCACAGCCCCCGCCGGGCCCGTTCGTGGGCCGGCAGCCGGGTCACGTCGGCGCCGCGCCACACGACCCGGCCCGCGGAGAGGCGCACCGTGCCGGCGAGGGCGCGCAGGGCCGTCGTACGCCCCGAGCCGTTGCGGCCCAGGAGAACGGTGACCGTACCGGCGGGCACGGGCAGGTCCAGGCCGTGCAGGGCCTCCAGGGGGCCGTAGCGGACCCGGGCGGAGCACAGGGCGATCTCGACGCTCATGACACGATCCGGCCGCCTTCCATGGTGTGCACGGTGTGGGCGATCCCGGCGACGAGGTCCAGGTCGTGCTCGACGACCAGGACGGTCAGGCCGTCGGCGGCCAGCGCGGCGAGGATCCGGGCGAGCGCGGCCGTCTCGGCGGCGTCCAGGCCGGCGGCCGGCTCGTCGAGCAGCAGGGTGTGCGGCTGCCCGGCGAGGGCGCGGGCCAGTTCGACCCGGCGCAGCGTTCCGGTGGGCAGGTCCGCCACCCTCCGGTGCCGCACGGGCCCGGCGAGCCCGAGCAGCCGCAGACCGCGCTCGACGGCGGCGGGGTCGCCGCGGACATGGCCCTGCTCCTCGCCGACGCGGACGTTCTCCTCGACGGTCAGGGAGGGGAAGACGGCGAGCCGCTGGAAGGTCCGGGCGATGCCGAGGCGGCTCCGGGCGTGGGCGGAGCGGGTGGTGATGTCGGTCCCGCCGAGCGTGATCCGTCCCCGGTGGGGGCGGAGGGTTCCGGCGAGACAGTCGAAGAGGGTCGACTTGCCGGCGCCGTTGGGGCCGACGAGGGCGGTGACGCGGAAGGGGACGAGGGCGAGGGTGACGTCGTCGAGGGCGGTGAGGCCTCCGGGGTAGGTGAGGGTGAGGTGATGGGCGCGGAGGACGGGGGGCGGTGCGGAGCGCTTGTCCGGTGCGGGTGCCTGTGCGGGTGCGTCGCCGGGTGCGGGCCGGTGGGAGTGCGTCCGGCCCTGGGCCGGACCGGTGTCCCCACCCGTCCCCCTTGTCGGGAGAAGCACGGGTCCTCCCGTGGGAGGCTCGGCGCCGTCGGCGGCCGCCGGTGCGCGGGGCTTGTGCGGCAGCAGGTTCGTCAGTGGGGGGATCCGGCCCGTGAGGGCCGCCAGGAGGCCCAGGAGGACCGCTGCCGCGCCCGCGTGCGGGCCCGCGTCCAGGGTGACCAGGAGGGTGGCAGCGGCCAGGGGGGTGAGGAGGCCGTCGGCGCCCAGGACCAGGACCGCCGCGCACCAGAGGAGACCGCGTACCGGGTCGTACGCCTCCGGGTCGAAGGCGCGCAGGCCCATGCCGAGGAGGCCGCCGCCCAGGGCCGCCAGGGCCGCGCCCAGGACGAAGGCGAGGAGCTTGAGGCGGGGCACGGCGACACCCGCCGCCTCCGCGCCCGGCTCGTGGTCCCGCAGCGCGGCGAGCGCACGGCCCGTGCGGCCCCGGCGGAGCGCCGCCACCAGGGCCAGGCAGCCCGCGAGGACGAGCAGTTCGAGGGCGTAGAAGGCACGGTCGTCCGAGAAGCCCGCCGGGCGGCCGAGGGAGAGGCCCGCCGTCGCGTACGGCTGGGTGAGGACGAAGCGGCTCACCGCCACCCCGGTCGCCAGCGTCACGAGCGCCAGGGCGAGGCCGTGCCGCCGGATCGCGGGCCGGCCCGTCAGCAGGCCCACGACGGCCACCAGCGGCACCGCGAGGCCGAGCGCCACCAGGCCCTGCACCCCGCGTGCCGTGAGGAGCGCGGTGAACAGCGCGCCCAGGCCCGCGTACGCCGCCTGCCCCAGCGCGATCTGGCCGCCCCGCCCCGCCACGACGACCAGGGACAGGAGGATCACCGACAGCGCCGGCACCTGGATCGCCGTGCGCAGGTCCGAGCCCGCGAAGCCGAGCGGGAGGAGGAACAGGACACCGACGACGACCCACACCCCGCCCGGCACCCGGCCGGAGCGCACCGGTGGCGGCAGGGCGTCCCTGCCCTTGCCGCCGATCCCCGGCAGGACGAGCGCCGCGACCAGGAGCGCCACCACGAACAGGTTCGCCCCGACGGCCTGGAGCAGGGGGCCCGCCCAGCCCTCCGGGTGCAGCCGGGTCAGCTGGGCCTGGGCCACGCCGATCAGGAGCGCGGCCGCCACCACGACCGGCAGCGACCGCATCCGGGCGATGACCGCGACCGCGATCACCTCGATGACGAGGAGCGGCATCCCGTACGGGTCGAGCCGTACGTACGGGGCGAGCAGCACCCCGGTGAGGCCGGCGGTGAACGAGCCGAACGCCCAGCCGGCCGCCGCGACCCGGTCCGCGTCGATCCCGGAGAGCACCGCGAGCCGCCGGTTGTCGACGACGGCCCGCACTTCCCGACCGAACCGTGTCCACCGGGTCACCGCCCCCACCAGGGAGGCGAGCGCGGCCACCGCCCCGAGCTGCGCCCACGGGTCGTCACCGAGGAGCACCGGCGCGTCGTCCCGCGCCCCCGGGCCCCACATCAGCACCGCCGCGCCGACGAGCAGGACGAAGACGCCGACGGAGGCCACCAGGGTCTGCGCCGGGTTCGCCCCGCGCCGGGCGAGGGGCCGGAACACCGCGCGGTCCAGGACGAGGCCGATGCCGGGGGCGACCACCAGGAGGGTGAGGAGGGCGGCCGCCGGCAGCGGCCAGCCCCCGTCGACCACAAGGCCGCGCAGCACGTACGCGCAGATCATGGCCACGGCGCCGTGCGCCAGGTTCAGCACGCCGGTCGTCCGGTGGGTGACCACCAGGCCGATGCCGGTGAGCGCGGCGGCACTGCCGACCGCGAGGCCGGCGAGCGTCAGCTCGTACGTCAGGGAGGCCACGGCTCACACACCGGACAGGGCGTCAGGGACGGGTCGTCCCCGGCCTCCACGGCCGTGGTCCGGCCCGCCACGAGCGGGCAGTCCGGCCGGTGCGCGAGGGTCCCGCCGGGGACGCGGAGCGGCGGGCCGTCCGAGGACGGGGCCGGGGACGGCGGGGGAGCCTCCTCCACCGCGGGGACGTGGGGCTCCGGAGGGCGTACGGGAAGCGCGTACGCCGCCACGACCAGCACCGATCCCGCCACGATCAGCGCCGCCCCCGGCACCGTGCACGAGGCGAGATAGGGCAGCTGCCGCTCCGCGAACCGCTCGCCGGAGATCCCGTACCAGCCGAGCACGCACAGGACGGCGCCCCCGGCGGCCACCGCGAGACCGCTCCACAGCAGGATCCGGGATGCCGTCACGGAGACCTCCCTCGCCTCTTCCCTTCTTCCTTGCACTATGCCCCTGATCTTGCGCTATGACCTGATCCGTCCCACCCTGGAAGCATCCGGCCGTACGATCCCCAGGGACACACGGTGGTGAGCCAGATGGTTTTCGAACGACCCGGCCGACGTCCCCGGCTCGCGGCTCTCGCCGCCGCCACCGTCCTCGCGCTCACCCCCGCCGTCGCGAGCTGCGGCGACAGCGGAGAGGGCCGCTCACAGGAGGCCGACACCTCGGCCCCGCCCGGGACGACCGCCGAGCCGCCGGGCGCCGGCGAGCCCGCCGACCCCGCCGCGGCGAAGGCGGAGATCACCAGGAACTGGACGGCGTTCTTCGACCCGAAGACGCCCGAGGCCGAGAAGGTGGGGCTCCTGGAGGACGGGGAGCGGATGCGGGGGGTCCTCGGAGCCTTCGCCGGTGACAAGAACGCGGCCATGACCTCGGCGAAGGTCACGGGCGTCGAGTTCACCTCCGCCACCGGGGCGAACGTGACCTACGACCTGCTGGTCGGCGGAAACCCGGCCCTGCCCGGCGCGCAGGGCACCTCCGTCCTCCAGGACGACACCTGGAAGGTCTCCGTGCGGACCCTGTGCGGCCTGGTCGAGCTGAGCGGTGTCACCGTCCCGGGCTGCTGAGGCGGGAGCGGCGCTGCTCCTGGCGCTCGCACTCCTCCTCCTCGCGGCCTGCGGCAGCCGGCTCCCCGAGCGCGCCTTCGGGACACGGCCCACCACTCGCCCCTCCGGCGGCGAGCCGCTCCGCGTCGGGATCATCACCAGCGCCACCAGCCCGGTCGGCGGGCAGGCGCTCACCGGCCCGCGCGACGGAGCCCGCGCCTACTTCGACGCCCTCAACGCCCGCGGTGGCCTCGACGGGCGCCGGATCGAGGTCGAGACCTGCGACGACGGCGGCAGTGGCGTCGGCAACAACGCGTGCGTGCACCGGCTCGTCGACGAACGCAAGGTCTTCGCCCTCGTCGCCACCACCGCCCTCGACTACGCGGGCGCCCCCCTCGTCGCCCGCGCGGGCGTCCCCGACATCGGCGGCCAGCCGCTCACCCCCGCGTACGACACCTATCCGCACCTCTACGGGATCTACGGCAGCTCCGCCCCGCGCACCGGCGGGGAACCCGGCTGGGGCGGGGTCCTCTACGGCGGGACCGAGGTCTACCGCTGGTTCGCGAAGGAGCGGGGGGCGAGAACCGCAGCCGTCGTCTCCTACAACCAGGCCGCGTCCGCCGCGTACGCCCGGCTGGTCACCCGGGGGCTGCGCGCCGAGGGCTACCGGGTCGTCGAGGAGCAGGTGGACTTCGCACTGCCCAACTTCCGCGCGGTCGCCGCCGATCTGCGGGCCCAGCGCGTCGACGTCCTCTTCGACGCGCTGGACGTCCACGGCAACGTGCGCCTCTGCGAGGCGATGGAGGCCCTCGGGGTACGGGTCGCCGCCAAGGTCACCCACGCGCAGAACTGGTCCTCGTCCGTCGCCCGCGACTACGCCCGCGCCCCCGGCTGCCGGGACGCCCTGTGGGTGACCGGCTCCAGCCGCAACCACCAGGACACCGGCCATCCGGCGGTCCGCGAGTTCCGTGCGGCGATGGCGGGCCGGCCGCTGTCCCAGTGGCAGTTGGAGGGGTGGGCGGCGGCGATGTGGTTCACCGACGCGGCCCGCTCCTGCCTCGCCGGGGAGGGACTCACCCGCGCGTGCGTGGAGAGGTTCATGAACCGTCCGGAGCCGTACACAGCGCGGGGACTGCTGCTCCCGGTCCGCTACGAGCAGCTGGCCCGGCCGCCGGCGACCCGGAACACCTGTCTGTCCGTGGCCCGTTGGCAGGACGGCCGGGGCTGGGTGAGCCAGGGCGAGATGACGGAGAACTGCGCGACCGTGCCCCAGCTCGGCTACCGGCCGTGACCCCGCCCGACCACGCCCGTGCCCCCCGCCCGACCGCGCCCGTGAACGACGTCCCGCCCCCGGCAGTACAGTCGAGCGACCGATCAACTGACCGGGGGGAACCGGCAGCGCGATGCATATCTCCTTTCTGCTCCACAACGGCTACCACTACGGCGGCACGATCCGGACGACGTTCACCCTCGCCGAGGAACTGGCGGAACGCCACGAGGTGGAGATCGTCTCGGTGTTCCGCCACCGCGACCGTCCACGCCTCGGCCTGCCCCCGGGGGTGACCCTGCGCCACCTCGTCGACCTGCGCCGGGACAGCCCCGGATACGACGGCGACCACCCCGACTTCCACCGGCCCGCCGAGGTCTTCCCGCGCGGCGACGGACGCTGGAAGCAGTACAGCGCGCTCACCGACGCCCGGATCGGGGAGCACCTGCGCGGCGTCGAGGCCGACGTCCTCGTCGGCACCCGCCCCGGACTCAACGTCCACCTCACCCGGCAGGCCCGGCGGGGGCCGGTCCTCGTCGGGCAGGAGCACCTGACCCTGGACGGTCACAGCTACCGGCTGCGCCGGGACATCGGCCACGAGTACCCGCTCCTGGACGCCGTCACGACCGTCACCGAGGTGGACGCCCGCGCCTACCGGAAGCTCGGCCTGGCGGGCGTACGGATCGAGGCCGTGCCCAACAGCGTGCCCGCGCCCTCCGTGCCGCCCGCCGACCCCGCGGCGAGGACCGTCGTCGCGGCGGGCCGGCTGACCCGCGTCAAGCGGTACGACCTGCTGATCGACGCCTTCGCGGGGATCGCCGCCGACCACCCCGACTGGAAGCTGCGGATCTACGGAGCCGGCGACGCGGTCCAGGACGTCAAGGGAGCCCTCGCCCGGCAGATCAAGGACCGGGGCCTCGCCGAGCAGGTCTTCCTCATGGGGTCGGTGACCCCGATGGAACCGGCGTGGGCCGAGGGCTCGATCGCGGCCGTCACCTCGCGGCGGGAGTCCTTCGGCATGAGCATCGTCGAGGCGATGCGCTGCGGACTCCCGGTCGTCTCCACGGACTGCCCGCACGGGCCGCGCGAGATCATCGAGGACGGGGTCGACGGGTTCCTGGTGCCGGTCGACGACGTGGCCGCGTTCGCGCGGGCGCTGCGCGGGCTCGTCGAGGACGACGAACTGCGCGCCAAGACGGCACGGGCGGCGCTCGCCGCCTCCGAGCGCTTCGACCCGGCCCGGATCGCCGCCCGGCACGAGGCGCTCTGGACGGAACTCATCGAACGGGGCGCGGGCCGGCGCGTCCACTCCCCGGGCCGGGCCTCGCTCCACCGGGAGGTCGGCCGGGCCGTCGACGCGGTCTACACCCTGAAGGCGAAGGCCGGCCGGCTGGTCCGCCGCTTCCGCTAGGGCGTGCCCGGCGGATCATGGCCGGGCTCGCGACGCCCGGCACGGAGCCTTGCCGCATCCCCAAGGCCCTGCCGGGCCTGGGGGAGCACCCGCCCCCCAGGCGCCGCGACCTGTCCGCCTCTGATCAGCCGGACACGCCGGATACGCCCCAGCCCTTCACCTCCTGCATCGAGGACAGAAGTCGTCCGCGAGGGCTGGCAGACTCGGCGCCATGTTGGAGACCTCCGCACGGCTCTTGCGTCTGCTCTCGCTGCTCCAGGCCCACCGCGACTGGTCCGGCGCCGACCTCGCCGAGCGGCTCGGGGTCACGCCCCGCACCGTACGGCGGGACGTCGACCGGCTGCGCGAGCTCGGCTATCCCGTGAACGCGAGCCCCGGCACCGGCGGCGGGTACCAGCTGGGCGCCGGTGCCGAACTGCCGCCGCTGCTCCTCGACGACGAGGAGGCCGTGGCGGTCGCGGTCGGCCTGCGCGCCGCCGCCGGGCAGGGCGTCGAGGGCATCGGCGAGAGCTCGGTACGCGCCCTGGCCAAACTGGAACAGGTGCTGCCGGGGCGGCTGCGCCGCCGGGTCAGCGCCCTGAACGCCTTCACCGTGCCGATGCTGCGCACCCCGCGCGAGCGGATCGACCCGGCCGTGCTCACCGAGCTCGCCCACGCCTGCCGGGACGCCGAGCGGCTGCGCTTCGAGTACCGCGACCACGGTGGGGCGGCCACCCGCAGGACCGTCGAGCCGCACCGGCTGGTGTGCAGCGAGCGGCGCTGGTACCTGGTCGCCTGGGACGTGGACCGGGCCGGCTGGCGTACCTTCCGGGCCGACCGGATCACGCCGACACCGCCGCACGGCCCCCGCTTCACGCCCCGCGAGCCGCCCGCCGAGGACCTGGCCGCTTATGTGGCGAAGGGCGTGTCCACCGCCGCGTACGCGACCGAGGCGACGATCCGGCTGCACGTGCCGCTCGCCGAGGCCGCGGCGGCCGTCGGTGCCGCCGACGGCGTCCTGTCGGCGGACGGGGAGAACGCCTGCCTGCTGCGGACCGGCGCCCACAGCCTCGACGTGATGGTGATCCACGTGTCGATGATCGGCTTCGAGTTCGAGGTGCTCGATCCGCCGGAGCTGGTCGACCGGGTGCGGGCGCTCAGGGACCTGTTGTCCCGCGCTCTCGACCGGTCGGACGGCGTAAGCATTGTGTAAGGGAAGGGTGAGCGCCTCGCGTACGCGTCGCCGGCGCAATTCGGGGCGGGCGCGCGGAGAGAGGGAATGGGGCCTTTCCCGTCGGTGCTTCCGGCCCCGCTTCCGGCGCCTTCGTGCGAACTGCTGGAGATGTCGCGGAATTGCTGGAGAAACGGCCGGAAACCGTCTCTCCGAGTGACGGCGAACCAAGCAAACGTATGTCGAGAACTTGTGACACAAGCGTGACCGCCAAGGTACTAACGTGAGGGCCATGGCACCCACATCGCGCACTCCCGAACCGCCCCGCGACAGTCCCGAGTCCTATGTGGGCCTCGACGCGGAAGGCGCCGCGCAACTCGCGAGAACGAGGGGCTGGAGCACCGTCAGGTCCCTGCCGCCCGGCTCGATCATCACGATGGAGTACCTGGTCGGACGCATCAACTTCGAGGTCGAGGACGGCAGGGTCACCCGCTGCTGGGTCGGCTGAGCGGAGCCGGCCGGAGAGACGCGAAGGGCCCCGGCCGATGGCGGCCGGGGCCCTCTGCTCGCGCGTCCCGCGCGAGGTGACGGGGGTGGTCAGCCGCCGGTCGCGGGGGTGCGGCGCCCGGCCACCCCCACGGTCTCCCGTACCGGCTCCTCGGAGCCGGCCGGACGCGGCGGGAAGAACCCCGGGCGCGGCCCGCCGGAGGCCACGGGCAGCGAGGGCACCAGACGGCGACGGTCCCGCAGCCGCTCCCGCATCCGGTCGCGCACGGCCAGGATCCACGACTCCGCCACGGCGAGTACCGGCTCGCACCAGGGCAGCGCGAGCAGGATGAGCAGCCCGGCCGCCCAGCCGAGGAGCACGTCGCTCAGCCAGTGCGTGCCCAGGTAGACGGTGGTGAGCCCGACGCCGAGCGCGACCACGGCGGAGAGCGCCGACAGATAGCGCCTGGCCCGCGGAGTGGTCGCGAGATAGGCGAGGATGCCCCAGGTCACGACCGCGTTGGCGGTGTGGCCGGAGGGGAATATATCGCCGCCCGCGAACAGCTCGGCGGAGCCGACCTGGGTCGCGTAGTGGGGTCCGAGGCGGCCGAGTCCGAGCTTGACCGCGCCGACCGAGACGTTGAGCAGCAGGAGGGCGGCGCCGAGGCACAGCAGGGGGCGCAGGGTGTGCTGGCGCCAGGAGCGCCAGCCCAGCCAGGCGGCCACCATGACGGCCGTGGGGCCGCGCTGGCCGAGGACGACGTAGTAGTCGAGGAAGCCGTGGATCCCGGGCCACTGCTGGTAGGGCCGGAAGAGCATGATCTTCCAGTCGAGGGTCACCAGCCACGTGGACAGAAGTACGGCCACGACCATGGCGAGATAGAACGCCGACGTCCCGCCGAAGAGGGCGAGACGCGTGCGGGTCATCCGCGGGACCTCTATCTTCGGCGGTTCCGGCTCCCGGTCCAGCCGGGCAAAGATGTCGGTTCGCACCCAATCGACGTTACAGGGAGTGAGAAGCAGACCCGGTCGATCCACTCCCTTCGTGATGTTGATGTGATGTGGAGTAGGTCTCAGTGGGCGTCCTATTGCCGGCGTCCGTCGGGAAATCCGATGACCTTCCGCCCTATTGCCGTAACGTCCATTCCGGAAGAGTGTTTGAATGCGCGGGAATTGCGTCAAACAGACGTCCGTGCGGAATTCCATGCGACACGCGGGCCGCCCCGAGTGGCGTACGCCACACCGGCGGGGCCGCCGGTGTGAGAGCTGCACCACGCGCTCGGGGCTCGGACTCGCGTACGCTGACGGCTCACTCGCCCGTCGATGCCGGGCCGCCCCAGGGACATAAGTCCTGGTCGGGGGCCGCCGAGCGCGAGAGCTTCACCGGGAGGTACGCACATGTCGCGGACGAACACGGCCCAAGGAACGCCGTCCGCCGCCGTCGGCGGCGAAGCCAACCGCTGGGTCGTCCTCCTCGTCCTCTGCGTCAGCCTTCTCCTCGTCGCCCTCGACGCGACCATCCTCCACGTCGCCGTCCCCTCACTCACCGAGGACCTGCGCCCCAGCTCCACCGCGCTGCTCTGGATCGTCGACGCCTACCCCCTGATCTGCGCCTCGCTCCTCATCCTCTTCGGCACCCTCGGGGACCGGGTCGGACGGCGGAGGATCCTCCTCCTCGGCTACGCGCTGTTCGGCATCGCCTCGGCGGTCGCCGCGCTCGCCACCGAACCCTCGGTCCTCATCGCGGCCCGCGCGCTGCTTGGCGTCGGCGGCGCCATGATCATGCCCGCCACGCTCTCCATCCTCCGGACGGTCTTCCCCGACCGGCGGGAGCGCGCCACCGCCATCGGCGTCTGGACCGCGGTCGCCGCGGTCGGCGCCGCCACCGGACCGGTCCTCGGCGGCTTCCTCGTCGAGCACTACTGGTGGGGCTCCGTCTTCCTCATCAACATTCCGCTGATGGCGCTGATCCTGCCGCTCGGCCGCCGCCTCCTCCCCGAGTCCCGGGGAGCCGCCGACGGGCCCTGGGACGTCCTCGGCGCGCTCATGGCCGCCGCCGGCGTCCTCGGCTGCGTCCTCGGCGTCAAGCGCGCCGGGGTCGGAGACCCGCTCCTGGCCCTGCCGACCGCCGGACCGCTGCTGCTCGGCGCCGCGCTCCTCGTCCTCTTCGTACGGCGGCAGAGGCGGCGCCCGCACCCGCTGATCGACATGGGGCTCTTCTCCCGGGCGGCCTTCACCACCTCGGTCGGCTGCATCGTCATCGGCATGCTGGCCCTGGTCGGCCTGGAGCTGATCGCCGTCCAGTACCTCCAGCTGGTCCTCGGCCTCACCCCCCTGGAGACCGGCCTCCGGCTCCTTCCGCTCACCTTCGCCGCCATGGCCGCCGGCGCCACCGGCTCGTACACCCTGCGCAGGATCGGACCGCGCCGGATGGTCGGCTGGGGCTTCGTCCTCACCGCCGCCGCCGTGCTGCTGCTCACCCTCATGGGGCAGCACGACCGGCCGCTGCTGCTCACGGTGGGCTTCGTCCTGCTCGGCTTCGGTCTGCAGACCACGCTCTTCTCGGCGTACGAGTCGATGCTCAGCGAGGCGCCGCAGCGCAGCGCGGGCGGCGCGGCCGCGATCGGCGAGACCTCGTACCAGCTCGGCGCGGGCATGGGCATCGCCCTGCTCGGCAGCGTGATGAACGCGGCGTACGCCCCCGGGCTCGCCGCCGTCCCCGGGGTGCCCGAGGAGGCGAGCAGGGCTGCCGCGAACTCGCTCGGCGAGGCCTACCAGGTCGCCGACCAGCTCGGCGGCGCGGCCGGCGGCGCGCTGCACCAGGCCGCCCGGCACGCCTTCGTGAACGGGCTGCACGTCACGCTCTTCGTCAGCGCGGGGCTGCTGCTCCTCGGCGCGGTGATGGCGCGGCGGCTGCCCCGGGTGATGGAGTGCCCGGTGGATCCGGAGGGGACGGTGGGCCCGGAGGAGACGGCGGGTCGGGCTGTGACGGCGGGTCCGGTCGTGGCGGTGTCCGCTCCGGAGGGGGCCGGAGGGGCGTCCGCCCTGGACGCGGAGCGGGCCGGAGGAGTGTCCGTCGTGGCGGCGGAGCCGGTGGCCGTACTGGTGGCGGAGCCGGTGGTGAAGGGTCTTTCGCGGCGGGCGGAGTGTCCGGGGCCCGCGCGGTCCTCGGGGTCCCCGGAAGCGGCCGTGTCCTCGGAGGCCGCCGGGCTCGCCCGGCCGTCCGAGCCGCGGGTGCCCGCGACCCGGGAAGTGATCGAGCCCGCCGGCTCGGGTCGTCCGGCGCACTGACCCCCGATCCTCCCGGAGGTGTCCGGTCGGGCCGGCGGACCCGCTCAGCTCTGGTTGAAGAAACCGTCCTGCGTGCGTCGGCCCGTCTCGCCGGTGATGATCCGGGTGTCGGCCGGGGTCAGCAGGAAGACCCGCGTCGCCACGCGCTCGATGGATCCGCGCAGACCGAAGGCGAGACCGGCGGCGAAGTCCACCACGCGCTTGGCGTCGTTCGGCTCCATCGCGGTCAGGTTCACGATCACCGGAACCCCGGCCCGGAAGAGCTCGCCGATGCCCCGGGCGTCCCGGAAGCCGTCAGGGGAGACGGTGGCGATCCGGCGGCCCCGCTCCTCGGCGCTGTCCGTGGCCACCTGGACGCGGGGGTCCGTCACCCAGGCGTCGCCGCCCTCGGCACCGTCGGCGTACTCGTCGTCGTAGTAACGCTCGTCGTTGTCCTCGACGAGTCCCAGCCAGGCGCTCGCCTTGCGCACCGATCCCATGGACGCCTCCTTTCGCGCGGTCACTTGTGGTTCCGCATGTCCCTATCGTCGTCCATGATGCGGATCGCGCGCCAAGTGGTTGGGTGCCGCGCTGAGGATTCGTGACGGTACTGGTGCAGAACGTGAGCACCGCTTTCTGGCGATTCGTCAGGAAACATGCGGTATGCGGGGGCTGAGGAAGGGCCATGTAGCTGAAAATATGAAAGTCGGGCCGGAAGGGTGACGATGGGCGCGTACGGGTGAACGCACCCGCTCGCTACCATGCCGCGAGGCCGCTCGGCGGCGCCGCACACCACTCACGGGGGAGTCTCTTGTTCGGAATCGTCAGGCCCTGCACACATCGGCTCACCGACGGTCTGAAGGTCGAGTGGATGGCCCACCTCTGCGGCCTCTGCCTGGCACTTCGCGCCGACCACGGCCAGTTCGCCCGGGTCGTCACCAACTACGACGGCCTCATCGTCTCCGTTCTGACGGAGGCTCAGACCGGCTCGGTGGAGAGCGGGCGGCGCACCGCCGGACCCTGTCCGCTGCGCGGGATGCGGACCGCCCCCGTGGCCCGGGGGGAGGGCGCCCGCCTCGCCGCCGCCGTCTCGCTCGTCCTCGCCTCGGCGAAGGTGCGTGACCACGTCGCCGACCGGGACGGCCTGTTGGCCCGGCGGCCCGTCGCCGCCGCGGCCCGCCGGGTCGCCCGCTCCTGGGACCGCGCCGGGGCCAGGACCGGCCGTTCCCTCGGCTTCGACACCGCCGTCCTCGTCGACGCCGTCGACCGCCAGACCGGGATAGAGGCCCTCGCGGGCCCCGGCACCTCCCTGCTCGCCGTCACCGAGCCGACCGAGACCGCGACCGCGGCCGCCTTCGCGCACACCGCCGTCCTCGCCGGACGGCCGGGGAACGCCGAGCCGCTCGCCGAGGCGGGCCGGCTCTTCGGCCGCCTCGCCCACCTCCTGGACGCCGTCGAGGACCAGGCCGCCGACGGGGCGAGCGGCGCCTGGAACCCGCTCACCGCGACCGGCACCTCCCGCGAGGAGGCCCGCCGGCTCGCCGACGACGCCCTCCACGGCATCCGGCTCGCGCTGCAGGACGCCGAGTTCGCCGACGGCAAGCTGGCCCACGTCCTCCTCGCCCACGAGCTCCGCACTTCGGTGAACCGCGCCTTCGGCACGGCGAGCTGCTCGCACGTGTCGCCCGGGGCGGGGGCGGGGGCGGGCCACGGAGCCGCCCACGGGCAGGGCCCGGTACCGGGGAACCCGTACGCCCCCAACGGCCCGGGCCCCGTCCCCGGCAACCCGTACGCCCCCGGTCCCGGCGGCCCGGGCGGACCGTACGCCCCCGGCCCCGGCGGACCCGGCGGTCCCGGCGGACCGTTCCCGCCCGGGCCGCCCAACCGGCGCGGGCTGATCGCCGGATGCGCCCTCTGGGTCGGCATGGCCTGCACCTGCCAGATGTGCTGCGGAACCTTCGAGGACCCCTGGAGCCGTCAGCGGCGCGACGGCCTCTGCCAGCAGTGCGACCCCGGCAACTGCTGCGACTGCTGCGACTGCTGCAGCAACTGCTCCTCCTGCTGCGAGGGAGACGGCTGCTGCGGGGACTGCAGTTGCGGCTGCGACTGCTGACGGACCGTCCGCGCGCCGCCGCCGGAGACCCCGGCCGTCACTTCGGCGGCGCCGGGATCTCCGGCGGGGAGATCTCCGACCGCTCGATCCCCGACGCCGTCACTCCCACTTCCGCGGGATCCTTCCGTACGTCCCGTCCGCCTTCGGACCGCTCACCGTCGCCGGCGCGGGCGGTGAGCGTGAGCGTGACCGCGGTGATCAGCGCGAACGCGAGGGCCGTACGGACGGGACCGGTACTCGTACGCGTACTCATGCGCGTACTCGTACGCGTGCGCGTGCTCATGGCTTCGGGTTCTCCAGGATTTTCTCGAACGGCAGCGGGCCGATCGACTCGGGATCGGCGGTCACGTCGAACAGCGGGCGGTAGCCGCTCGCCAGGTAGAGGCCCCTGGCCTCCGGCTGGCGGGGGCCGGTCGTCAGGTGGACGCGGGAGTAGCCGCAGGCGGCGGCCTCCCGTTCGAGCACGGTCAGGACGCGGCGGGCGAGCCCGCGCCTGCGGTGCGCCGAGTGGGTCCAGATCCTCTTGAACTCGGCGGTGTGCTCGTCGTAGCGGCGGTAGGCGCCGCCCGCCACGGGCCGGCCCTGCTCCAGGAGGAGCAGGAAGGCGCCGTGGGGAGGGGCGAACTCCTCCGCCGGGTAACGGCTCAGATCGTGTGCGGAGCCGTACCGGGTCGTGTATTCGTGCGCCAGCTCGTCGAGGAGCGGGCGCGCCAGGGAGTCGGTGGTCGTGGTCCGGTGCACGGACAACGCGAAGGTCATGGCGGTCCTTCAGGGCGAAGGAAGGTGGAGTCGTTCCTGAGGGCGAAGGCGGGCGGAGCCGTCCCACGGGACGAAGGCGGGCGGCGTCGTCCCTCAGGAGGAAGGAGGACAGCGGGGCAGGGCGAGGGGAGGGGAGAGCTCAGGCGCCCACGAGGGGCCCGGGTGTGAAGGCGCCGCGGAAGAGAGCACGCGGGCGGGGCAGAGCGGAGGGTCGGCTCAACAGGAAGAGGACCACACGCGACCGAAGTCGATGTGGGAGCGCGTGACCAGCTGCTGCTGCGGATGCATGGCCCCAGTGGAACAGGCATCCGCCGACCCGTCAACCTCGATGAGACGTACGGCTCACAGTGCGGACACCCTTGACACCGGGCCGTGTTGACCACATAGCCTCGAAGGGCGGATCGGGCTGAGGGGCCCGGATCCGTGCTCAGCGCGTGTGAAGGCGCACCCCCGTGTTCGATCCGCCCTCTGGCATCCACGGAGCCTTCGCATGTCCGCGACCCTCGTCCAAGTCCCCTCCACGGCCCCGCCGGCCGAACCGTCCCTCCGCGTCGTCCCCACCCACCGAGCCGGGCACCACCGCGTCGTGCGGCACCACGTCGAGCGGCACCACGCCCGCGGCACGGCCGGTGCGCGATGAGCGGCCGCCCGTCGACCGTTTCTTCGACCACGTCGTCGACCGCCGCGTCGGCCACGCCGTCGACCGCTCCGTCGATCGTGATCGTGGGCGCCGGGCCGCGGGGGACCGGTCTCCTCGAACGCCTCGCCGCCAACCTGCCCGAGCTGTACGGCGACGGCCCCCTCGACCTCCATGTCGTCGACCCGCACCCGCCGGGCCCCGGCCGCATCTGGCGCACCGGGCAGTCCCCGCTGCTCTGGATGAACTCGCGGGCCGAGGACGTCACGATGTTCACCGACGAGACCGTGGACCTCGAAGGCCCCGTCCGGCCCGGACCCACCCTCGCCGAATGGGCCGGCATCGACGGCGGCACCTTTCCCACCCGGCCGCAGCAGGGCGCCTACCTGCGCTGGGTGTACGAGCGGGCCCGGGCGTCCCTGCCACCCTCCGTCACCGTCCACGAACACCGCACCACCGCCCTGCGCGTCGGCGGCCCCCGCGAGGGACGCCAGCGGGTCTGGCTGGACGGTCGCTCCGTACCCCTCCTCGCCGACCTCGTCGTCCTCACCGTCGGCCACCTCGACGCCGAACCCGACCAGGAGCAGCGGGCCCTGGCCGACTTCGCCGCCCGCCACGGCCTCGTCCACCTGCCGCCGGGCTTCACCGCCGACACCGACCTCACCGCCCTCCGCGCCGGCGAACCCGTCCTCGTCCGCGGCCTCGGACTCGCCTTCGTCGACCTGACGGTGCTGCTCACCGAGGGCCGCGGCGGACGGTACGAGGGCGAGGGCGACGCGCTCGTCTACGTACCCTCCGGCGAGGAACCGGTGCTGTACGCCGGATCGCGGCGGGGCGTCCCGTACCACGCGAAGATCGGCTACGTCCTCGACGGCGAACGACCCCCGCTGCCCCGGTTCTTCGGGACCGAGCAGACCGACGCCCTGCTGAGGCGGACCGGGCCGGTCGACTTCCGGCGCGACGTGTGGCCCCTCGTCGACAAGGAACTCGGCTGGGCCCACTACCACCGGCTGTTCTCCACCCACCCCGAGCGGACCGCGCTCGCCTGGAGCGACTTCGAGAAGGCGTACGAGGCAGCCCCGCCGCGCGGGGCCGAACTCGCCGCGGTCGTCGCCACCGCCGTCCCCGACCCCGCCGACCGGCTCGACCTCGACGCCCTCGACCACCCCCTGGACGGCGTCCGCTTCTCCTCCGCCGAAGCCCTCCAGGACGGCCTGCGCGACTACATCACCCACGACCTGACCCGCCGCCACGACCCCGCCCACAGCCCCGACGCCGCCGTCTTCGCCGGTCTCCTCTCCGTCTACGGCCGACTCCTGCGGCTCGGTACGCGCCTGGAACCGGACGGCTGGTGGCACGGCTTCTTCAGCTACCTCGCCTCCGGGCCCCCCGGCCCCCGGCTGCACCAGCTCCTCGCCCTCTCCCGGGCCGGCGTCGTCCGCTTCCTCGGCCCCCGGGTGACCGTCGAGACCGACGAGGAACGCGGGCTCTTCCGGGCCGCGTCCCCCGCCGTACCGGGGGAGGGGACCCCGGCCCGCGCCCTGGTCGAGGCCCGGCTCCCCGACCCCACCGTCGAACGCACCGGCAGCCCGCTCCTGCGCGCCCTGTACGAGGCGGGCGCGCGGGCCACCGCCGACGGCCTGCTCGCCGTCGACCCCGCCGACGGCCGGATCCTGGAGCGCGACGGCCGGCCGCACCCGCGCCGCTTCGCCCTCGGCCCGCACACCACGGCCCGTGCCGGCGCGGCCTTCACCCGGCCCCGTACCGGCGGGGTCGCCTTCGGGCAGAACGACGTCACCGCACGGGCCGCGCTGACCTTCCTGCGCGACCGGGAGTGTCGGCTCCCGGTACCGCTGAGCGCCTGACCGCGCGCTCCCCTTCCCACGAGCTTTCCCCGCGAGCTTTCCTGCCCGCGCGCTCCCCCTTCCGCGCGCTCGCCACCGCGCCCCTTTCCGGCCTTCCCGCCCCTTCCGAGGAACCGTCATGGCTCTCACCAGTGATCCGCCCGCCACCGAGAACGTCGTGAAAGACCCGCCCGCCACCGAAAACGCCCTGAAGGACCCGTCCACCACGCCGTCCGCACCCGCCGCGCTCGTCGTCGTCCCCGTGCGTCACCCCTGGCGCTGGGCGGCCGTCGCCGCCACCGCCGTCCTGCTCGTCCAGTTCGCCCACGGCCTCGTCACCAACCCCGGCTGGGAGTGGGACGTCTTCGCCGCGTTCTTCACCACGGAGACCATCCTCCGGGCCGTCTGGGTCACCCTCCAACTCACCTTCTACGGCACCGCCCTCGGCTTCGCGCTGGGCATCGTGCTCGCCTTCATGCGGCTGTCCGCCAGCCCGTTCCTGCGGTCCGTCGCCTTCGGCTACATCTGGGCCTTCCGTTCCATCCCGCTCATCGTCCAGCTGCTCTTCTGGTTCAACCTCGCCTATCTGTACGAGGAGCTGAGCATCGGCATCCCCTTCGGACCGAGCCTCCTCTCCTTCGACACGACGGGCCTGGTCGGCGAGATGAGCGCCGCCGTCCTCGGCCTCGCCCTGCACCAGGCGGCCTACGCGGCGGAGATCGTCCGCGGCGGGGTGCTCGCCGTCGACCAGGGCCAGTCGGAGGCCGCGGCCTCGCTCGGCATCCCGAGGCTCCGGCAGGCGCGGCGGATCGTGCTGCCGCAGGCGATGCGCTCGATCCTGCCCAACGCCGCCAACGAGATCATCTCGCTCTTCAAGGGCACCTCGATCGTCTCCGTCATGGCGATCGGCGAACTCTTCTACCAGGTCCAGGTCGTCTACGGCCGCAACGGACGGGTCGTCCCCCTCCTGATGGTCGCCACCGTCTGGTACGTCCTGCTCACCACCGCGCTCTCCGTCGTCCAGCACTACGTCGAACGCCACTACGCGAAGGGGAGCGTCCGATGAGCTCCGTCACCGCGGACCCGAAGACCGAGGCCGGGGAACGGGCCAAGGTCGAGATCCGGGGCGTCCACAAGAACTTCGGCCCGCTCCACGTCCTGCGCGGCATCGACCTCGACGTCCGCGCCGGCGAGGTCACCGTCGTCCTCGGCCCCTCGGGCTCCGGCAAGTCCACCCTGCTGCGGACCGTCAACCACCTGGAGAAGGCCGACAGCGGCACCGTCAGCGTCGACGGCACCCTCGTCGGCTACCGCCGCTCGGGGAACAGGCTCTACGAACTGCGCGAGCGCGACATCCTCAGGCAGCGCACCCGGATCGGCTTCGTCTTCCAGAACTTCCACCTCTTCCCGCACCTGACCGTCCTGGAGAACATCGTCGAGGCCCCCGTCTCGGCCCTGAAGCGCCGCCGCGAGGACGCCGAGGCCGCGGCCCGGAGCCTGCTGACGCGCGTCGGACTCGCCGACAAGGCGGAGGCGTACCCCAAGCAGCTCTCCGGCGGACAGCAGCAGCGGGTCGCCATCGCCCGCGCGCTCGCCCTCGAACCCGGCCTGCTCCTCTTCGACGAGCCGACCTCCGCACTCGACCCCGAACTGGTCGGCGAGGTCCTCGACGTCATCAAGGACCTGGCCGCCTCCGGCACCACCATGATCGTCGTCACCCACGAGATCGGCTTCGCCCGCGAGGTCGCCGACACCGTGGTCTTCATGGACGAGGGCCGGATCGTCGAGCAGGGCCCGCCGTCCCAGGTGCTGGACAACCCGCGCCACGAGCGCACCCGCGCCTTCCTCTCCAAGGTCCTCTGACCTCCCCTCTCTCTCACACACACAGGAGCACCGCCATGAAGACCCGCCGCACCCTCCTCACCGCCCTCGCCTCGCTCACCGCCCTCGGGGTCCTCACCGCCTGCGGCGCGGGCGACGCCGCCGTCGAATCGCTCAAGCCCGAGGGGAAGAAGGGCGGAGGCATCAATCTGAGTCCTCAGCAGAACCGCGTCCACACCCCCAAGGTCGACGCCCTCGCCGGTCTGCTGCCCGAGGCCGTCCGCGCGAGAGGCACGCTCGTCCTCGGCGTCTCCGCGACCGGCAATCCACCGCTCAACTTCCACGCCACCGACGACAAGACGCTGATCGGCGTCGAGGTCGACCTCGCCACCCTGGTCGCCGACGCCCTCGGTCTGAAGCCGGAGTTCCACCCGGTCGCCTGGGAGAACCTCTTCGTCGGCCTGGACAGCGGCAAGTACGACGGCGTCTTCTCCAACGTCACCGTCACCGAGGAGCGCAAGGACAAGTACGACTTCGCCACCTATCGCCTCGACGACCTCGCGTTCGAGGCGAAGAAGGGTTCCGGCTGGACGGTGAAGGGCCCCGAGGACGTGGCCGGCAAGAAGATCGCCGTCGGCTCCGGCACCAACCAGGAGAAGATCCTCGTCGACTGGTCCGCGCGGAACGAGAAGGCCGGCCGCGAGCCGGTCGACATCACGTACTACCAGAACACCTCGGACTACTACCTGGCGCTCCAGTCCGGCCGGATCGACGGCTACCTCGGCCCCAACCCCGTCGCCGCCTATCACGTGCTCTCCGCCGGACAGACGGAGATCGTCGGGAAGTTCTCCGGCGCGGGCGCCGGCCTCCAGGGCAAGATCGCGGCCACCACGAAGAAGGGCAGCGGACTCGTCGCCGCCTACGCGGCCGCCCTCGACCACGTCATCGAGAACGGCACCTACGCGCGGGTCCTCAAGCGGTGGGGCCTCGAAGGCGAGGCCGTGAAGAAGTCGGAGATCAACCCGCCGGGTCTGCCCCGGACCAAGAACTGACCCGCTCCGTACCGGAGAACCGTCAGAACGATCCTGAGAGAGACCGCATGAGCAGCACCCGAACGCTCCATCTCGCCGCCGAGCTCGCTCCCGGACCCGGCGGAACCCCCGGCACCGCCCCTTCCACCTCCGCCGCGCCCACCGTCGCGCTCGCCCGGCTCGCCGAGGCCGCCGGGCTCGACCTCCTCACCCACGACGACTCCTTCGCCCGGCCCGGCCTCGACGCGCTCGCCGTCCTCGCCCGGGTCGCTCCCGAGACCCGTTCCGTCGGCCTCGTACCGACCGTGACCACCACCCACACCGAGCCCTTCCACGTCCAGGCCGCCGTCGCCACCCTCGACTGGGTGAGCCGGGGTCGGGCGGGCTGGCGGATCGCGGTCTCCCCGACCGCGGCCGAGGCCCGGCTCTTCGGCCGCCGCGAGGTCCCGCCCACCGCCGAGCTCTGGCAGGAGGCGGGCGAGGTCGCCGAGGTCTCCCGCAAGCTGTGGGACAGCTGGGAGGACGACGCCGAGATACGCGACGTGGTGACCGGACGGTTCGTCGACCGCCGCAAGCTGCACCACGTGAACTTCCAGGGCGCGACCTTCTCGGTCAAGGGCCCCTCGATCGTCCCCAGGCCCCCGCAGGGCAACCCGGTGACCGTCGTCGACGCCACCCGCCCCGCTGCCCGTGACACCGCCGCCCACCACGCGGACGTGGCCCTGATCAGGGCCTCCTCCGCCGAGGAGGCCGCCGCCCTCCGCGCCGAACTGCACCGGGCGGCCCGCGCCCACGGCCGCGACCCCGGGCAGCTGCGCGTCCTGCTCTCGGCCACGGTCGACCTCGACGCGTACGAGGGCGGGCCCGGGGCGCTCGCCGAACTGATCGCCGGCTGGCACGGCGGCGGCGCGATCGACGGCTTCCACCTCGTCCCGGCCGTCCCCGAACGGGACCTGGAACGGTTCACCACCGGCACCGTGACCCGGCTCAGGGACCAGGGTCTCTTCCGTACCGCCTACGAGGGCACCACCCTCCGCGACCACCTGGGGCTCACCCGCCCCGTCAGCCAGTACGCCACGACGGGAGCAGGCGCGTGAGCACACCCGCGAGCCGGAAGCTGATCCACCTCGCCGCCCACTTCCCCGGCGTCAACTCCACCACCATCTGGTCCGATCCGCGCTCCGGGTCGCAGATCGACTTCTCCTCCTTCGAACACCTCGCGAGGACCGCCGAGCGCGGCCTCTTCGACTTCTTCTTCCTGGCCGAGGGGCTGCGGCTGCGCGAGCACGACGGGCGGATCCACGACCTCGACGTCGTCGGCCGGCCCGAGTCGATCACCGTCCTCAACGCGCTGGCCGCCGTCACCGACCGGATCGGCCTGGCCGGCACGGTCAACGCCACCTTCAACGAGCCGTACGAACTGGCCCGGCGGTTCGCCTCGCTCGACCACCTCAGCGCGGGCCGGGCCGCCTGGAACGTCGTCACCTCGTCGGACGCCTTCACCGGCGAGAACTTCCGGCGCGGCGGCTACCTCGACCGCGCCGACCGGTACACCCGGGCCGCCGAGTTCCTCGCCACCGCCCGGGAACTGTGGGACTCCTGGACCCCGGACGGCCACCCGCGGCCCTTCGCCCACAGCGGGCCGCAGTTCCGGATCGAGGGCGAGTTCACCGTCCCGCGCTCCCCGCAGGGGCATCCGGTCGTCATCCAGGCCGGGGACTCCGCCGAGGGCCGGGAGTTCGCCGCGTCGGCCGCCGACGTGGTCTTCACCCGGCACTCCACCCTGGAGGCGGGCCGGGAGTTCTACGCCGACGTCAAGGGGCGGCTCGCCCGGTACGGGAGGGACCCCGGCGACCTGAAGATCATGCCGGGGGTGACGTACGTCCTCGGGGACACCGACGCCGAGGCACAGGAGCGGGCGGCCGAGATCCGCCGCCTCCAGGTCTCCCCGCAGAACGCGATCCTCGCCCTGGAGCAGGTCTGGGGCCGCGACCTGTCCGGCTACGACCCCGACGGGCCGCTCCCGGACATCGACCCCGACCCCGATTCGGCGCTCGTCCAGGGCCGGGTGCGGATCGCCGACCCGGTGGCGGTGGCCAGGAAGTGGCGGGAGCTCTCCGAGGCGAAGGGCCTGTCGATCCGTCAGACGGTCATCGAGTCCTCCGGCCGTCAGTCCTTCGTCGGCAGCCCGGCCACGGTGGCGGCGGCCCTGGAGGAGTTCGTCGCCACGGACGCCGCCGACGGCTTCATCCTCGTCCCGCACCTCACCCCCGGCGGCCTCGACGACTTCGTCGACCGGGTCGTCCCGCTGCTCCAGGAGCGCGGAGCCTTCCGTACGGAGTACTCCGGCACGACGCTCAGGTCGCACCTCGGGCTTCCCGGGCCCGTATGGAAGGGTTGAACACCATGAGCACGGATCAGCAGACGGATCGACAGCAGGACTGGCAGCGCTGGCACGAGCAGCGCGAGGCCGCGGTCTCCTCCTCGTACGGCCCGCTCTCCCTCACGGGCACCCACTGGCTCGCGGACTTCCCCGAGGGGCGGATTCCGGCCGTTCCCGGTGAGTGGCGGGAAGACGGCGACGAGGTGCTCCTGTCGGCGGGCGCCGAGGACGCGGTCACCGTCGACGGCAAGCCCCTCATCGGCACGGTCCGGCTCACCGCCGACCACGGTCCGATCCACGAGTCCCGGGTCGAGTCGGCGGGCCGGCGGCTCGTGGTCCTTCGACGCGAAGGGCTCTGGGCCGTACGGGACTTCGACCCGGAGTCGGCGGCGCGCCGCGCCTTCCGGGGCATTGAGGCCACCCCGTACGACGAGCGCTGGGTGATGCCCGGCGTCTTCCGTCCGTACGGGGAGACCCGCAGCGTGCGGGTGGAGAACGCCGACGGCAGGGAGCGCGGTCTCGGCCTCTCCGGGGAGCTGGTCTTCGGCCTGCGCGACGGCGAGCACAGCCTTCAGGTGGCCGTCGAGGAGGACGGCTCCTTGTGGGCGGTCTTCGCGGACGCCACCAGCGGCCGGGACAGTTACCGCTTCCGCTTCCTGCGCCCGGCGGCCCCGGCGGCGGACGGCTCGGTGACGGTGGACTTCAACCGCGCGCTGCTTCCGCCGTGCGCCTTCGTCGACCACTTCATCTGCCCTTTCCCGCCGCCGGGGAACACGCTCGACATCGCCGTCCCGGCGGGGGAGCGGCGGCTGATCCCCTCCTGACCGGGTCTTCGGCGGGAGACGGGACGGATGAGGGGTGCCCCCGGCCGTGACGGCCGGGGGCACCCGTCCGTTCGGCGGTCTTGTGCGTCCGCTCAGAGAGGGCCACTATCGCTGTCGGTGCATGTCAGGAACACGTCACCTGGCGGCGCCTCATGGGCCCGCCATCCACGGGCCCCTCCGCTTTTCCTAGAAGGAGAATCGTGAGGAGCACAGTGAGGAACACCCGCACCCGTCTGCTCGCCCTCGTCGCCGGAATCGCCGCCGTGACGGCCGTCGGACTCCCCGGAGCCCAGGCCGCCCCCGCCCCCGGCCCGGCCGGAGCCGCCCAGCTCGCCCGCGCCGACGCCGCCGTCGACGCCGCCGGTGTCGGCGGCACCGCCTGGTACGTGGACAGAGCGGCCGGCCGGGTCGTCGTCACCGCCGACTCCACCGTCACCGACGCGGGGATCGCGAAGATCCGCGCGGCGGCCGGTGCCGACGCCGGAGCCCTCCGCGTCCAGCGCACCCCCGGCGTCTTCAAGCCCCTGCTCGGCGCGGGCGACGCCATCTACGGCAGCGGCTACCGCTGCTCGCTCGGCTTCAACGTACGCAGCGGCAGCACGTACTACTTCCTCACCGCCGGCCACTGCGGCAACGTCGCGAACACCTGGTACGCCAACTCGGCCCAGTCCACCCTGATCGGCGCCACCGTCGGGTCCAGCTTCCCCGGCAACGACTACGCGCTCGTCCGCTACGACAACGCCTCGCTCGCCCACACCGGGGGCTTCACCGCCGCCGACGCCTACGTGGGGGAGCCCGTCAAGCGCTCCGGCTCCACCACCGGCACCCGCAGCGGCACCGTCACCGGGCTGAACGCCACCGTCCACTACTCCGGCGGCGGCACCGTCCGCGGCATGATCCAGACCAACGTCTGCGCCGAGCCCGGCGACTCCGGTGGCGCGCTCTACGACGGAACCAAGGCGCTCGGCCTCACCTCGGGCGGCAGCGGCAACTGCTCCACCGGCGGCACCACGTTCTACCAGCCGGTTCCGGAGGCCCTCGCCAAGTACCGGGTCAGCCTCTACTGATCCGCCACCCGCACGGCCCGTTCACCCATCCCCCCACCCAGGAGGAACGAGAAGTGAGGACCATGCGCACCACCCCCACGAGAAAGTTCCGGCTGCTCGCCCTCGCCGCCGGTCTCACCGCCGCCGCGGCGACGCTCGCCGTCCCCACCGCGAGCGCCGACTCGGCGCGGACCTTCGGCGCCGACCGGCTCTCCGCGGCGAGCGACGCCGTGCTCGCCGCCGACGTGGCCGGCACCGCCTGGCACGTCGACACCGCCACCGGGAAGGTCGTCGTCACCGCCGACTCCACCGTCTCCCCGGCCGAGATCGCGAGGATCAAGCAGCGGGCGGGCGCCGACGCCGGTGCGATCCGGATCGAGCGGACCCCCGGGAAGTTCACCAAACTGATCTCCGGCGGCGACGCGATCTACGCCGACGCCGGCTGGCGCTGTTCGCTCGGCTTCAACGTCCGCGACAGCGCGGGGACGTCCTACTTCCTCACCGCGGGTCACTGCACCGACGGGGCCGGGACCTGGTACTCCAACTCCTCCCGCTCGACGGTCCTCGGCTCCACGACCGGGTCGAGCTTCCCGGTCAACGACTACGGCATCGTCCGCTACACCAACAGCGCGGTCTCCAAGCCCGGCACCGTCGGCAGCGTGGACATCACCAGCGCCGCCAACGCGACCGTCGGCATGTCGGTCACCCGCCGCGGCTCCACCACCGGCACCCACAGCGGCTCGGTGACCGGCCTCAACGCCACCGTGAACTACGGCGGCGGGGACATCGTCTACGGCATGATCCGCACCAACGTCTGCGCCGAGCCGGGCGACTCCGGCGGCCCGCTCTACTCCGGCAGCCGCGCCATCGGCCTCACCTCCGGCGGCAGCGGCAACTGCTCCTCGGGCGGCACGACCTTCTTCCAGCCCGTGACGGAGGCCCTGAGCGCGTACGGGGTCAGCGTCTACTGACCGGCCCCGGCTCCGAACCGTCCCTCCGACCGCTCCGGCGGCCGGAGGGAGGGTCGTTGGTGCCACGCGGATGCCGATGACCCGCACCTCGAAGGGCCGGGATCAGACCCGGGTGTCGTTCAGCTCCCCGGCGATCGGCTCTCCCTCCGGCTTGCGCTTCAGCGAGGACATCACCAGGGTGACCGCCGCGCCGACGACCGCCCAGGCCGCGAGGACCAGCATCGAGCCGGTCATGTCGTTGCCCTTGAAGTACGCGATCGAGCGCGCCGCCCAGGTGCCCGCGCCCGGCGGCAGGGCGGGGCCGATCGCCTTCCAGAACGGGGGCAGCATCGGCAGAGGGAAGGCGCCGCCCGCGCTGGGGTTGCCGGCGACCACGACGATCAGGATCGCCAGGCCGATGCCGACGATCCCGAAGACCGACTGCAGGGCGAGGGTGGCGCAGCCGACGGCGAAGACGACCAGTGCGCCGAGCCCCCACAGGGCTGCGACGCTGCCGGGCAGGGCGCCCAGGACCGGGCCGACGATGACCGCGCCGCCGAGGCCGCCGAGGACCGAGTAGACCGCGAGCACGCCGAGGCGGATGATCGCGCGCTCGCGGTTCGCGGGCCGGGAGCCCGCGCTGATCGCCAGGATCGCGGCGCAGATGTAGCCGCCGACGCACCAGCCGACGACGAGGTAGAAGGCCGAGAGCCCGTCGAAGTCCTCCGCCGACGCCGGGGCCACGTCGACCGTCCGTACGGTCCGCTGCTGTGCCCCCTCCACCCGGGTGAAGATCGTCTCAAGGGCGGAGGAGAGCACGGTGCCGCCGCCGGAGGCGACGAGCAGGGTGTCGGTGCGGCCCCGGGGGTCGACGATCAGGGCGCCGTCGATGTCCCGGTTCAGGATCTGCTGCCGCGCCTCGGCCTGGTCGGCGACCGTACGCGGGTCGAGCGGGTCGCCGGGGAGCTTCTCCAGCTGGCCGAGGAGCTGGGCGGAGACCTGTTGCGGCGCGACGACGCCGAAGGGCACGTCCCTCGGCTGGGGATGGTGCAGGGCCCCGACGTACGAGGCGATGAACAGGAGCTGGAGGGCGAAGACACCGACGACCAGGAGGGCGGCTCGGGGCGTGACGGCGCTTTTCAGTTCGTCGACGAGGCTCATGCCCTCACGCTCCGGGGCGGGGGGTGTTTCCGCAGGTGGGGTGCGCCCGGACGGGTGAGGCGGGGAGGGGTCGCACGTCTTGCCGTACGGACGTTCGAAGCGGTCCGGGGCGAAGAAGCCCCGCCCGAGGGCGATCCTCCCGAACTCGCGGGAAACCCAACAGGCCGAATATCAAACCATCTTGACGATGCATCACTTTTTACCGACGCGTAACTTCCCAGTCGAGGCTACCGGTGCGTAGCTTGGCTGAAGCGCATCCCCACTTGTGGTCCGGACCGCAGGGCGTCACACCCCACCTTTCCCCTTGAGCCGCAAGGAGATCGCCCGATGCTGCCCCGGACCCCCTGGAAGCACGCCGTCAGAGCGCTGTCCGTCCTGCTCCTCACCGCCGCCGCCACCCTCGCCCCGACCACCGCCGCCTCGGCCGGGACCGAGACCGCCACCACCAGCCGTGGCTGGAACGACTACTCCTGCAAGCCCTCCGCCGCCCACCCGCGCCCCGTCGTCCTCGTCCACGGAACCTTCGGGAACTCCGTCGACAACTGGCTCGGCCTCGCGCCGTACCTGGTCAACCGGGGCTACTGCGTCTTCTCGCTCGACTACGGCCAGCTGCCGAACGTGCCGTTCTTCCACGGGCTCGGCCCCATCGCCGCGTCCGCCGGACAGCTCGACAGCTACGTCGACCGGGTCCTCGCCGCCACCGGCGCCCCCGAGGCCGACCTCGTCGGACACTCGCAGGGCGGCATGATGCCCCGCTGGTACCTCAAGTTCCTCGGCGGGGCCGAGAAGGTGAACGCGCTCGTCGGAATCGCCCCCGACAACCACGGCACCACCCTCCTCGGCCTCACCAAGCTCCTGCCGTACTTCCCCGGGGCCGAGGACCTGATCAGCTCCACCACCCCGGGCCTCGCCGACCAGATCGCCGGCTCCCCGTTCATCACCGAGCTCAACGAGGGCGGCGACACCGTGCCGGGCGTCCGCTACCACGTCATCGCGACCCGGTACGACGAGGTCGTCACCCCGTACCGCTCGCAGTTCCTGTCCGGGCCGAACGTCACCAACGTCCTCATCCAGGACAAGTGCGCGCTCGACCTGTCCGAGCACGTGGCGATCGGCACGGTGGACCGGGTCACCTTCCACGAGGTGGCCAACGCCCTCGACCCGGCCCACGCGACCCCGACCACCTGCCTCTCGGTGATCGGTTAGCCCTGCCGGGCCGTCCGCCCCCGCCGGACGGCCCCGAAGAGCACGGCCGCACCGAGCGCGAGCACGGCGGCGCCACCGATCGCGAGGTACGGGGTGACGGCGTCGCCGCCCGTCTCCGCCAGCTCCACACCGGAGCCGGAACCGGCGGGGGCGGGCGCGTTCGGGGCGGGGGCCTGAGCGGGGGCCGTGGTGGTTGCCGGGGCCGTGGCGGTGGCCGTCGCGGCCGCCCCGGTCGGCGCCGCGGCGGCCGACGGGACCGTCGTGGCCGGGGCCGCCGCCGTCTCCCCGGCGCCCGTCGCCGCGTCGCCGTCCCCGTGCCCACCGTGCTCGACCGACGACTCGTCCTGGCCCGCCTCGATCTGCTCGTCGCTCGGCGCGGAGGCGGTCGGCGCCGGGGCCGTACCGCCGCCGTCCTTCCCGAACACCACGTCCGAGCAGGTGTAGAACGCCTCGGGCGAGTCGGAGCGCTGCCAGATCGAGTAGATGAGATGACGGCCGGACTTGTTCGGCACGGTCCCCTCGAAGACGTAGTCGCCGCTCTCCATCCGCGGGTCGGTCACCGTCGCGAACGGCTTCTCCTCCAGGTCCGACCACGCCAGCGGCTTCGACGGGTCGTACCCGTCCTTCGTCACGTACAGCTCGAACGATCCCCGGTGCGGCGCGGTCCCCTTGTAACGGAAGGTGTGCGCGCCGGACGTCATGCCGCTCGCCGGCCAGTCGGTCCGCGCCAGGTCCAGCCCCCGGTACTTGTCGTTGCCCGCGCTGCACAGCTCGCCGTCCGGGATCAGCTCCCGGTGCTTCCCGGCGGCGTTCGCGATGTTCACCGCGTTCCAGTCGTAGAACGCCTGCGCCCCGCTCGCCGCCACCGCCGCCTTGCACGCCGCCGACCGCGGGGACTCCGGCCCCTCCGCGTAACAGGCCGAGACCCGGCTCACCGGATCGGTCATCGACCCGTGCGCGAACGCGGGCGCGGAGACGAGCCCGGAGAGGGCGAGGACCGCGGTGGCGGTGACGGCCGAGGCCGTACGGCGAGACGTCATGGGGGGACAGCTCCTTCACGAGGGCGGTACGTGGGGGTCGGCCAGAAAGCTAGCCGCCGCCACCCGCGGAAAAGCCGGTGGAGCAGGGAAGAGGACGATTCTTAGGACCGCTTTAAGACGCAGGTAAGAGTGCCCTCAGGGAGCGCCTGCCGCTGGGCCTCGAAGCGCTGAGCTGAGACGCCCTGTTGGTCCGTGGGCGTTCGTCTGGGCCCGCTGGATGTCGTGTGCGGTGGCTCCCTGTGTGGCTCTCCCGGGGAGCCACACAGGGAGCGGCAGCGGAGCCGTGGTATCCCGTCGCGGAGACCGGTTACCCATTACTAGGCTGCACAGGGGTGGGGCTGTACTGGGAAGATGCTGCTCGTTGCGCAGGAAGTAACCCACCCCCGCCGAGGAATAGACCCATCCAGGACTAAACAGGTATAGGGCCGATTTGAGGGGTGACCGATGGTGAGTTCCGGTCAGCGCGGGCGGCCCGCGTATGGCTTACAGGCGGCCGAGAGTCTGCGTGCCCCTTGTGCCTGGCGCCATCAAATCTGCCGGCACTGCGGCCTGGGCAGGGTGCCGGTAGCTGGGCAACTTCAGTAGGCGGGGATCGGCGCACAGTGGCAGGGGGCGGCCTCATGATTTTCTGAGCCGTTAGTTGCGAACATCCTCAGTGGCCCAAGTTCCGGTTCCGGTGGCAACGTCCTCTATGGTATTTCCTGCACGCTCATAAGCGACTGGCATATCGAATCTGGTACTGGCGGACCCATTGCGATCAGACCGAACCACTATGGGGGTCTGATCGATAACTCGATGAATCTTGCCGGTACCTTTTTCCGTCCATCCGCACCTGAATCGGGCGTCACTTTTCGGTGTAAAGCCGCTGCCGATTAGATACACGGAATAGGCCCCATTAGCTTTGACCGACGCGTGGAGGTTCATGGGGAACTCAAGCGCGAAGTCAAAGGTTGTAGGGAGGTCGCCGTGCCCTTCGTGCTCACCGCCCTTTGGGCATACCCCCTTCGGTGAATGCTCTACGCCTTCGTAGAAGAGTGATAGGCATTTCCAGCATGCGCGCCAGCCATCCTGCCGGTAGTCAGTTGTGTCCCACCAGTGCATCAGATGGAAGTCATAGTCTGCCTTGCCATGCTCCCCACCCGCCGGACAGGCGCCCTTGTAGTTGTCGTGCCCGTTAAACATCAAGCATTGGCATTTGGGGCAGTTTCGCCAGTTGGATTGGTAGGTTTGAGAGACGATAGCAGGAATTGGCACCTCGTTATAAGTCAGGTGGAATTCGTAGCCGTGAGGGACATGTTCGCCCATGTTCGGCGCGGCTGAACAAACGCCGCCTTTTTCGAATCCGTCGTAAAAGAGGCTTCTGCAGAAATAGCAGTATCGCCAGCGGTTTTGTGTGGGCATCGCAACTCCTGCTAGGCATGCGGTGAAGCGTCAAACGTACAAAGGTCACAATCGCGCGAAAGTAATGAACTTGATCCCGGCGCTTAGGATATGCCCGCGATCGAGCCCCTGGGTAAATTTTTGGTCATCACCTCCATTGAAGCCCTGAATCGCATGCCTTGCAACCACGTCACCACAGTTATTGATGGTTAAATTTTACGACTAAAAGTTGACCCGTAAATGATTTACGATCTGCCTCGGGACGATCAATCGCAGTGCGGACCGATCGCCTTGAAGGAGGTCCGCAGCTTGCCGTCCCAGCCTGAATGCCTAAAGGTCGGATCCGCCGAGATCGACGCCTTGTCCGGTAAAGCCCCTACGAGATGGCGCCCGACTGACTACCGACGAAACGAGCGTTGCTGACGCGCGCAGACTGACGAGGCCGTCTCTGCGCGGAGTGGTCTTGTCACGTAGTAGCAAGCCCTCTCAAGTACGTCGTAGCGCCCACAGCGACGCCGTGAGCAGGGCTCGTGGGAAGCTTGATTGGCTGGACGGAGCTGACTGTCACAGGAGGTACGTGTGTCTCAACCAAGTCCGCGTGGGACCTATCTCGTGGTCTCGGAGGCTCTGCGTGTACGAATCGTTGAGGGAGCCTACGCCGACGGTCTGCCTTCCGAAGCGGAGATCGGGCGAGAGTTCGGCGTAGCGCGTACGACTGTTCGGCGAGCCCTGCGTGCCTTGGAAGAGTCGGGCGACATTGCGACGGTTCCGGGAGTCGGGCGGCAGGTGGCGGCGTCAAGCAAGGTGGCGCCATACGAGCAGATCAGGTTGGACCTACAGAAGCGCATCCGCGAGGGCACGCTCCCGGTTGGTGCACGCCTGCCCAGCGAGGCAGAGCTGGCGGAAGCCTACGGAGTGTCCAGAGGTACCGTGCGGCGCGCCGTTCGCGAACTAGAGACGACTGGGTACGTGAGAGCCCAGCACGGCGTTGGGCGGTTCGTCAGCTCGGCACCGTGAATCGAGATGAAGCCGGAGGGTACGCACTGTGAAGTTGGCCGAGTGGACATATGACCTCGCCGAGTCCATGCTCGCCGATTGCTTCCCGGATCGGTGGGCTCATTCTCAGCGGGTCTACTCCCAGGCTTTGGCGCTAGCGCCAGCCCTTGGGGAAGACGCTGAACTGCTGGCAGCCGCAGCCATCGCACACGACGTCGGCTATGCCCGAGAGGCCGTGGACACGGGGCAGCACATGATCGACGGTGCCCGGTACCTCCGGGACGTGGTGGGGGCAGATCCTCGGCTATGCAGCATCGTCGCCTTCCATACATCCTCTCCGTGGGAGGCCGTCGAGCTTGGGCTGTCCGAGGCGCTCGACGAGTTCGGGCCGGCGGAACACGAGCTGGTGGACGCGATCACTTATTGCGACCTGACGAGCAGCCCCACGGGGCAGCTAGTTGACCCTGCTCAGCGGTTGGCGGAGGTGCTGGACCGGTACGGTCCTGGGCACGTCGTATTCCGTGCTGTCTCGGCGGCACGGCCTGAGCTGCTGAATCGAGTGGAACGCGTTCAGCAGCGCCGGGCCGTGGCTGCCCAGGAGAGGTTCAGCTGATACGGGGGACGGGTGATTCACGGAAGCCCTCTTCGAGGCGAAGCCTCGTCGTGGGCGCCATGTCGAGCGAATCGACATCGGACCGTGGAACCCATCGAACTTCGAAGGACTCGGAGCTCACCTTGATCTCGCCGCTGATGGGCCTTGCCCGGAAGCACAGCGAGAACTCCTGGCGGACCTCGCCGTCTGAGAACTCGATCACGTGGCCAGGGTCGGTGAAGATGCCGACCAAGCCGATCACTTCGACTGCGATTCCTGTCTCTTCCAAGACCTCTCGCCTGACGGTTCCGGCGATGCTTTCGCCGATCTCCTGGACGCCTCCGGGCATGCCCCAACGGCCGTTGTCCGAACGGCGTTCCAGGAGAACCTCATCTGCGTCGTTGACTACGAAGGCGGTCACCGCCGGCACGATGGAGTTGGCTTTTGGTGCTGTGGGATCGTTGAAGTAGTCCGTGCGGGTCATGGTTGCCCTTCGATGGGTACGGCCTCGCTCCACACCTTCTCGAAGCTCTGCTGGTAGGTGGAGACCAGTTCGGCGCCGACCACCTTCCTCAGGTGCAGTACCGGGGCCATGGGTGCGCTGACTCCGTAGACCTGGGTATTCACGAGCCACTCGTCGTCGGAGCGATACAGGGAGTTGTGGAGCGTCGACCTGTGCAGCCGAAACTCGATGCCAGGCATTGCGTAGAGAGGGCGGTAGAGCTTCATGACCTCCCGCACCTTGTACGCGACGCCCTCCCCGATCTCCTCCTCCTCGCCCCGGCGCTGGATCTCCGGGCTCTCTGGGTCACCAAGGAGGATCCGGGCGCGGACGCCGGAGGATGCCTTCAGCTTCAGCAGCTGCGTCCAACGTGGGTTCTCTGCAAGGAACACGCCAGCGTGAACCAGGATGCCTATCTCGCGCTCGGCCCTGCCGAAGAGCTGTAGCCAAAGGTCCGCAGGGACGTAAGAGCGATGCGGGTACACCTTGAGGACTTCGGCGTCGGCTGCGTCCTTCCGCTGCCCTTCTGGTAGCCCATCAGGCCACAGGTACGCCTCGTCTTCCCGCAGGTAGGCGGCGATGGTGAGTCGGTGTCGGCGGTATGGAGCACGCCCTTGGGTGATCCAACGCTCGACGGTCTTCGGGTCCACCCCGGCGTGTTCAGCCATCGCATCCACCGTCACGCCGCTCGACAGCATGGCGGATCGTAACCGCTCGTTGGCCATCTAATCCCCCAGGGACGTCCAGGGACGTAGTCGTCCCACAAAACGCTATCGAGGACGTCCCAAGTCGTCCAGCGACGTGGTGACTTCGTCCTGGCCCTCAGCGGCAATCTGATGACACACCACACCGGCGCGGAAATCGCGAAGGGCTTGACAGCCCGAATCGAGCGAGCCAATCTGAGATGCATGTTCAAGCGTGTATCGCTTCGGTGATGCGTGCAGCTTTGTCACAACTCAACAGCGTGATCCACCGCAGCACGACGGCCGTGACAGCTCCGGCTGGTGGCGAGTGGAGACCAGCCGACCGAGACCGGGCCCGCGTCACAACCGGGCCCCACACCCCGCAGGGGGACACGCAGTCGGCTCTAAAGAACCGCGTGGCCGACATTGACGCCGCAACGCGCTCCGGGAGTCGGACCTCCCCGGGGTCAGCGGCACCACGCGCGTCGGAGGTCCGACGCAGTACCCCACGACTTCCGCAGCCACTCGGCTGTGGCCGGTTGCCTCCTCCGCCCGTCTCGTACGGGCGGGGTCGAGGGGAGCCGGAGATTCCTGGTTCTGACGGCGAGAGGCCCCGGAGCGGACACTCCGGGGCCTCGGTTCGGGCCGTCCCACCCTGAGAGGAAGTACGACCCATGAACGTGATCGTTGCTGGTCAGCGGATCGTTACGCAGGCCGAGCTGATCGAGGCCGCGCTCGGCTTCGACGCCGACCCGGCCGGGCCGCTGGAGTTCGACTCCGCCGTCGGCCAGGACGCGCTGCGCGGCATCGTCGCCGTCCTGGAGGCCGAGGCCGCGACCGACGTCGACGCCGAGGATGTCGCGCACTACCGGGGCCTGCTCGGCGCCCGGGTCCTGGCCTTTCCCCGCCGCTCCGCCCTCGGCTCCGTGCGGGGTGCCGCGTGAACACCCTCGCCTACTACCGGCTGCTGCTGGTCCTGTGCGTCGCCGCCGAGGTCTGGGGCGTGGTCATCGGCGTTCAGGACGTCGCCCTCGTCGGTGCCATCGCCGCGCTCGGCGTGATCGGCGTCGACCGTCTGCTGCTGCGCGCCGACCGGTACGAGGAGTTCGTTGAGGCGGGTGAGGAGCGGTGAAGTCCCTCGCCCAGACCGTGCTGTTCGTGCTGGCCGTCCTGGAGCTCGCGCTCGGCCTGCTGGCCGGGACGGTGGCGCTGCTGAGCCTGATCACCGAGACCATCGCCCGGGCCGCTGCGGCTGCCGACGAGCGGTTCGCACGCCGGTTCCGGCTGGACCGGGTCTCCCCCAAGCTCCGCCAGGAGCTCGCCGACGTCCTGTACGGGATCACGACCCCCGCCGGAGGTACCCGATGAGCAGCTACCGCGAAGACCGGCGCGCGGACCGGGCCACCGAGCGGGCCCAGGACCGTGAGGACCGGCGCCTGGAGCTCGAAGCCGCCCAGCAGCGCGAGCGGGTACGGGCGGAGGAGAAGCGCAAGGACGCCGAGGCCAGGCGCCGCCAGGAGCAGGCCGAGAAGAAGGCCAAGCTCGCGGAGCAGGCGGCGAAGAGGGCGGCCGCCGCCGCCCAGCGCGCCAAGCTGGTCCGCTGGCTGAAGACGAATCCGGCGACGCTGTTCGTCGGCTTCGTGATGGTCGCCTCGATCGTCCCGGCGTTGCTGTCCCAGATCGGCGCCCTGACCGGTGCCACCGTGGCCGTGCCGATGGCCGGCCTGCTCGCGGCGATGCTGGAGGGCGGCGCCTGGGCCATCACGTTCATGGGCAAACAGGCCGAGGACGCCGGCCGCGAGCCCCGCAAGTACCGGATCGGCACCTGGACCGTCGCCACCGTCGCGGCGGCGGTGAACTTCTGGCACGGCTGGGAGCAGTACGGCGCCCACCCGTGGGTGGCGTTCGTCCTCGGCGCCTCCTCGCTGTTCGCGATCTACATCTGGGACCTGAAGACCCACGGCTCCCACGGCAAGACCCGGGAGCAGAAGCAGGCAGAGAAGGCCCGCAAGGCGCATGTCTCCGCCCGCCGCAAGCACCACCCGCAGATCGTCGAGCAGGCCGTCAAGCTCCAGGCCGCCCTGCCCTACGGGGTGCTGGACGACGAGGCGGCGTTCGCCGCCGCCTGGCGGATCCACACCGGCGCCGAGCCCGGTCTGTCCGCCCAGCTCTACGCCACCGCGACCGAGGCGGTGCTCCAGCTCGGGGCGGCGTTCGAGCTCGGCGACAACGTCCGCGACGAGCTGCTGGAGACCGGCTTCAAGGCCGCCCGGCTCAACCCCTTCCCCGAACTGACCCAGACCCCCACATCCCAGGCGGGAATTGGGTCGAACACTCCCGAACCGCCCGCCGAGAAGCCCCGTGAGAGCGGGCCCCGGGGACGGTCCGACGAGGAGCTGAACGCGCTCCTGCCGGACGCCCTGACCGCCGCCGCCGAGCTCGTCGCCGAGGGCCGTCAGATCTCCGCCCACGGCCTGGCGAAGAAGCTCCAGATCCGCCGCGAGGACGCCGTCGTCCTGCGCGACCGCGTCATCGAACAGCGCCGCCTGCACGTCGCCTGACCCACCCCACCGCATACCAGGGAGCGCCCGTCATGGGTCTGTTCAGCCGCAAGCAGCTCGACCCCCGCTTCGTCACCGAGAACGTGGCCGCCGCCGACAAGCCGGACACGTCCGTGACCCGGAAGAAGCCCGCGCACACCGTCACATGGCCGGTCGCGCCGTCCGGCATCCGCACCGTCCTCGTCGAAGGCGCCCGCTCTCCCCAGGACGCCGTCACCCGCGCCCTGCGCGACCAGCGGGGCATCGAGCGGACCACCACGCGTGGCTACCGCGTCCGCTTCGAGGCCACCCCTGAGGTCTGGCTCATCGACTCCACCGGGGCCCGGGACGTGACCGGCCCCCGCCTCGCCCAGTCCTGACCCACCCCATGCACGCGGGGCCCGGCCCTCGCCTGGCAGCACCGGCCGGGCCCCGCTACCTCACCAGGAGGCACCGCAAGCATGCCCGAGCACTCCACCGAAACCAACGCCCCCTCCACCCCGACCACGCCCGCCGAGCCGACGATCGCGACCGTCACCTTCCTCCGCCCCCCCCCCCCCCCCCCCCCCCCCCCCCCCCCCCCCGGGGGCCACCCCCGCCCCCCCGGACCCCCCCGGCCCGGGC